>CAJTOO010000006.1 GCA_910577735.1 uncultured Lachnospiraceae bacterium
GGCGCAGAAATTCATTGATGAGAAGACGAATGAGATACCGGCAGCGCAGGAACTGCTGCGGCTCATGGACCTGCGGGATATGATAGTGACGGCAGATGCCATGAACTGCCAGAAAGAGACCGCAGCAGCGATCATTTTGGGGAAAGGGGACTATGTCCTTGCGCTGAAAGGGAACCAGCAGCTGTTCTATGAGGAAGTCAGGAATTATTTTGAGGAGGGTATGCTGGAAAGGCTGAAAGAGAAAGAAAGTAGTTATAAAAAGACGGTGGAGCCGGAACATGGCGGAAGCGCAGTCCGGGAATACTATATCACGGAGGACACAGGCTGGTACAGCGAGCGTGAAAAGTGGAAGAAGCTCAGGAGTTTTGGAATGGTGCATAAGATCCTGAAGAAAGCGGATGGGACCAGGGAAGAGGAATACCGGTATTACATATGCAGCATAGGGGAAGATGCGGATGAATTTGAACGTGCAGCGAGAGGCCACTGGGGAGTGGAGGTGAAGCTCCACTGGCACCTGGATTTCACTTTTAAAGATGATAAGAATACAAGCATGGGGAAGACAAGCGCAAAGAACCTGCAGATCATGAAGAAGATCGCACTGGCCATCCTTGGGCTGGTGAAAGAAAGCTATAAGATAAGTATGAAGCGAATCCGGTATGAACTGTCTCTGGATTATGAGAACGAGATAGAAAAGATGCTTTCCATGCTGGATGTGGACACAATAAAAGGGACATTGGAATCAAAAGGGAGGTCTCCCGTACAATAGATCATTTCTTTATATTTTACAGATGGCACCTCAATGGTGTTGCGGTGCATAACAGTTTATAAGTTTAACCTGGCGGGAAAAGGAGAATTGTTGCTTTCAGCAGGGGAGTTTGGTATGATAAATGATGAAAAGGGCTCAGACCTGTGGTATACTGTAATCGATATTTGAAAAGTATTTCTTGAGAAATCACAGGTGGGGATGGAATCCGGTTTAAGAGGAGGACATACGATGAAAAAGATACTGTGGCATCATAGGAGGTCACAGAGCATGCAGCAAAGGGAGCCTGCACGTTATGCAGGACGATCATACAGTAAAAGAGAGTGTGATGCGCTGACCGGCGTGGCAGATCAGAAATGCTTTCAGAAGATTGTGGACAGGGCGCTTGGTGAAGCAGGAGTACGAGGATGTCTTCTGATTCTGGATGTGGATCGGATGCAGGAAATCAATGAACGCTTTGGCGTTGAAACAGGAGACAGGATCTTACAAGGCGTTGCTGCCATGTTACAGGAAAATTTCAGAAGCTGTGACGGGATAGGAAGGCTGGAGGAAGATGAATTTGGACTCTGGATAGAGGGACTGTCTGCAGAACACGTGAGCGGTATCCGCAAGCGGATTGCCCACCTGAATGACCGGCTGATGCATATGGAAGAGAATCTGCCGGTTGTCACACTGAGTGCCGGGGCAGCGCTCGGCGAGGCAGGCGAGGATTTTACATGTCTGTACAGGCGTGCCAGGGAAGTGCTCTGCCGGGTTAAGGAGCGGGGACGGTGCGGCTGTGAGATTTATGAAAAAAGAGTTTTTTGACACAGATATACAATAAAAGCAGTATAAGAAACAGGACAAGAAACCATATTAGAGACAGGAGGACATCATGGGCGGTTTTTTTGGAGTGGCATCAAAGGAGAATTGTATTTTCGACTTGTTTTTTGGGACTGACTACCATTCCCATCTGGGAACCAGACGTGCCGGTATGGCGCTTTACAGTAAGGAGGAAGGGTTTGACCGGGCTATCCACAATATCGAGAATACACCTTTTCGCACCAAGTTTGATAAAGATGTTAATACCATGCACGGTACCTTGGGAATCGGGTGTATTTCCGACTATGAGCCGCAGCCGCTGATCATCCGTTCTCATCATGGTACGTATGCCATCACCACGGTAGGTAAGATCAATAATAAAGATGAGATTGTGGCAGAGATTTTTAAGAATGGCAGGGGACATTTCCTGGAGATGAGTGGGGGAGATATCAATGCCACGGAATTGGTAGCAGCTGTTATCAATCAAAAGGATAATCTGATTGAGGGCATTCAGTACGTGCAGGAACTGATTGACGGTTCCATGACAATGCTGCTCATGACAGCGAAGGGAATCTATGCGGCGAGAGACCGCTATGGACGTACGCCGGTGACCATCGGCAGGAAAGAGAATGCAACCTGTATTTCTTTTGAGAGTTTTGCATATCTGAATCTGGGTTATACGCCGGAGCGGGAATTGGGTCCGGGAGAGATTGTGGTAGTGACGCCGGAAGGGGTTAAAACACTGGTTGCACCGGGAACGGATATGAAAATCTGTACGTTCCTCTGGATATACTATGGATATCCGACTTCTTCTTATGAGGGCGTGAGCGTGGAAGAGATGCGTTACCGCTGCGGCGCCATGCTGGCCAAAAGAGATGATGCCAGTCCGGATATTGTGGCAGGGGTGCCGGACTCTGGCATAGCGCATGCCATCGGTTACGCCAATGAATCAGGGATTCCTTTTTCCAGGCCCTTTATCAAATATACGCCTACCTGGCCCAGGTCGTTCATGCCCACAATACAGAGTAAGCGTGACCTGATTGCGAAAATGAAGCTGATTCCGGTGCATGATCTGATCAAGGATCGTTCCCTGCTTTTGATTGACGATTCCATTGTGCGGGGTACACAGCTGCGGGAGACGACAGAGTTCCTTTATCAGAGCGGTGCCAAGGAGGTACATATCCGGCCAGCCTGTCCGCCGCTTCTTTTTGGCTGTAAATATCTGAATTTTTCACGTTCCAGTTCGGAAATGGAGCTGATTGCCCGCCGGGTGATCAAAGAGCTGGAGGGGGATAATAAATACCCGAATCTTTCCGTTTATGCAGACCCGGAGAGCTCTGAGTACAGGGAGATGCTTAATCAGATCAGGGAAAAGCTTAATTTTACCTCTCTACGTTATCATCGCCTGGATGATATGATAGCTTCGGTTGGAATCGATAAGTGCAAGTTGTGTACGTATTGCTGGGATGGCCGGGAATGATAAATCTTTCCACAAAGCATTGACGGCGGTTTCCGGACTGATTATAATGGAATACTATAATATATGAGGGAGTAGTCGGCGCCGGGGATGCAGGCGCGATATGCCAACATGCTGATGGAAGCCGGTATCAGGCTTACGTCTGGTATATCAGATAGTTAACGACATGGTTTGCTGTTATTGATGAGACTCATGTATAGCAGAGTGCTGTACGTGTGTCTTGCGTGAATTTACAAGGATGGATACCGTATAGTATCTGTCCTTTTTTGTATAGGAAATCGGGGTGATTTCCCTGGCTTTCCTATCAAAATATGAAAGCATGGTACCACAGATAAAAAGAACAGGAGAGAGGAAGACATGATTATTTTTGTGACAGTACTGGCAACGATTTTTATTGCAGAGATGGGAGATAAGACCCAGCTGCTCTTAGTGGCGATGGCGGGCAAATATAAAATTTCCCATATTCTGACGGGCACCTGGCTTGCTACGGCAGTCTTAAACCTTCTGGCGGTGGGAGTAGGTGCAGCGCTGGGCAGCTATCTGGATATGCGGCTCATCAAACTGGCAGCGGCATTTGCCTTTTTTGGGTTTGCCTATAGTACCATCAGGGGAGATGAGGGGGAAGAAGAGGAGAAAGAGGTAAAGCATCGTTTTGGTCCTGTGGTTGGCATCTTTCTATCCTTTTTTATTGGGGAACTGGGAGACAAGACGCAGTTGTCTGCGATAACCCTGGCAGCGGCGTACACGGATCAAAGTTTCAGTAATGCATGTTATGTATTTATGGGATGTACACTGGGGCTGATTCTGGCAGACTTTATTGGGTTGATTGTGGGCGTGTTCCTGAAGAGTAAAATGCCGGCAGGGATTCTCAATAAGCTCTCTTTTGCAATCTTTGCCTTCTTCGGTGCGGCCAGTCTGCGGGAGGCTTTGGGTCTGATCTTCGGGGATGGCAGCCGGCAGTCGATGGCGCTTTGGGTGATAGGGACAGCAGCGTTTGTGGCTGTCTGTGGATTGGCAGTTTATAGAAGAGGACGGATCCGGCACCGGAAAAGTAATCCGGATAAGGGATGAGTTGACCGGACAAAAGAACGCTGTTATTTTCCGCGGATATCTGGTAAAATAATGTGTGAGCGCGTGGAGAGGGGTTCTAAAGTTTAGCAGCAAAGGGTGCTTTGCAAAGAGGAGCTATCACACGGGAGAGCGCCCAAAGTGCGGGTCAGTATAAAATAACAGGGGGAGATGCAATGCTATTTAAGTGTAAAAACTGCGGCGGCAACGTGGTGTATGAGCCGAATAAAGGGGTCATGTGCTGTCCTCATTGTGAGGGGAGAGACAGCGAGGAGAGGATAGACAACAGTTCCATGACGCAGTGTGTCAACTGTGGTGCGCCCATTGAAGTTAAGGATTATACCTCAGCCTGCCGGTGCGAACATTGTGGTAGTTATCTGATCTTGAATGAGCGTGTGGAAGGGGTGTACGAACCGCATTTGATTCTTCCTTTCTGCGTCTGTAAGGAGGCGGCCATCGGTTCCCTGGAATGGGAATTTTCTAACAGACTGTTTACGCCGTCGGACTTTATGTCTGCCAAGAGTCTGGAAAAGATGGAAGGAATCTATGTGCCCTTCTGGCTCTATGATTATCAGGCTGATTATGATTATGCGGGGGAAGGTATCAAGGTCAGGAGATGGACCAGCGGAGATACGGAGTACACAGAGACTTCTTATTATGAGGTGCTTCGCAAAATGGAAGTGGATTTTGACAGGATTCCGGTGGATGCCTCTTATGCCATGGATGATTCCATCATGGACTTGATGGAGCCCTATGATTATCGCAGCCTAAAAGATTTTGAACCTAAATATATGTCCGGGTTTTATGGAGAGATTTATAACCAGAGTGCACCGGAGCTGGAAGGCAGGGCACAGGTCAAGGCCAGGACTTCCTCTCAGGAGATGATGCAGGCAACCTTCGGGGGATATGACAGGATGAGACCTTTCAGAAATGATCTGAACCTTTCACGAAACGGCATACATTATGCGCTGATGCCGGTATGGCAGTATCTTTATCATTACAAGGGCCAGACCTACCAGTATCACGTCAACGGCCAGACCGGGAAGGTGATCGGTAAGACGCCGGTTTCCAAAGCAAAAGTATTCTCCTATGCAGCTTCTGTGCTGGCGGCAGTGACAGCGGCTGGTTATATGCTTGTGTGGGCGTTGGAAATCTTATAAGGGGGAGCATATGAGAGAGTATTTTCGTTACTTTAAGTGGATTTATGTGATTCTGGCTGTGTTGGCGGCTGCCGTAGCGGCCTTGAATCTCTGGCACTGGGGGATTGCCAAGGCGGCCAATTACAAGAGGACCAATCAGGAATGCACCTTGGATGAGAGGGTGTTTGATTACGGGGATGTGCTGACGGATCAACAGGAGGAGAAGCTGCGCAAGCTGATTGCCAGGCGGGAAAAGCAGACGGGCTGCGATATCGTGTTGGTTACCCTGAATGAGTCCTTAAAGGCATATGCCAGGGAGATGGAACCGGGCGTGCCTTATGACCAGTTTGTGAGGGTCTATGCGGAACAGTTCTGGGAAGAAAACAGACTCGGCTATGACGAGCCGGACGGCGACGGTGTGATTCTTGTGGATAACTGGTTCCGGGAAGATGATGGAAGCATCTATACCTGGTTTTGTACGACAGGAAAGGCTAAGGATGCTTACTCTGCGGTGCAGATAAACCATATTCTTGATAATGTGTACCGCCATGTGGAGAGTGATCCGTATCGGGCCTACAAGACCTATGTCAATGATTTCTATCACGATATGATGGGGATTAATATGTTTTCGGTCTATGTGCCGAGGTACATACCATGGCTGATTGGAATGGTATCGGCTGTTATATTTATCTTCTGCAACTGGCGTTCCAAGAAAGGGAAAAAAACCACCACAGCGGTCACTTATGTGGCCGGCGGCAAGCCTGAGTTCCGGGTGCGGCAGGATCGGTTCATCAGAAAGACCGTGACACAGCGTAAGATTGAGAGGAGCAGCAGTGGCGGAGGCGGAAGCAGCGGCGGTGGAGGCGGTGGCGGAGGCGGCCATCACGGCGGCGGGGGTCACAGCCGCTGATTGAGAAGAATACAATCTCGAACACTGCTTCTGAGTTTTGGAAAAGCAACTAAAAACAAATAAAAAACAACCCACATGACGGTATGGGTTGTTTTTTAATTCAACTTCATGTGGAGATAATTCCGCAGGGATTTTCTCCACAGTTATGCCATTTTGTTCACAGCAGTCGCAAGACGGGATACTTTCCTTGCGGATGTATTTTTGTGGTAAACACCCTTCTTGGTTGCCTTGTCAATAGCGGAAGTAGCAGCGAGCAGTGCGCTCTTTGCAGCCTCTTTATCATTTGCCTCGATGGCAGCATCCACTTTCTTGATAGCTGTCTTAACACCAGACTTGATAGCTTTGTTTCTGTCCGCTTTGGTCTTGTTTACCAGGATCCTCTTCTTTGCAGATTTGATATTAGCCATAATTACACCTCCTATGCTCCTTCTGTCAGGATTGACTGAATGTATTATAGACGTGTCTCATTAAAGCCGGACACGGACGTTTTAATGGAAACACACGTATATTATATTAGTTTATGGGAATGGTGATGTCAATACATATTTTGTTTATTTTTGCAAAAAATAGAAAAGAAAATAGGCAAGTAAAAAGAAAACGCATATAAATATAACATAAGACGCTGCAGGCAGCAGTTTTATGGAAAGAGCGGGAAGGAAGGAGCAGGATATGAACAGCTGGTCAAATGTCAGGACGGACTTGGCGTTGGAAGCCAGAGAAGGTATTGGAGAGAAGGAGTCTGAACTACACGGGGTTATAGTAGAAGAGGAATATAATGAGGAAGCGGATGTGCATATTACCAGAGTTCTCATCGAGACCAAAAACGGTGCCAAGGCGCTGGGCAAACCGATGGGAACCTATATCACGCTGGAAGCACCGGCCATGACGGAACCGGAGGAAGATTATCATCAGGAAATTTCGGAAATCCTGGCTGCGCAGATTCGTAATATATTGCCGGATCCGGACAAGGAGCAGTCCATTCTGGTGGTGGGGCTTGGAAACCGTGAGGTGACAGCAGATTCGCTGGGGCCCAATGTGGCAGATAATCTCTTTGTTAACAGACATATTGTGAAAGAGTATGGGAAGGTAGCCTACAATCGTTCCAAGATGCACCTGGTCAGCAGTTTAGTGCCGGGAGTCATGGCCAAGACCGGTATGGAATCGGCAGAGATTATCAAAGGTGTCATTGGGGAGACCAAGCCAGATGTGGTGATCGTGATTGATGCACTGGCGGCCCGCTCCACAAAACGCTTAAACCGTACCATACAGATCACCAATACCGGGATTCATCCGGGGTCCGGCGTAGGCAATCACAGAAATGCCATCACCCAGGAAAGTCTTCAGGTACCGGTATTGGCGCTGGGGGTGCCTACTGTGGTGGATGCGGCAACCATTGTGGGGGATGCCATGGGTGAGAGGCCGGCAACTTTAAAAGAACTGAATAACATGTATGTGACGACCAAGGATGTAGATCAGCAGATTCAGCAGATCAGCCACATTCTCTGCGATGGGATCAACAAGGCGCTGATCTTCTAGCGGGTGGCATGAAGTCATGTTCATACTGCATATATCTTAGTATGGACATCAAAAAGAATATTCCCAGGATTATTTTAATAACGGTTGTTATAATCTCTCTTTTTTTCGTGACGAAAGAGTGGGTTCAGGAGGGAGAGAAGCAGGAGGCAGGACAAGGACCGTTTCTGGATTTGGTAAAGGAACTGGTGATGGAGCCTTATCTTCCTGCAATCTGCAGGATGAATGAGGATAAGGCCGGCACCTTTCAGGGAGATTTAGTTACCAGGGGCGTACTATTGGAATATCCGGTGTTTCTCTTCTATTTACAATCGGAAGACGATCAGGAGAGTGTGACGGAGAGTGATTATGCCAGGCTGCTTGTTCTGGAGGGGAGCGATGAGGATTATAAATCCATCAATGAGGGCGACTTAGAGTACGGGGAGGATGCCATGCATCTGGAACAGAGCCTGGAAAAGGAACTGCTGAAAGAAAACGAGCGCTATTTAGCGGATCAGTCCCAGGAAATAGAAACGGAAGAGACAGAGGATGAGCCGATGTTCTTTCAGCCGGTGGAAGAGAAAAGTTTCCGCTATCAATGGGAGGGACTTGCCGATTACGGAGAACTTGTCAAAGCCTTTTATGCGGTGGACAGTACCACCAAAGCAGGAGAGGAGCTTTTGCAGGCAGAGGCACTTCTCTCCAGGGACATGCGTATACAGGGGAGTGCACAGGAGCCGCAGATTCTGATTTATCATACGCATTCGCAGGAAGCCTTTGTGGATTCAGTGCCTGGAGATGCAAACAATGGGATTCTGGGAGCGGGGGAGTATCTGGCTTCAATCCTGAGAGAGCAATATGGATACAATGTGATACACCACACAGCCTGCTATGATGCTGACAGGGATTATGCCTACAGTCATTCTCTGCCGGAGATTGAGAGACTTCTGCAGGAGAATCCGTCCATCGAGGTCGTGATTGACCTGCACAGAGATGCGATGCCGGAGAACCGGCGTCTTGTCATGGATTTACAGGGAAGACCGACGGCGCAGTTTATGTTTTTTAATGGATTGAGCCGCACCACCAAGGGGGAGATTTCTTATCTGGAGAACCCATACCTAAAAGATAATCTTGCCTTTTCCTTCCAGATGCAGGCAGCCTGTAATGAGTATTATCCCGGCATTGCGCGCAGGATTTATCTGAAGGCGTATCGGTACAACATGCATCTGTGTCCTAAAACCTTGTTGATTGAGCTGGGAGCCCAGAATAATACGGAAGAAGAAATACATAACGCCTGTGAGCCATTGGCCCATGTGCTGCATCTTGTTTTAAGCGGGCAGGAGCCGGAGAGATGAGAGTGGACATCTTTTATAGGATTTGATATACTTTCTCCATATGAGAGTAATTGCAGGAGGGAGTATATGGAAGCCATAGACCAGAGCAGAATCAGGAATTTTTGTATCATTGCCCATATTGATCATGGTAAGTCTACTTTGGCAGACCGGATTATAGAGAAGACAGGACTTTTGACCAGCCGGGAAATGCAGGCCCAGGTTCTTGATAATATGGAACTTGAACGGGAGCGGGGGATCACTATCAAGGCTCAGACAGTGCGGATTATCTATCAGGCAAAGGATGGGAAGGAGTATATCTTTAATCTGATTGATACGCCCGGGCATGTAGACTTTAACTATGAGGTGAGCCGCAGTCTGGCGGCTTGTGACGGTGCCATTTTGGTGGTGGATGCGGCGCAGGGCATAGAGGCACAGACCTTAGCCAATGTTTATCTGGCCCTGGATCATGATCTGGATGTGTTCCCGGTGATTAATAAGATAGACTTGCCCAGTGCCGAGCCGGAGCGGGTGAAGAATGAGATTGAGGATGTGATTGGCATCGAAGCCCAGGATGCACCCCTGATTTCGGCCAAGAACGGTATCGGTATCGAGGAAGTCTTAGAGGCTATTGTGCATAAGGTGCCGGCTCCCCAGGGAAGTCCGGATAAGCCTCTGCAGGCTTTGATTTTCGATTCGGTGTATGATTCCTATAAAGGTGTGATTGTGTTCTGCCGGATTAAGGAGGGCAGGGTGCGTAAAGGGACTTCGATTAAGATGATGGCCACCGGGGCTGCGGCAGAAGTGGTGGAGGTAGGATATTTTGGCGCCGGACAGTTTATTCCCTGTGAGGAACTGTCTGCCGGTATGGTGGGATATCTGACGGCCTCCATCAAGAACGTGAAAGACACTGCTGTGGGAGATACGGTGACGGATTTGAACAATCCTTGCGCAGAACCCCTTCCAGGGTATAAGAAAGTGAATTCCATGGTCTACTGTGGCATGTACCCGGCGGATGGAGCCAAGTATCCGGACTTGCGGGATGCATTGGAGAAGCTGAAATTAAATGACGCTTCTCTGAACTACGAGCCGGAGACATCTATTGCGCTTGGCTTTGGATTCCGATGCGGGTTTCTGGGGCTTTTGCATCTGGAAATCATACAGGAGCGTCTGGAAAGAGAGTACAATCTGGATCTGGTGACCACAGCGCCGGGTGTTATTTATAGAGTGTACAAGACCAATGGAGAGATGATTGAACTGACCAATCCCTCTAATCTGCCGGATCCTTCCGAGATTGACTATATGGAGGAACCGGTGGTAAATGCCGAGATCATGGTGACCACAGAGTTTATCGGTCCCATTATGCAGCTTTGTCAGGAGAGAAGGGGGCGTTATATCAGTACAGAGTATATCGAGTCCACCAGGGCCCTGTTAAAGTACGATCTGCCCTTAAACGAGATCATATATGACTTTTTTGACGCTTTGAAATCCCGTTCCAGAGGATATGCGTCTTTTGATTATGAGTTGAAAGGCTATGAGCAGTCGAAACTGGTGAAACTGGATATTCTGATCAATCACGATGAGGTGGACGCTCTTTCCTTTATTGTGCATGCAGACAGTGCCTACGAGAGAGGCCGGAAGATGTGTGAGAAGTTAAAAGAGGAGATACCGAGACACCTTTTTGAGATTCCGATTCAGGCAGCGGTGGGGGGCAAGATTATTGCAAGAGAGACCGTCAAAGCCATGAGAAAGGATGTCCTTGCCAAGTGTTATGGTGGTGATATTACCCGAAAGAAGAAGCTTCTGGAGAAACAGAAGGAAGGTAAGAAGCGCATGCGCCAGGTGGGTAATGTTGAAATTCCCCAGAGTGCTTTTATGAGCGTGCTCAAGCTGGATGACAAATAGAGAATAGACTGTAAGGCAGGCGTTGCGGATGAGGGACTTGAGCATATATATCCACATTCCTTTTTGTGTCAGGAAATGTCTCTACTGTGACTTCCTGTCTTTTGCTGCGTCTTTCGAAGAGATGGAAAGTTATGTTAACTACTTGCTGCGGGAAATTAAGGAGCAGTCTATCTTTTACAGGGATCACCAGGTGATCTCTGTTTTTTTGGGCGGCGGCACGCCTTCGTTGTTATCATGTGAAGCGGCTGGACTTATTTTGCAGACAGTCAGGGAAAATTACCGGATGACAGCAGAAGCGGAGATTACCATGGAATGTAATCCTGGTACGGTGACGGCAGGGAAACTCAGAGATTATATAACGAGTGGTATTAATCGTCTGAGCATAGGGCTGCAGTCCGCCCAGGATAAAGAACTTGCGCGTATCGGCAGGATTCATGATTTTGAAACCTTTCTGGAGACCTATCGGGCGGCCAGAGAGGCAGGTTTCAAGAACATCAATATCGATCTGATGGCGGCATTGCCGGGGCAGAGTATAGATTCGTACCAGAGAAGCCTGGAACTGGTGACAGCCCTTTTACCGGAACATATCTCTGCCTACAGTCTGATTCTGGAAGAGGGAACTCCTTTATATGACAGAAGAGAGCAGTATCAGTTCCCGACGGAGGACGAGGACAGACAGATGTATCAGCTGACGAAAACGTATCTGGGAAAGCAGGGATATCAGCGTTATGAGATATCTAATTATGCGAAGCCAGGATATGCATGCCGCCACAATCAGGTCTACTGGCAGAGGGCCGACTATGTGGGATTCGGCCTTGGGGCGTCTTCCATGGTGCAGAATGTCAGATGGAGCATGCCTGCAACGCTGAAAGGATACAGAGATTATGTGGAGAACATGCCATGCAAGGATATTCCAGGAGCACAGCAGCTGACCGGACGGGAGCAGATGGAAGAATTTATGTTTTTGGGCCTTCGCATGATGTGCGGGGTGGACTGCCGGGCGTTTGCAGACCAGTTTGGACAGCAGATAGAAGAAGTTTATGGCACAGTGATTGCTGAGTTTACGGCCAGGGGACTTCTCGTGGAGGAGGACGGGCATGTGAAATTAACAGAAAAAGGAATCGATGTGAGCAATTATGTAATGGCGGAGTTCTTATTGGACTAGATTTTTAGAAAAACGGCCGCATGGCGCGTCAGATGTCACTTTTTCCCATAAAATAGCCGGCCTCATATTGAATTTTATACCACATATTTGTATAATATAAAGTACAGGATTCATTTTCCAAAGATGGAAAGGCACTTAAGATGCCACCAGGTCATAGAATAGAGTAAATGGACTTTGGGGGCTTCTTTTGAAAACATTTAGCCAGCCATTAACTGCGAAGGAAGAGGCCGTGTACTTAAACCGGCTTGAAACAGGCAGCGAAGAAGAGCGAAAGGAAGCCAAGGAGATCCTGGTGGAACACAACCTGCGTCTGGTGGCGCATATTGCCAAGAAATACCAGAATGTGGATGAGGAAATGGAAGATCTGATCTCCATTGGAACCATAGGTCTTATCAAGGCGATAGATTCTTTCGATGCAGGAAAAGGGAAGCTGAGCACTTACGCATCACGCTGTATTGATAATGAACTTTTGATGCTGCTTCGTGCCAAGAAGAAGACATCCAGAGAAGTGTCTCTCTATGATCCGATTGGTACGGACAGGGAGGGGAATGAAATCAATCTGCTCGATATCATAGAACAGGAGCAGGTGGATGTGATTGACAGAATGGAAGTAGAAGACAGACTTCGAAGCCTCTCAGGTTTGATTCACCAACGGCTTTCCGAGAGAGAGCAGGCAATCATCATGCTTCGTTACGGGCTGTCCAGTGAGAGAGAGATTACACAGCGGGAGATTGGCCGCAGACTGGGGATATCCAGAAGCTATGTGTCCAGGATAGAGAAGAAAGCGCTGGAAAAGCTCAAAGAGGGGTATGAAGCACTGGGAACTACATAAGACAGACAGGGAGGAGGCAAGAATATGCGTTTTGTAAAGAGGGAGAACCTGAAGACGGGAATGAGACTGGCACGCCCCATTTACAATAAAAACGGTGTCCTGCTGTATGAGAGAAATTCCAAGCTGACAAGGCAGGGTATCGAAAGTATCCGCAATTTCGGGTTGATCGGCATCTTTATACTGGAGCCGGCAGAACCCGTTCCTCCCATGACACAGGCAGATCTTGAATTTGAGCGTTTTCAGACCATGTGTGTGTTCTCGATCAGAGAGGAACTTGATAAGATTCTGCAGACCAGGCGCGTATCCAGGATTCAGATGATTACGGCTAATATCATTAAGAATTATGGACATCTGGATAAGAAAATCAGTTTCATACAGAATCTTCGCAGCAAGGAGGACTATATCTACAAACATTCTTTGAATGTGGCAATCCTGTGCGCGATGATAACACATGTTATGAATATAAAAGTGGATGAGCAGATGGAGACTGTACAAGCGGCTCTTGTGCATGATATCGGCAAATTGACAGTGATGGATATCATAGAGAGTGAGAAGCCCTCACTGGATGAAAAGATGAGACTTGAAATCGCAGAGGTGGGCGGCTTTGACATGATTGATATTGCCTTTTCTTCTGCGCCTAATGTGAAACGTATCTGTGTACAGGCCAGGAAAGCGCTTGCAAGCCTTAATACAGGAGAAGACATCAATGCCATGAGGATGGGAAATGGTGCAAGGGTATTAGCGGTAGCCGAGACCTATGATAGGATGACGGCTGTGCAGTTTGAGAAGGAACCCACATCCGAAGTGGCGGTTTTAAAGTATTTTCTGGACAATCCTCGGGTTTTTGACAGCAGGGTGGTGAATGCACTGATCAAATCCATTAATATTTTAGTGCCGGGCGTCAGTGTGGAACTCAATACCGGAGAGAAAGCTCTGGTGCTGTCTGCCAATGAGCAGAATGTCCTGCAGCCCACGATACTGATGTTTGGTGACAACAGTATTGTAGATCTGGCTGACAGGGAGATGTATGAGGATCTGGAGATTAAGGATATCATGAAGACGATGGACAACCGTCATGTGATGGATATCAATCTTCTGAAACAATCCGGCATCAAAGTGGAGGAACCGGAATACGTGGAGATTCCGATTATATAAACGCAGGGAGGTATATAGGAATCGAAAGATTCTTCATATAGGAAATATACATAAAAGGGGTAGAGGAAATGCCAACGATAATTGAAATCATGCATACTGCATGTGACGCCGGCGCATCGGACGTACATATTACGGTGGGAATACCGCCCAAGATGCGTGTTAACGGCAACCTGATTACCATGAATTATCCCAGAATGTCACCGCAGGATACTCTGGCAATTGCTTATTCTATCATGACTGATGTACAGAGAGAACGGTTTGAGGACAAAGGCGAATATGACATGTCCTTTTCCATTCCGGAACTGGGAAGATATCGTGTCAATGTGTACAAGCAGAGAGGGTCGGCTGCATTGGCGCTGCGTCTGGTGGGCACACAGGTGCCGTCTCCGGAAGTACTGGGTGTACCGGAGTCAGTGATTAATCTGTATGAACGAAAGAGAGGTCTGATTCTTGTGACAGGACCTACCGGAAGCGGAAAGTCCACGACACTTGCAGCTATCATTGATAAGATAAATAATAAGCGGGATGCCCATGTTATCACACTGGAAGATCCCATAGAGTATCTGCATCAGCACAAGATGGCGATGGTCAACCAAAGGGAGATTGGCCTGGATTCCCAGAGTTATGCCAATGCCTTAAGGGCGGCTCTTCGCGAGGACCCTGATGTGATCCTGGTAGGTGAGATGCGTGACTTTGAGACCATCAGCGTGGCGGTCACGGCGGCAGAGACAGGCCACCTGGTGCTGTCAACCCTGCATACCATCGGCGCGGCCAGTACGGTAGACCGTGTGATTGATGTATTTCCGCCTCACCAGCAGCAGCAGATCCGTGTGCAGTTTGCCAATGTGTTGGAGGCTGTTATATCGCAGCAGCTGATTCCCACAGCAGATGGAGAAGGACGTGTGGCAGCTTTTGAGGTTATGCATGCCAATCATGCGGTCAGGAACCTGATTCGTGAGGGTAAGTCGCATCAGCTTGCTACCGTTATGCAGACCAACCGTAAGCTGGGAATGATCACCATGGATGATGCCATTACACAGCTTTTCTATGAGGGAAAGATTGACCGGGAGATGGCGATACAGTTCGCACAGGATCCGGATGGGATGCAGAATAAGGTAATGTAGGTGTAGTAAGAAGGCGTTGTGAAGCAACGCCTTCTTACTACCAGAGAATGCCAGATGGTATTTGGCGTGATTTCGTCAAAAAGAAATTGACAAATGGAAGGAATTTTCATAAACTATACCTATAGTAAATGGTACTGCAAATCAGAGAAATTCTAACAGTGTACGTTTCGTACATTCAGACAGTTTCTGTCAGATTTTTCTAGGAAATTAAGTGAATATGGCAGGAACGAAAACAGCGTAGCAGGCGCATGTTCTGTCCTGCCAGGATGAAGGAGGACAGCTTATGCAGGGTACAGAAGGAAGAAAGAGGGTTGATTATAGAGCGGAGGTGTTGGGAATATAAATACCCCTGTTTCATTATAAATTGTTCATTCTTTGTTTCATAATGCACTTATACTTGACAAATGCAGTTATAAGTAGCATGATTATATCATCTGAATTCTGCTTAATTCTATAGTTCTACACGCGGCATATCGCCGTAAGATTTCAGAGATTACAAATCGAAAGATAGTAAGGAGGAAAAAAGTTTGCTCAGTACAATTACATCAGGGGCAGTTTATGGTATTCACAGCTGTCTGATTCAGGTAGAGGTGGATGTCTCTCAGGGATTGCCATGCTTTCAAATTGTGGGATTGCCAGGCTCTGAGGTGCGGGAAGCCAGAGAACGTGTGAAGGTGGCACTGAAAAATATGGGTGTCAAACTGCCGCCCATGTGTATTAATGTCAATCTTTCTCCGGCGGATTTGCCAAAGAGCGGCACCATGTTTGATCTGCCTGTGGCCGTTGGTATTATGACAGCACTGGCAAAAATCCCTAAGGAGGCAGTGGAGGGTACATTATTGCTTGGAGAACTGGGGCTGTCCGGAGAACTGAAACCGGTCAAGGGAGTGCTTCCTATTGTACGGGAGGCGGCCAGACGGGGCGTCAGGAGATGTATCCTGCCTGTACGCAACGCATGGGAAGGGGCACTGATTCAGGAGGTGGAAAGTATCGGTATGGAAGATATTCATAGTACCATTTCCTTTTTAATGGGTGAGGAATCGGAAAATACCGGAGTATGCCATGGTAATCCCGTAAATCTGGAAACGATTATGAGGCAGGAGGATGAGAACAAGACACTTGATTTTGCTGATATAAGCGGTCAGGAGGGACTCAAGCGGGCGGCAGAAGTAGCTGCAGCCGGTTTCCATCATCTTCTGATCATCGGGCCGCCCGGCTCTGGCAAGACCATGTTGGCCAGGAGGCTTCCGACAATTCTGCCGCCTCTTTCTCTGGAGGAAAGTCTGGAAGTATCTACAATCTATAGCATATCGGGGCTATTGCAGTCTGCCTCATCTCTCAAGACTTCAAGACCATTTTTAAATCCCCATCATACGATTACGGGCCGGGCATTGGCAGGTGGTGGCCGTGTTCCGGCACCGGGACTGATCAGTCTGGCGCACAGAGGCGTTCTCTTTTTGGATGAGCTTCCGGAATTTAAGAGAGAGACGCTGGATATTCTAAGGCAGCCGCTGGAAGATAAGAAGGTACAGATTGCCAGGAGCAGTGGCAATTATATTTATCCGGCGGATTTCATGCTGGTGGGGGCCATGAATCCCTGCCCCTGCGGTTTCTATCCGGATATGGGACGCTGCCGCTGTACGCCTTATGAGGTCAGACGCTATCTGGGGCGGATTTCCGGGCCCATTTTAGACCGCATGGATATCTGTGTGGAGGCAGTGCCCATGGAGTTTCATGATATTACTTGTCATACGGCGGGGGAGAGCAGCAGTGATATCAGGAAACGGGTGATGGCGGCCAGAGAGAAGCAAAAGGAACGGTTTGCCGGCACTGGTATACAGTTTAATGCGGACATGGGTACGGGTGAGGTGGAGAAATATTGTAGATTGGGGAGCCGTGAGGCGCAGTATATGGAGAGAATGTTTGTCAGCATGCAGTTATCTGCCAGGGCTTATCACAGAATCCTGAAGGTGGCCAGAACCATTGCAGACCTGGAAGGAAGCGGCGAAATCAGGGAGATACATCTGTCAGAGGCTGTCTGTTATAGAGGGATAGACCATAAATATTGGTAAATAACAATTGATATGAAAACAAAGAGGGAAAAGAAGGGCGGAAAACGGAGGCAAATGAAAGGAGAAGGCAGATGACAGAACAGGATAAGGCGTACATACACTGGCTGTATCAGGCTGTAGGTATGGGAAACAGAGGACTGTTAAGAGGACTGGAAGAGATTGGCACACCACAGGAAATCTATCAGATGGCGGTTTCTGACAGTCTGAAAGAGAAAGTATCCAAACGGTATCAGCATAAAATATCATATGTAATGGAATTTGCGGAAGGATATGATGTGCAGGGAGAGTATGAACGTATGATAGACAGGGGGATTAGGATGGTTACGCTTGCGGAAGAGGATTTTCCCAGGAAATTAAAGGACATTCCGGATTCGCCGTATGTTTTATATTATGTGGGCAGGCTGCCTTTGGTCGATCATAAAACAGTGGCGGTGATAGGAGCCAGGGACTGTACGGAATATGGCAGGTATATGGCAGGGCAATTCGGTGCCGGACTGGCACAGGCAGGTGTACAGGTGATCAGCGGCATGGCCAGGGGGATTGACGGTATCGGGCAGCAGGCGGCTCTTAAGGCAGGCGGGTATTCTCTGGGTGTGTTGGGATGCGGTGTGGATATCTGTTATCCAAAGAAAAACCAGGAATTGTATGATGCTTTGATCAGGCAGGGAGGAATCTGCTCTGAGTATCCGCCGGGCATCGGCCCTCGGGCTATCCTTTTTCCGCCCAGGAACCGAATCATCAGTGGCATGGCGGACGCGGTGCTGGTGATCGAGGCCAAGGATAAGAGCGGCACCCTGATCACAGTGGATATGGCGCTGGAACAGGGCAAAGAAGTCTATGCTCTTCCGGGCCGTGGGACAGATCCTTTGAGCCGCGGGTGTAACCGCCTGATCAGACAGGGTGCAGGGCTGGTGTCAACACCCGGGGAATTGCTGCAGGAACTGCTTGCAGATTACCAGAAGGAAGAAGAGACGTTCCAGCATGAACTGGTCTTTTTGGAAAAGGAGAAGCAGGATATCCTGAGGCTGACAGACATCAATCCCCAGTCGGCAGAAGTTTTGCAGCGCAGATATGTGGAGGAGTGTGGCAAATATATGACTTTGCCAGCGTTTCTGCATGAACTGTTACAACTTTGTGCAGCCGGATATGTAAAACAGGTGGGCGGAAGCTATTTTGCCAGATGTATGGAATGAGGTAAAAGACAAATCAAATCTTGCACCTTATAGTGATAAAGAGTAAAATAAATACAAATAAAGTACGGTGTAAACTGTACATAAAGAGGGTGTCAGGGCCTTGTGACATGAGCCCTGGAGTGGGGGATTAAGATGGATTATAACAGGAAAAAGCTGCGTCTGGGAGACGTGCTGGTAAATAACGGCGTTATCTCAGCAGAAGATTTACAAAAAGGATTGGAGCTGCAAAAGGGCAGCGGACGCAAATTGGGCGAAACCCTGGTGGATGAGGGACTTGCCACAGAAGAGAATATAGCGAAGGCGCTGAGTAAGCAGTTCCATTATGATATGGTGGATTTGCAGAATGTGGAGATTGAGCAGGACATTCTGTCTCTTGTACCGGCAAGTGTCCTGAAAAAGCATAAGGCGCTGCCCTTTGAATATTCTCCCGATAATATGAATGTACTCAGGGTTGCCATGTCGGATCCTATGGATATGGCGGCTATGGACGATATCAATATCATCACCAACCTGCAGGTGGAACCGGTGGTAGTAACCACTGGCAGTGTTATGCTGGCGCTGGATCGTTACTATGGTCAGGCGGAAGTGAATTCCGCGCTGGAAGAGTACACCAGGGAAAAAGAAAGCCAGATGGTGGAGCAGGAGGACATGTACAGTGAGGATGTCAACAACTCTCCGATCGTACAGCTGGTAAAGGGCATGATCGACCAGGCGGTCAGGCAGCGTGCTTCTGATATCCATATTGAGCCCATGGAACGTCAGGTGCGGATTCGCTATCGTATTGACGGCGCCCTGTATGAAAAGGCAACCTACAGCATCAGACTGCTTCCGGCTATTGTAGCCCGTGTGAAGATCATCGGCGGTATGGATATTTCAGAGAAAAGAAAACCCCAGGATGGGCGTATCACACAGATTGTGGACAGAAAAGAATTTGATATCCGTGCATCAATTCTGCCTACGGTCTATGGAGAGAAGATCGTTATGCGTCTTACTTCCAAGAATGCCCTGACCAGGGAGAAGAGCCAACTGGGACTTAGGCCGGATGAACTAAAGAAGTTTGACCATATTTTAAAGAATCCCCATGGAATCCTGTTGGTGACAGGGCCTACCGGAAGCGGTAAATCCACCACATTGTATACGGCGCTCAGTGAGCTTAACAAAGAGGATGTTAACATTATTACAGTGGAAGACCCTGTGGAGGCAAATATTGATGGTATCAATCAGGTACAGGTGAATAATAAAGCGAATCTGACCTTTGCTTCGGCGCTAAGATCCATTCTCAGACAGGATCCGGACATCATCATGATCGGTGAGATTCGTGACCAGGAGACAGCATCTATCGCTGTACAGGCGTCTATCACAGGGCATCTGGTGGTATCCACCCTGCACACCAACTCTGCGGCCAGTACCATTACCAGATTGGCAGATATGGGTATAGAGCCCTATTTGATTGCAGATTCCACCATAGGCGTTATCGCGCAGAGACTGGTGCGCCGCCTTTGCCCGGAGTGTAAACGGAAAAAGAAAGCAGATGCGGAGGAACTGGAACTTTTGATGCTTGCGCCGGAGGAAGATGTGACAATCTATGAGCCCTGCGGCTGTCCTAAATGTGACGGTACCGGATTTAAGGGGCGTATCGGTGTCTATGAGATTATGGAAGTGACCCAGTCCTTAAAGACCATTATCAGCAAGAACGGTTCTGCGGAGGATATTAAGAACAAGGCACTTGAAGAGGGCATGAATACCCTGCGCATGTGTGCTACAAGGTATGTCATGGAAGGTATTACTTCCGTTCAGGAAATGATGAGAGTATCGTTTGATATTTAGATGTGTAAAAATATATCCTGAAAATATTGTCATGAATAGTTTCTGGAATGACAAGAAGTAAGAATTAACGAAAATTCATATATATTCATATTGAAATAAGGTTGACAGACATCGGAGATTGCAGTATTCTAATAATATGGCAGCCGGTCATCATGGCATATGGGGCCGGCTGTATCTAGCAGTGGGATTCGTCCCACATCTGACATTCTGGCAGATTCTGCCAAGATTTCACAGATACGGCAGAGTTTGCAGAAAGCAGTTTATGAAAAATGCTCATATAACTCTGCAAGGAGGAGCTATATGGGACAAAAAGATTTGGCGGCCAAGCAATTTGAGAGCAGTCCGGCAGTATTTGCAGACCTTATTAATGCACTTGTCTATGAAGGAGAGCAGGTGATATTGCCAGCAGATTTAAGACCGGCACCAACGGAAACATTATATTCTGCACAGAATGGGGTACTACGTAACCAGTATAATGATGTGAGCAAATATGAAATACGGTATGGCAGGATTAAGATGCAATATACTTTGGAGAACCAATCCAGCCCTGATTATAAGATATTGTTTCGCAAAGCCAGTTACGAAGGGGCCATTTACAGACAGCAGTATGACAGCAAAGATACCTACCCGGCGATTATGTTGGTATTATATTGGGGGGATGCAGAGTGGAATGGCAGCTCTGATTTGTTTGGATTTTTCCGCAGGAGAAGGATTCATCGCATGGCTAGAAAATATATTGATAATATTAGCCTGCATATGTATTCCATGAAATCTCTGCCGGAAGAAATAAGAAAGAGATTTAAGAGTGATATGCGAGTGATAGTTGATTATCTGGCTGAAGGTGAAAAATATATACCTGGAAAACAGAAGATAACGGATGTAGATGGAACAATGCATATGCTGTATGCCCTGACAGGAGAGACGGATTTTATTGAAAGCATTGGGGCATTGCAGGAACAACAGGAGAAAGGTGAGGAGGTTACCATGGGATATGCACTGAGTAAATACAAAGAAATGGGGCGGGAGCAGGGAATAAAAGAAGGAATAAGAGAAGGAATAAAAGAAGAAAAAATACGCTGCGCGAAGGCTTTTGTGGAGGAGACTGCAATGCAGAAACAGCCCAGAGAGTATGTTCTGGGCATTCTGCAGACCTGTTTCCAATTGAAAGAGGAAGAGGCTTTAAGTTTGTACCAGGAGGGAATGCTGTAAAGAGACGTGCTTTTTAACAGCTTGACGAGAAAATTCTGGAACTGGTATACAAAATTTTATAATTGATGAAATTTAGAATGGTTGATTGAACTAGAAGTATAAATGTGATAAATTAAAATATAAGAAGTTTGTTATAATATGTAAAAGCAAATGTGATATGCGCTAGCAATATTTCGCTTTTGATCGGAAAGCTGTGTTAAGATATTGATGATTGACAAAGGGTGTTTTAGGTTTAGAAAGGTTGAGCGAAATTCATGTTTGCTGAAAGGCATAAGGAAACCAGTATGAGTGATACGAAAGATAAGAATTCAAGAGGAATACTTGTTGATTTTAGAAGCGGCAGTGGAGTTGGGGAAAGCGTGTCGGAAGATGAAGAAAAATCAAATGAAGCAGATGATAAATGGTCATTGCGTATTATAGGACGGAAAGTGTGGAAATTCATAAATACTGGTATTGGAGTAGCGCTTTTATGTGCGGTGATGCCGGTGGCGTTTAAAGTACATGATTTTATAAGGGATACTGAGAGAGCTATTGATCAAATGGCGACTAAAAGTGATACAGAGGGAATTAACTCACAAATTGAAGATATGACCGGAGTCATAAAGGATGTCATAGAGGATTATGAAAAATTAGATGATACAGTTGGTGATTTAAAAACGACAGTTGAAATTACAAAAAACGAAATGTATGGTTTGAAGAGATTGAAAGCGGAACCTAATGTTGCAGTAGAAATCTTGAAGCTATCTCAAAAAGATGATATTAGTTCAAGCAATCAAGCAATGTGGGATGAAGGGGATATAGTCGCGTCAGATGAAGATGATATTGAAAATATTACCGCAAAAGAATTAGAAAATCAAAAAATGATATTATCATATGTAGAAGGTGAACAAGAAATATTGTTTTATGGAAAATTTTCCAAAAACAATAGATGGGATGGTAATTGTATTTTAAACGTATATTTGGGAAATGAGCTGCAGATGGTTACAGAAGCAGAATATGATGATGGTAAACTTATAGGATATCGGCAAGCGTATACGTTTACTACGAAACTTGAAAAAGAAGTATGGTGTATCTCAAAACGTGAATGTACAGAAAACGGAAATCTAGGTGACAGCTGGAATTATTATAAAAAGGAAGATATAGAAAAGGAATATGATTCGGAAAAGGAGGATCAGAAGCTTAACATAGTTACTGTGTGGCAGGTGCAAGACCGTGTAAGAAATAACGTAGAGGGATTTTATCATGGTCTTACATCTGAGGGGGCATATAATGATGATACGGGTGAGGCTTATCTGGTGAAGTTTTCTTTTGACGGGACGGTGAGAACTCTTTATAAGGGTAATTTCTCTGATGGAGAATTTTCAGGTACTTTGGATCAGCCAGCTTGGATGATTGGAAGAAAAGAAGAGAAGATAGACTCGAAATATGCGTATTATAAAGGTGAATTTAATGAAGATGGGAATCCGGCAAACAGCGGTGGATGGAAATATGGGCTGGAATATCAGGATATTATAGAATATACAAGTCCATATTTCTTTAAGTGTAAGCTAAAATGGTATGGATTCGACAATGCTGGTACAGCATAAATTATGTGACTTGAATTTTACATATAAATGTTACCTATTAGATAAAACAAGATAAGTTACATTAGTAGGAACAACAGGAGAGGCAGTTATCATGGGACAGGATATGCACTGAGTAGTGCAAGGAGATGGGGCTGTCGCACTAAGTAATTAGTGCGCAGCTCCTTTTTAGTATGACGGGCATGCCCGTGTTCTGTGGTGAAAGTCGTGTGTTCTGCAAGCTGTCAACAGCTTGCCAGTGAAAGTCTGGTCGGAGTAATCGCAGTGAGCTCCGTAGCAAGCAGCCAGTGCTTTTGGGGGACCGATTGTGCTGAAGCGGTGTATGCCTATGTGAAATAGGTGCAAGTTGGCAGTCCGTAACATTAAGTGAATCAAGAGCAAAGAGGGTCATGCATTCAGTGGCGGACTGGATGAAGAGGAAACTGGGGCTGAAGGTCAACATGACGAAGACTCATATCGCAAGGACGCAGAAGCTGAAATACCTTGAATCTGGATTCTACAAGGACAGCAAGGCAAAAGAATGGAGATGCAGACTCCATCAGGACTCTGTGAAGAAATTCAAGAGCAGGCTGAAAGAGTTGACTAGCAGGAAAATTTCCGGGACAGTCACAGGTAAGGTTGAGAGAATCAGTCAGGTGACAAGAGTCAGAATCATCATTTGGAAGCAATGGAAAGTTCTGAAGAAGCGCCAATGGGGATTGCAGAAGCTTGGGATAGGTAAAAACGAGGCAAGACGAACTGCTTACTGGGGAGACCGATATCAGCTGGTTGCCACGAAATCATGTTTAAGCCGGGCGGTTTCTAAAGACGTACTCACCAAAGCAGGATTGGTAAGTTGTTTCGACTACTACAATGAACGTCGTGCTTTGAAGTTATGTTGAACCGCCGTATGCCGAACGGCACGTACTGGTGGTGTGAGAGGGGAGAGAAAATCTCCCCTACTCGATTGTGGACGATATATGCTATATTTGGGGACAAAAAGGAAAAATATTGATGCAATAACGAAAATGAATTATAATATACAGCAGATGATAATAAGTAGTAAAGTGCTGGGAGAAGATTATGTATGACGACACAAGGCAACAGTATCCATTTTTGAATAGAATATATAAAATACTGCTGGTATTGACAGACCGGATATCTGTTCTGGGGAGGAAAACAGAGGAGATACAAGGCAAAAAGCCAGAAATAGCCGTAATGCTTGTTTATATAGCGGCACATTTTGGGATGGCGATCGTGCATGAACCCTTTTTCGATGAGGCGGAGGCCTGGCAGATTGCGAAATGTGTATCACTCAAAACATTGCTGTTGGAGACCACTCACTATGAGGGGCACCCGCCGCTGTGGCATCTGATATTGATGCCGCTTGCCAAAGCAGGGGCGCCATATGAGTTGTCGTTGACGCTGGTAAGTCTTGTGTTTGCGGGCGGGGCCGTATTTCTTATCTTGCGTTATGCGCCCTTTCCGCGGATAGTACGTCTGCTTTTACCGTTTACCTATTTCTATTTCTATCAGTATGGTGTGATATCAAGAGTATACTGTGTCATGGTACTGGAGTTTGTACTGTTGTCCATATTTTATAAAGACAGGAATGAAAAGCCGGGCAGATATGTGTCGGTATTAATGCTGTTGTGTATAACTTCTGCTTACGGTATTGTGATAGCAGGCGGACTGGCCTTGGTATGGTTGTGGGAGATGTGGGACAGGAAAGGGGTTCGAGGTCTGATTAGCAGATATATAAGAGAGAGAAGGCTTTGGTGGCTTGGAGCGCTTTTTATTGTGGCAGTGTGCGTGATATTGCAGATTATGCCGAGAAAGGAAACTTATGCAACGGCGCTGACGGAATTTGAGGAGATCAAAAATCCCTTTTTAGTAAGGCTTTATTATATGTTGCTGGTTCTTCCGGCAGATGTGACGATAACAGACTTATACTGTGATTATACATATCTGTATAAGGCATTATTGCCGGTATCGACGTTAGTAAGCGGAGGGATGATAGGAATACTGATATGGTTCCTGCTTTTGTATTATGGCAGGAAAAAGGGTACCATACTTTTGTGTATTCTACCGTATACGCTTTTTGCAGTCTTTGGAGCAGCTGTGTATGTTTATATTCATCATATAGGAATCGGGCTTATTTATCTATGTTTCTGGGCCTGGGCATCGATGGAGAAGGAAGAAGATGCCGTATGCAGAGAAAGGGGCGTGGCTCTACCAATCAGATGCGTATCAATCTTGCTGGGGACACTGGCGATGGGCATTTCCCTCTTCTGGTCTGTGGCATCCTGTACGTTGGATATTGGCAAGACATATGCAGCAGGCAGGAATGAGGCCAGGTTCATCAAGGAACATCATCTGGAACGATATCGGATTATGGCAGGTTGGATGGTGATACGGGATGAGGCGGGAAATATAGTAGATGTGGATATTAATTCATGCGACCAGGCAGTAAATGCGGCGCCTTATTTTGAACATAATCTCTTCTTTAATTTCAATGAGGGAAAAGATGAGCGTAATTATGTTACGCATATGCGGCTTACACAGGAGCAGACACAGACCTTATATGATGTATGGAGAAAAGAGGAACTGCCGCAGGTACTTTGGATGCATCCAAATCTAGAGATGGTTTATGGAGATATTCTGGCAGGACAGAATTATGTGCCAGTGTACCGGGAGCAGATAGAAAGGATATGGAAAGCCGGAACTGACTATAGTACATGTGACATCTATGTGAGCAGGGAACTATTGGAAGAGACAGGATTAAGCATGATTCGGGTGGGAGAATGAAAACAGAATTACAATCCAAGAACAGATTAGAGGCAGGGCTGCTTGTGACTCTGGTGGCAACGGTTCTGTTTGTGTGCTTTTTAACAGGGGGGAATCCGGACGCATTCCTCATCGATGATAACAGGACACAGTGGTATCCCGTTATGGAGCGGGCTTATGAGGATTTCTGGAAAACAGGCAGAATTTATTGTTATGATTTTTATCAGATGAAGGGTATGTCCATCGCACAGCAGGGATATTATGGAATTATGAACCCCTTTATGCTTTTATCCTTTGGTGCTGCGAAATTACTGCCCGGCGGTATTTCAGCCCTTACCTTTTATATTGGTCTGATGGTGGTTCTGGGAAATCTGTTTTTATATTTGCTGTCAAGAAGACTTGGCTGTGGAGAAAAACTGGCGTTTCTTTTGTCGATGACATATAGTACCATGGGATGTTTCTGGGCATTTTTTTATTGGTATTATATATTTAATAATTATTTTCTGATTCCATTGATCATATATGTTTTTCTGCGCTGTGTGGAAGGGCGTGTGTCTCATTACATTTTTGGTATCATACTGGCCATGGATTTGTGTATGGGGAATGTGCAGTATACATGTTATCATTATATAATGTTTGGTATATTGTGTGCGTTTATGATGATATTGAAAAGGTTCTGTTATCTGAAGATTTTGTTGACAAACATTTTGGTTGGGATTGGGCTGTCAATACCTATGCTGTGTTTGTTACTGCAGGCTTCCGGTGCTTTTCAGAAACAGGAATCCTTTTTTCTGAACCCTGTTTTTTATTTTAGTTTGATGGTACATTCCATGATTCCGCAAGGGATTTTACAGAGCGTTGGAAAAAAGGTTTCGTTTCTGGATGCTATTATTATGAATAGAAACGATAATCTTGTACTATATACGGGTATGGTTACCATTTCATTGTGTGTCCTTTTTATCGGAAAAAGCAGCAGATGGGTGAAGATTATTGGTAAGTGTAATAATATAAGTAGTATTTGTGAAAAAGTCAGGGGTTCATATAAGAATGCGCTTGAATGGCCGCATGAGCAGAAGACAATGATGGGATGTGTAGTGACCTTCTTTTTCTTTTTGGATTTCATGAGTGGTGGTCTTGTTGCCTATGTGTTGCATGCTATGCCGGTTATACGAAATTTCAGGTATTTGTTTAAAGCAATCTTTGTGGCAGTTCCACTGGCGATAGTTTTGTTTGCCTGGATCGTGAGGGGAAGTGTTGGAAAATGCAGAAAGATGTTAGTGTGTCTTATAATACTGTTTGCCTGTATTGGGGGAATAAATGCTTATGATACAGTACAGATTACAGAACATTTGTTTGATATGAGAATAGAAGATTCTTATACCAAGGAGAAAGAAAAGTCAGTTGAAATGATAGAGGCAGCCCATATGGATTGTAAGAATTATCGAACGACAACCTTTTATAGGTTTTCGGGAATTCAGGACGAATGTTTTGATCAGACCAGAAATTTATCAAGAAATTATCCTACGGCGCTTGGTGTATTTTCTTTATCTGGATATGAGATTGCAACAGAAGATGAGAGGTTAGAGGAATTTGACAAGATTTATTCCGAAAAAGATTTCTTCGCTAAATATGCAAATGCGGACAGCCTGAAGAACCTGTATATGAATTTAGAGACAGAGCCAGATAAGGTACAAAGACAGCTGATAGATAACAGCGTCAGGTACTTGCTTCTGGATAAGACGGCACTTAAGGACAATTCAATGGTGCTGACACGTAAGAATGCACAATTAGAAAAGGATTACAGGGAAAAGGTCATTACAACCCTGAGGAGTCTGCCAGAAGTCCAGGTGATTGACGTAAGGGAATTTAATGAGCATTATGACCTGGTGGAGATAGACGGTGTGAACAGTTTGTGTATGGACAGTGCCGGTAATATGGTTCCCTTGAGGGATTTAAATATGCAGACCGTTTCTTTTCAGGCGCAGCAGGAGGAAAAATATACCCTGTCTCTGGCTTATGACAAATATCTGACGGCTTTTCTTAAAGAGGAAGACGGAAAGAAGCAGCTGTTATCTATAGAACGGATGGAGAATGATAATATTTTGATTTCAACGAAAGATGCATGTGGTGAGGTAATATTGACTTACCGTAATCCTGTCTGCATTGCCGGATTTATATGGGAAGGTATTGTGAGTATCCTATTTGTATTGCATTTGTTATGTTTCTATACGGGAAAAAATTCATAACTATTGAAAAAACTACAGAATTATGTTAAACTATGTAGTAAATTAGTACCGGATAATCTTACCAAATAATAGTATGTGTATTAACAACTGCATATTATTGGGTACAGACAATATATTGAATGGCTTTCAGATATGGAATCCGTACTTTATGCCGAGATAGAATAAACTGGGGGAATTGCTATGGCGGCTTGGGGATATGTTGCAATTGATAAAGGCGGAAAAGAAATCAAAGGCAGTAGAGACGCTGATAATAAGGAACTCGTACTTCGGGATCTGAAGAATCAGGGTCTTATTGTGCTTGAAATAACCGAGCAGAATATGCTGACCAGGGATATCAACATTGATTTTGGCGGTAAGCCGACCCCACGTGAAATGGCGGTATTCTGCCGGCAGTTTTCCAGTATTACCAGAGCAGGCGTTACCATTATAGATACGCTCAACATGCTGGCTGATTCCACAGAGAATAAAAAGATGCAGAAAGCCATCTATGCAGTACGCGCGGATGTGGAGAAGGGTGAAAGCTTCGCGGATTCTATGGCGCAGCATCCGAATGTGTTCCCGGAACTTCTGGTGCAGATGGCCAGGGCAGGTGAGGCATCCGGTAGTCTGGATACAGCCATGGAGCGTATGGCGATACAGTTTGAAAAATCAGCCAAGACTCAGGCGATGGTCAAGAAGGCGATGATTTATCCCATTGTGGTGGCCTGTGTGGCTGTGGCAGTCGTAGTGATCATGCTGGTGTTCGTCATCCCTCGCTACATGGATATGTTCGAGCAGTTGGACACGGAACTTCCGGCGATAACACTTGCAGTGGTTGGCGTTAGTAATTTTATCCAGGATTACTGGTATATTATTATTCCCGTTGTGATTGCTGTTGTCTTTGCACTCAAGGCCTATGCAAAGACCAATTCAGGGAAACATGTCTTTGGTAAAGTACAGTTAAAGATTCCGGCGATTAAGAATCTGGTGGTGAAGTCTGCCTGTGCGCAGATGGCCAGAACGCTGAGCACATTGCTGACGGCAGGTGTGCCGCTGATCGAGGCGGTGGATATTGTGTCAAATACTATGACAAATATCTGGTTTAAGGAAGCTCTTAAAGGGGCACTTGAACAGATTATGATTGGTGTGCCCCTGTCACAGCCTTTGCAGACCAGCGGCTTATTCCCGCCCATGGTTTATCATATGATAAGGATAGGCGAGGAAGCGGGTTCTACTGAGGAGATGCTCAACAAACTGGCTGACTATTATGAGGAAGAAGTTGAAATGGCAGTGCAGTCGTTGATGGCGGCTATGGAACCTATGATTATCATTGTGCTGGCTGGCATAGTAGGTTTCCTGATTGCGGCAGTTATGGCACCTATGGTGAATATGTATGCTGCGTTGGATAATTTGTGATTGTGGTTGTTTCATACGAAGGAGTGTAGCGGTGCTGATTTTAAAGAATAGAATTCCGAAAGAGAAATTAAATGAACTTGAGACACTTGGAGAAAAAGAATCTTTTTTTGAGAATATGATTAAAGATTAAATGTGTTGTGGACATTGAAAAAGATTTATTGGCGATTAATGCGGAACTACATTCTGATTTAGAAAAATACTTATTGGACAATGGTTCTAATAATAGGGATTTATATGGCATCAATATTTTACTGGATGATTTTGAGATAGAATTTGATTCCTTGATTAATCCACCAAGAAATCGGGAAGCAGGGTTTCCAAGAGTGGGAAGAGATGTAGCAGATCCGGTAGCACGGGAGAAAATTGTGGAGGTTGTGAATAAGTGGATAGAACTTTAAGGTGGTTTGAAATGGGTATTGGAGAACAGATTTCTAATATTGGCAGTGAGGTCAATCGGGCGATAAAGTATAAAAATAGAAATGAGGAAGATAAAAAGAGGCGTTTTTATGAAAAAGCAGTGGAGTTGCTAAATTTGACATGCGCTGATCCTAAAAATAAATTTCGGTTGGGAGAATTACAGTTTTGTATTGAAGAGTTGACAGATTTTTTTGTCGGAACAAATCAGTATAATACAACAGATGAAATGCTAATGAAATATTATGATGCGTTTCTTGTATAAGTTTTATGATATAAATAAATTTTATGCAATTCCATTTGCAGATATAGCCTTAACAAACCGAATTAAGCATGGCAGAGCGGTAGGGAACTGTTATGTTTAAGAGATATAGGTAACACAAACCAATTTTTATGATGGAAAAGGAGAAAGAAGCAATGAGAAAAGAAAGAATGAATGACAGAGGTTTCTCCCTTGTCGAGTTGATTATCGTTATTGCTATTATGGCAATCCTCATCGTAGTGCTGGCACCTCAGTACCTGAAATACGTGGAGAGATCAAGAAACTCAACTGATTTGCAGAATGCTACAACCATGAAGACGGCAATCGAGACCTATGCAGCTGATCCTCAGGCAGCAACACCGTTTACAAATGGAGATGAATTTTCTCTTGAAGTAAAAAACACTGGTACATCAGTTACTGGCGCTGCTTCTGCAAAAGCGGAAGCTGCTTTGACAGATGCAGCTTTAGTTCCGGCTGATATAAAATGTAGCAGTAGAACCAGATGGTCTGACTACACTATTACGGGAGAAGTACTGCCAAACGGTGCCATTTCATGGACTTATACAAGTACTCCTGCAGATGCATTTGACGCAGCTATGAAAGGCAATTCGTAATCTTTTCTAGCACATAAATATGCATTGGTGCTAAATAAATTGTAATATAATTTGAGTAAAATCTTAAACAACATAACCCCTCGCCTCCTATGCAAAACAGCATCTACATAAAAACGCCATTTTGCATAGGGGGGGGGGTAATACGTTAACCCAATACCCTACAGTAAGGACATTACATGCTACCAGATATTATACTCTATATTATCATATTCCTCTTCGGCATCGTGATCGGCAGCTTTTTAAATGTCTGCATTTTCCGGATTCCGAACAAAGAGGATATTGTTAAGACGGGTTCCCACTGCATGAGCTGCGGATACCGTCTCAAATGGTACGATATGGTACCGGTGATAAGTTTTCTTATACTGCGGGGCAAATGCCGCAAATGCGGCGCTAAACTTTCTGTCCAGTATCCTCTGATTGAGGCGGCGAACGGAATCTTGTACGTTTTGATCGTATGGACAGGCGGCCTGGGCATAGAATCCCTACTCTATTGTCTGCTGGCTTCTGCGCTCCTTGTCCTGAGCGTGATTGATTTTAGGACTTATGAGATTCCTTTTGGAATCAATTTGTTTATACTGGCACTGGGGCTGATTCGGGTAGGTACGGACTACCAGAATTTTCTGACCTATCTGATCGGCCTCTTATCTGTCAGTGCCTTTCTGGCAGTTTTATATTATGCCACGGGCGGCCGGGCCATCGGCGGCGGTGATGTGAAACTGATGGCAGCCTGCGGGCTGTTACTTGGCTGGAAGCTGATTATTCTGGCCTTTTTGTCAGGGTGTATCTTCGGTGCGGTCATCCATGTAATCCGTATGAGAATAAGCGGTGAGAGTCACGTACTGGCGATGGGCCCGTATCTTTCTATGGGTGTCCTTGTGGCTGCCCTGTGGGGAGAGAAGATGCTTACATGGTATTTGGCTCAATTTGTATGACCTAATATGACTTCGAACAATACCTGCACGGCATCACCGGCAGGTTTACGACTGTATAGATAAGGAAAGGTGTAAAAGGAGGAAACAAAACATGGCTGCTAGAGCGATCAGTATTGAGATCGGCTATTCGCTGACCAGGGTTTGTGAGGTAGATTATAAGACCAAGTCTCATAAAATCTATAAGAGTTTTACAATTCCAACCAATGAGGGAATGATCAATGACGGTGTACTGACCATTTCCCCGGAGTATGTGGAGAACTTAAAAAGCGCGCTCTCGGCGAACAGGGTCAAGGCGAAGCAGGTGGTGTTTACGATCACCTCCTCCAGGATCGCCAGCCGTGAGGTGGTGATCCCCTTTGTAAAAGAGAACAGGATTGCGGATGTGGTCAATGCCAACGCTACGGATTATTTCCCGGTGGATTTAAGTCAGTATCAGTTGGCCTATAGTATTTTAGGAACCATTGGGGAGAATAAGAGTTCTCAGCAGTATAAATTACTTGTGATGGCGGTGCCGTCAGCGCTTTTGTCAGGTTATTATGATCTGGCGCAGGCGCTGAAACTTGAGGTGGTGGCCGTTGACTATGCCGGCAATTCCATTTTCCAGGTGGTAAAAGAAGAGTGTGCACAGGGGACGAATCTGATCATCAAGATTGATGAGAGGGCTTCTCTGGTGATGGCGGTGCAGGATTCCGTGCTTACGTTTACCAGAAATGTTTCTTATGGTGTGGATGAGGCCATCGATGCAGTGATGGATACTCTTACCTGGGGAGACGTTTCTTCTGTGGAACAGGCCATTCGGATTTTGCAGAAGAATGAGTGTATTGCAGAGCAAGGGCCGACGAGGGATTACGAGGAGACGGAAGTCTCTGACAGCGACGAAGCGCCTGTGGTGAAATCAGCCAGAGAAAAGGCCATGGATGAGGTGAGGGCGGCCTTTATGCCTTTGGTTGGCGGAATCGGCAGGGTTATTGATTATTATATGTCCCGCAATACCAACAATCCCATTGACAGAATTATGATTACGGGTCTTGGTGCGAACTTCAGGGGACTTGACGAATTGATTTCCAGTGAGATTAATATGCCGGTTACGGTGCTTACAGAAGCGGCCGGCTGGAACCTGACGCGCAGTTTCAAGAATGAGTGCTTCGGGCAGTACATAGCCTGTGTGGGTGCGGCAGTGGCGCCGCTTGGATTTAAGAAGGAAACAGATAAGAAGGGTAAAAGTAAGGCCAAGGGAGAAAGCAATAATGTGAATGGGGCTTTTCTGGCATATTCTTTGTTAGCGATAGGCCTGGTGGCTGGAATCGCAATGGCAGCCTTTTCTCTGGTCCGCTATGCAGGGGTGCAGAAAACCAATATGTCACTGAAAGCGGAGGCCGGGAGTCTGGAAGACATTATCCCCATTTATAATGAATATGTGGCCACCAAAGCGGAATATACCAAGGTGAATGCCATGTATGAGGCCACAGAGAACCGGAACGAGGGTATGTATGAGTTCCTGGAGGAACTGGAAGAGAAGCTTCCCAGCAGTGTGAATGTGGTTTCCCTGACCAGCGACGCCTTCGAGGTGAGTATCAATATGCTCGTGGATAGTAAGGAAGACGCGGCAGCTGCAGTGCAGCAGATGCGCTCTTTCCATTCTCTGGTTCCGCAGATGGTGACGGTGTCTTCCCTGCGGGAAGAGGAAGATCAGGAGACTGGAGTGACTACGATTAACTTTACAGTGGTAGCCACCTATCGGCCTGTGGGGTATGAACCGGAAGAGGTGACAGACGAGACAGGCGCAGAGGCGGCGGATGGTGCTGCAGAGTCAGCGGATAGTGGAACGGCACAATAAGGGGGAGAGCGCAATGAAAGTATCGAAGAGAGACATATTACTTTTGATTGGTTTCCTGGGGATTCTTGTGGGCGTGTGCTCATACCTGTTTGTTTTTCAGCCGACCATGGAGAAAGCGGATGCTCTGGAACAGGAAAATATGCAGCTGCAGAGCAGAATATCAGATTTAAAGAGTAAACAAGCGAACAAAGAGACTTACGAGAGTGAAACGGTAAAGATGGAGCAGGAGATGAAGGAGATTTATCAGTTGTTTCCTGTGGATGTGCGTGAGGAGAATGCCATTCTTCTGGCCATTAACCAGGAGCTTGTCGCACCTTTAAAGGTGGAGTCTGTGACGATAGATGCACTGTTAGATGTTCCTTTCCTGGATTCAGTGCCGGAGGAAGAGACACAGATCAGTTATGAGATTGATGCGGTGGAAGAACTGGAGGACTATGAGGGAACACAGCAGTCGGAGGAGGCTCTCACAGTCGGCGGAGAGGATGGCTCAGGCGGCCTGAATCCGTATGGCCTGAAGAGCCGCAAGGTTACCATGACGTATGAGATTTCTTATGAAGCGTTGAAACGGAGTGTAAAGAATATCTGTTTACAGACAGACCGTATGGTCATTGACAATATGACGGTGGTCTATGATGAGTCTACAGGACTGTTACATGGAACCACTGCTGTGAATATGTATTGTGTGCCGAATCAGGAAGGCAAGGAATATGTACAGCCTAATTTCAGTTCGGTACTGCTTGGCACGGACAATATCTTTGGCACCATCGTGATCCGCAGTGAGAGCGGACTTGGGGATCTGGAAGGCGCAGAAGGTGAGGGCGGCGAAGATACAGAAGAAGCAGAAGAATAGAAGGATAGAAGGATAGAAGGATAGCAGTGATGCTGTCTGGTGTGGACAGACAGTGGCGTCGTGTGATAGGAAAGCAGTAAGGAGTGAACATGCAATGACAGGAGCAGAGAGACGCAAACTGAATAAAGATGCGGGTTTTTCCCTGTTGGAACTGCTGATTGCGGTGGTCATTCTGGCAATCATTGTGATTCCCATGTTAAATCTGTTCCTTTCGTCTAATAAACTTAACATCAGGTCACGTCAGACCCTGCGGGCTACAACGCTGGCACAGGATATCATGGAAGGTTTGAAGGCTTACGATATCGAGGAGTTAAAGGCGCAGTTTAAAACGCCGGCAGAGGGGTTCTATGTGATTGATGATAATCTGATCAAGGGAGCTGTTGCGGAGGAGACCGACATGGAGGTGGACGGTTCCGGCAATCCCAGTGAAGGCATTTACTATTTTAGCCTGCGCAAGGTGTCCATGCAGGGAAGCGAGTTCGATGCGCTGGTGAAAGTGGATGCGAGAGGGTATATGGAAGGCTCTGCGGATCATGATAATTCTTTTAATAATGCATTAATGGCCGACGCCAGGAGTATTGATAAAGAGAATGGCACCTTTGTGGAGACGGATAAGATTAGGAAGGCGATGCTGTCAAGTGTCTGGAAGGATTCAGCCATGAGGACGGCAATGGAAGCGGATGGTATTACGGAAGACGAAATCTGTTTTAAGAATCAGGACGCTATCTTTACCGGTATCAGCAGGACCATAACGGTTTCCCTGAAGGAAAACGGGACGGTGGATGAGGACGGTAATCCTAAGATAGATATGGCAGTTACGGATGAGTATGACTTTGGATATAAAGGCGTAGTATTTAACACCAAAGGTGACATGGATTCCATGGTATGGGTGGAAAATATGGGGTGCGGTGTTGTAAGCGGTGAGAAAGTCAATATCAATATTTTCTACTACCCGCTCTATGGCAGTAACGTAACAGAAGATGCGATAGTAATTGAGAATGATACCCGCGCTAAACTCAATATTCTCATAGCCAAACAGGTACCGTCTGCAGAAGATCCCAACAATCCGGAAATCCTGACAGATGCCCAGCTGATGTCGAAAGAGATGCGTTATGTGGCAGATGTGAGGGTGCAAAACGGCCACGGCGGTGATATGAATAAGGAGGATTTCTCCTTAAAGACAAATCTTGGATTGAATCTGGCGGGTATGAAATATATGGCAGGGGAGACGGATCCGGCCAAAAAGGATGTGAATACGCCGAGCCAGCTTTTCGTCAATGACCAGTCTATGGATTTAAGCGGTACCAGTCAGATGAATATCTATACCTTGGACGGCATCCGCAGTCCTATGGGAGCGGCGCCGGCAGACGGTGACATTACAGAATTGATTTATGATGTGGAGATAAGTGTTTATGAGGAAGGCGCTGCCGGAAGAGACTTTCCGGAAGAAGAGCGGATGGTCGTGATCGAGGGCAGTAAGAATAACTAATGGATTGCACAGCGTGGTGGGCGAAAACGGTATGAACAGAATGCGCAGGAAAATCATACAGTTACATAAGATATACAGGCAAAAGCGGGACGACAGGGGATCTGCAATCGTGATCGTTATCATTGCCATGGCTATGATCGGGATTCTGGCTACCACCCTGCTCTGGATGTCATACATGAATTATATGATAAAGGTAGCTGATGTGCGCAACAAGAACAGCTTCTATTCTGCCGAGGAAGTGGTGGAGCAGATTATGGCGGGGTTACAGCATACCTCCGCGGATGCGGTGGGCGTGGCGTACCGGGATGTGATGGCGAACTGGGAAAGTCTTGGCTCAGAAGATGACCGTTACAGCACCTTTGTGACCACTTATATGGATACATTGATCGAGAATCTTAAGGACAGTTCTTTAGGCAGTGGTTACTATGACAGGGATAAATTGAAAGCCTATGTGGATGCAGATATTTTCTTAGAGTCTGCCCCTGATGAGGGGGTAGATGTGACGGCCTGGGAGCGCGGCGGTGCTGCGGCCGGTGAGACGCCCAATCGTCCGGAGATGGAGATGGTGAATAACAACAGTATCATTCTCCATAACATTTATGTGTCTTATACAGACAGCGACAACCGGGTATCTATCGTGCAGACGGATATCTGTATCGATGTACCGAAGCTTATTTTTGAAAATGGCGGTACCATTGACGGCTTGTATGAATATACTTTGATTGGCAATTCGGGTATTGAGGTGCTTGGCGGCGGCGGTACGACCACAGTGGAGGGAAGCATCTTTGCAGGGACGGACGCGGTTACCGGTGAAGGCGGACTTCTGGTGAATCAGGCAAGCGCCTTGGCATTAGACAATGCCAGAAGAGTGATCTGCAAGGGGGATATTGTGGTGGAAGGACCGGCGGCTGGGCTGGTGGTCAGGGATATGCCTGGTGAGGATAATCAGGTGTATGCCAGGAATATCACGCTTAACAGCGGTACAGTCAGTCTGGACAGCAAGACTTATGTGGCCAATGATCTTTCCCTGAATGGGTCTGGCAGCAGGGCAACCCTTGGCAAGGAATATTATGGGTACGGGTATTCTGCCTATAACGGACTGCCGGGAGAGCCTGTGGTTGACGGAAGACCGAAGATTGAGTCAGAATCCAGCAGTGCCATCATCATTAACGGTAAAAACTCTACGGTGGATATGGCGGGAATCAGCAGACTTCTGCTGGCGGGCCGTTCTTATATCGGGCAGGCTTCTACCAGACAGGAAGCGGAGGATTACCGGGAGCAGATTGCAGCCGGGACACGTCAGCCTGGCACCCCTGTCATGATGGGGGAATCCATTGCGGTGAAAGGCGGCCAGATTGCTTATCTGGTTCCAGCGGAGTGTATCGGAACATTGGACGGGGAGCCTGTCATTGGCCAGAATCCCATTAACGGCGAAAAAGAAAATGATATTAAGGATATGCTAAACGGAAACTCGGATGGTTCCGGAACGGGTAACAATCCGGATGATGCCGGCAATGAGGGTGTATCCGGCGATGCGGGAAGTAACGGAACCTTCCATGAGGTGGATTTTAATAAAAAGGTATATCGCCTGGGCAATAAGTCCTTAAGCGAGTTCGGTGTGACAGATATGCAGCATATCCGTAAGGTCTATGCACAATATCGCGGGGGTACATTGCTTTATTATTATCTGGTCCTGGATAAGGAAAGCGCGGAGCGGTATTTTGTACAATATTATAATTTCAACGCAAACAGGGAATCTATTGACAGGTATTTTAATATCTATGCTTCAGGCGGCATCCTGTTAGGGGATTTTGAGGCGCAGGATGTGCAGTATACTATTCTGGGCAACAGTCTGGTGAGCAGCGCTGTTGCAGACAGCGGTGTGACGCTGCTTACCGGCATCGATCAGGGTACTTTGAATCCAGATGGAGAGGGAACACCCGGTGAAGGCGAGGGTACAGTTGATCCGCCGGCAGATCCTGACGCTTATACGGAAATGGGAGAAAATGCGGAGAAAGTGGATAATGCGGCGGATGAGGCGTCTGTGATTGCCTTTTCTAATGGGATTGCCAATACCTACAGGGCGCTTACCTTTAATCTGACAGAGGATGCCTCCTCGGTGCCGACGGATCCGGAGCTGGCAAAGGATTATTATGTATTTAACAGCGTCATCAAAGAGAAAGAGGTAGAGAAGTATCTGGATGATAACCATACAAATGAGGTGACTTATAAGACGGATTCCAACTTACAGGCTGTTCTTACCAGAGAGTCCGAAGTAAGTGTATCAAGGTTTGATGATAAGACCAGACTGATCATTTCCTTCGGGAATGTGACAGTGGACAGGAATTTTACCGGATTAATTATTGCCAAGGGTACAATCACGATCAATCCTTCCGCGGCAGTGTCTGTCAAACAGAATAAGATGGATCTCTATAAAGTGCTGGAAGCGGAGAGCGAAATCGCGGATGATACAATCACGCCCATAGACATGTTTGTCAACGGTGACGGCAGTATGGTCAATGGCGCAGAAGCGCCGGAAGTGGATGAGGCAGGCAATCTGGTGATTGATTACGGTGAGGTAGTCCGGTATATGAACTGGATTAAGAAGTAGCAGACATCTTGGGAATGAAAAGCTGAGAAGAAGCAAACGGCAGAGTAGTTGTAAATAGTTGGAAAATGAAAGGTAAAAAGGATACAGAGGTTTGGATTATAAAGCGTTTCATAAACACAAACTTCATATCGACAACAGGGGATATTCCCTGATAGAACTGGTCATTGTGCTTGCCATCATAGCGGTTCTTATGGGCACCGTGTTCTACTCCATCATTCTGGTGTTCAGCGCCAATGCCAAGAGCTGTGCCAATAACATCCAGCGTTCTATTGGGGACTGCAAGGTGACCACCATGGGCAAAGCGGATGCTTATATGGAACTTTTCCGGGAAAGTGACGGTACAGTGTATACCCAGATGCATGTCACAGAGAGTGACGGGACCGTGACCGACGAGGAGCGGCAGAAAGTGGGAACCAATAAGGTGTATGTGGGGTATGAAGCGGATGGCGATACCAAAACTTCCCTTGAGGCAGGAGATAAGATAGTGATACGTTTTGACCGCAGCAGCGGTGGCTTCAGGCCGGATGCGGGCGGTGTTATCTACAAAAATATTTATGTAGAAGGCGGCAGCAAGAAATATCGAATTGAGATGATTCCGTTTACCGGAAAGTCTCAGGTGATTGTGGAGTAAATATATAAGCGCAGCGGCAGCATGGGATGGAATTGATTGTATATTGGGACAGCCACAGCAATGAAGACAGGGAGTGTAAGAGATGTCACAGGGAAAAGGTGAAAGATTGAAAAAGAATCATAGCGGTTTCACCATAGTGGAACTTTTGATTGCGATTGCGATTCTGTCGATTGTCGTCGCGGCAGTGTGCGGCTTTATTCTGGTGGGTTCCAGAAGTTATGCTTCTGCCAACAGTGATATCAGTGTGCAGCAGGAAGCGCAGCTTGCCTTAAATCAGATGTCGGATGTCCTGATTGACACTACAAGAAGTGTTAATTATGCAGGGTATGATGCTTCCGGTTCTCCGACACTTGTATTAAAAGACTCCGAGTTTGGGTTTGAGCCGGTGGCGAAGAGCCTGATTATGTATAATGGTGCGCCTGTGGTGACAGCTCCGACAACGCCCGGCGGCACCCCGACTACTGCGATAGAGCCTGGAAATGGGAACAAGCACTATCAATTCTACTGGGATAAGGTTGAGGAGACACTTTATTATACAGAACTGGACGTAGAGCCTGGGGATGTGGATACGGAAAGTAATATTAACGACAGATTCCCGGCATTTGGGGATCCGGGCTGGGTGGTACTTGCGGAGCACGTGACTAAGTTCGAGGTGGATCTGACCCAGGTGGAAGAAAAGCGTGTGGTTCAGCTGGAACTGACCTTTGTCAATGGGCAGAGAGAGTATAATACTTCCAATAATGTGACAATCCGCAATAAGGTGGGTGTCAACGACGCGGAGATTGGGCCGTTAGACCGTTCTAAGACAATTTCGGTGATTCCCAAGGAACTTTCTGTGATATTGGAACCGGGAGAGTCCTTTCATTTCTCTACCCCTAAAGTAAGCGGGCAGAATGTGACGGATAAGAGTGTGACCTGGTCTATGGGACCGGGGTATGCCGGAAGCAGTTTTTTCAGTGATGCTGCAAACGGTATTTTACAGGTGGCTGCAGACGAACCGGCAGGATCCTTTACGGTGGTCATAACCACGAATGCCACAGACAAGGATGGCAATCATGCCCAGGCTGCGGTTACGGTCCATGTAAAGCGTGTGTCTACGGTGGGATTGAGCATACCGAGTAATTCTACCAATATTGTGGAATCGGGCTCAGGGTTTACCGTGCAGGCGGCAGTGGGCGGCACAAGCCTGGGAGTTACCTGTGACGGCTGTGGAGACCCGACTGTCAAAGATCATGATGTGGTGCATCAGGGAGCGGTTTATAACTGGGAAGTGGTTGATGGCGCAGAGTTTGTGACGGTTGAGAATACGGATGTCAAGTCTGCGGACTTTAAAGTGGCTTCCGGTGCTGAGGCGGGGGCGACCATAAGAATTCGTGCCACATCTTATCTGTCTACGGTAAAGGCTTACGGGGTAGTACAGGGCGAGCTGGTACTGACTGTTGAGGCGGGAGAGAATGCGGAACCCTTCAGCGGCAAACTGGAATACGGTGATAACACAAAGTTGGATGAAATCCGTGCAGGTTTGTCTACAGATCATCCCAAGTATGTGACAGCTGTCCGGGTGGTAGATAATTCCGGAAGGGAACCGGATAAGGTTTTACTGTATTTTACCACTGGCGGCGGTGCCAATTATCGTATAACACCGGATTTATTTGATTTGGATCTGAACGGGAGCTATACTTTTTATATGCAGGCGCTGGACCCGGTATCGAAAGAAAATCGAGAGAAATATGAGAAGCATGAAATCGGTTCCGTGATAGAGGATGACGCTGCAACGATCAGTAAGGAGTATTTTGCGAATCTGGATACCAAAAAGCCTTACGGATATATAGGGGATAAATACCCGCATAATAAAGTATACTATAGTGCGTTGAACAAACCGAAGGTTACTTATAACTACAAGGATATCAGTTATAAAGGCGTAAATATTACTTATGATCCGGTAAATATCTACTCTGTAGGATTGGGAAGCGGTATCATCGGAGAGATAAGACCTTCTGATTATGAGAGCGTCTGGGGAGATAAATGGGGTTCCATAACAAACAGCCTCTACGTGGGAGAGGGGAACGATTCTACCCAGTGGGATAAAGTTTATTATTTTGATGAGGGAAGTATGGCTTACCAGGGAAGTACCTCATTGGCGGACGGAGCGGCAACAGTATCGCCTAAAGGGAATCCGTTTTTAAAGTTGGACAGAAATGATAACAAGTTGAAAATCTGTGGCAATTATCATATTGTGCCAGGTATGCTGTATCAGAATAAGGATCCAGGACTTTATGAGATTATTGACTATAGAGGGTTTGATTTCCCGAATCTGCCTCGCAAAGAGCGTTATTATGAGTTTGATGACAGCACCATACATGTGCGGATTACCAGCGAATTTACGATGGATATCAACAATGACTGGTTTAAGGGAAAGGCGATGTTCCCGCTGCCGTCACAGATGGCGGGTGATGCATTGTTCCCCAATATCCACAGCACCGACTGGCAGATTTCCGGCGGGGAACTGAAGGTGATTGCCATGAAGGACGGCAACTCCCATACGGAGGAGTTACAGTTTGATTATGTGCGTTATCGGTATATTCCCCGCAATAATACGTATGAGGTAGAACCTATACAGATAAGAAAACGAAGTTCTGACAATAAACTTGTGGTTCATTCTTATGATGTTTATGTCTGCGAAGAGAACGGCAGCAAATGGCAGTTTGCAAGGAAAGGCGAGCCGGATAAGGATATGGTCTTTAATGTGAAGCAATTCGAATACAATGGAGGCCAGTATCAGACCTATTTCCCGCTGCCGAATGAGGTAGGTTTCCCATTTGTGAACGGCATTGAGCAGACCACCTATAAAGTGTCTCTTTATGATAACAATTTGGATAAGAGGGACAACATATCAGGGGTTCTTGTGAAGGCGAAGCAGACAGGAAGTACCTGGGAGATTCAGTTTATTAAGAAGATCAGGGCGAATGCAGGAGATAGTAATAATCACAAGATTATAGTGACTTCTTACGGTACATATACGTGGAGTCCGGGAGCAACAGAGTGGACGAAACTAAAAGGTGCCGAAAAGCTGCCGGATGAGACGGATTTGGTGGTGAATCTGTCTGATTTGGAGCGCGGGGGCAAGTCATATAAACTGTATTTCCCGCTGCCGACGGAGAGTGATTTCCCGTTTAAGGGTACTGTAAAGAAACTTACGGATTATAGGCCTGTGGCTTATGAGATGTCTGATCGATATGGGGAACGGCCAGATACGAATAACACTTATACAGTGGAGTACGAGAAGAGCGGGGATACCTATCAGATTGCATTTGTTGACAGGAAAAAACTTAATCCAAATGACAGTAATAATCATCAGATCAATGTGGTATCTTATGGCATTTATACTTGGCAAAAGGATGCAAAGGAGTGGACGAGAAAAGAAGGTTACAGGGAGTACCTGGATCATGATAAGGATTTTGTAACCAATCTAGAGGGTGTGTTGGTGAATGGCGTATCTTGCAGGATGTATTTCCCGCTGCCGGGAGAAAGCGCATTCCCGTTTAAAGGCGGTGTGACGAGAATAGATTGTACGTCTGCGCATGTGGTATATCCAATGACGGATATTCACGGGGGTGAACCTAAATATGATCTTCAGTATAGTGTAAGCGTGAAATATACCCTTGTTGGAAATACACATAGGATTACGTTCTGCAATAGATGGGATGATACGAAGGAGTATGGAACTTTCCAATATACTGATGGTGCGTCGGCATGGACGAAGGTAACGCCGTAACATGTTTTGCACAGGCAAGGTATGACAAACAGTACAATATGACTGCCTGGCCTGAGCGAACAGACGGAAGCAAATATTTCACGCAACCAGCAACAAAGCAAACTGTATGTGAGATGGTATGATGAAAAAAGTTCAGAGAATTGGGAAACTGAATAAAAAAACAGCTGTTATGACCATGGCGTCCATAACAGCTGCCGCCGTGGCGGTTACAGGGTTATACGGTCTGGATAAAGATGTGCAGGAAATGCAGGTCTATGCGAAAGAATCCTTTACCGGCATGAAAGAGATTGTGGAGGAACATGACAGTGATAATCCTTTTACAATCCTGGACATTTCACCGACCAAGGCAATGTATATTTTAAGCGGCAGCGGTAAGACGTACAATCTGTCCACAGGAACGATTGGATATCTGACCAGCGGTCAGGCGCCCATCGAGAAGGATATTCAACGTATTTTTTCTGATAACACGGCTTTTTACCGGTATGATGAGAGAGAGGCTCTGGCAAAAGCCATTATGCCTTTAGGATATGAGGATCCGGAGTTTCTGACCATCGCATATGAGGAGGCTTATGGAGGCACGATTGATCGTCTGGATGAGAGGCGGGACTGGATTAAGCTATATGACCCTGTGGGGGCAGATGGTCCGGCAGGAGGCGATAAACCCACTGGCAGACTGATGGCTTATCTGACGAAGGTGGATCCGGATGTGGATGGCAGTGGTGCATACCAGTATGACGGTCCGTCATTGATTGGGGATGGTGCCGACGGTCTGTCTGAAGGTCTCTTTGCGTTTAATGACAATGGCGAATGGCATTTGACCTTTGAATTTGATCCGGAGGCTGTGACGGGGTATGTTCCCGTGATGTTGGCTTGTGATGACCTGAGTTCTTATTCCAGCACTACTGGCGTGTATTATAAGAATGAGGACGGCACCTATGAATATGTAGGGACGAAGGCGCAGATTTTAGACTTGCCGGAGGAAAATAAGAGACCGCCGGAAGAGGAGAAAGATAAGCCGGATAAAGATAAGGAAGAGGAAGACAAAAAGCCAGGTCAGGATGGAGACAACACTGGGGGCGGAGATGGAAATAATCCCGGCGGGAGCGGAGAAGGAGACAACACCGGAAGCGGAGATGGAAATAATCCCGGCGGGAGCGGAGAAGGAGACAACACCGGAAGCGGAGATGGAAATAATCCCGGCGGCAGTGGGGACGGAGACAATACCGGAAGCGGAGATGGTGATAATCCCGGCGGGAGCGGAGACGGAGACAATACCGGAAGCGGAGATGGTGATAATCCCGGCGGGAGCGGAGACGGAGACAACACCGGAAGCGGAGATGGTGATAATACCGGCGGCAACGGAGACGGAGACAATACCGGAAGCAGTGATGGAAATAACACCGGCGGCGGTGGAGGCAGCACTGGGAGCGGAGATGGAGATAGTACCGGCAGCAGCGGTGATGACAGCACCGGAAGTGATTCTTCCAACCGTGATGACAGCAGTCATGCGGACAGCGGCGTGGGTGAGACCGCAGCGGCGGATGTAGTGTGGCGTTTGCTTGTTGAGGATGGAGACGCGGATGAGACAGAGGAAGGACAGGAGGATGAAGAGCATAATCCCGGCGGGGACAATCGGCCTGCGGAGGGTGATTACATAGAGCCGGATAATCCGGGTGGTTCGGATAATGGGGGTAATGAAAACAATTCGGGTAGTTCAGGCAATCCGGATAGCTCAGACGATTCGGGCAGTTCAGACGATTCAGGTAGTTCAGACAACCCGGATAATGCAAATGATTCGGGCAGTTCTGATGATTCGGATGAAGAAGAGAAATCCCATAGAGCCGGGGAGAATTATTATATTCTGGAGTTTTATTATGAGAGCAACCCTTCGGAGGATACCTTGCTTTACCGCGTGAAAGATAAGGATAAGGTGCCGGATTGGGATGGTGCGGTCATGCCCTATGACAGGTATGATATTGACGAGTCCATTGCAAATGGGGATGCTGGGTTGGCCGGGGATGCGCAAGACGCAGAAGCTGACGAAGATATGGCTATGACCTTTGATGCCAGCCAGAGTAATCTGCCTCAATTTGAATATGTAGGAACAGGTGGTAATTACAATCTCAAGGCGGCTTATCAGAGTGATGAAAATTATACTGAGGCCAAAGAGTTGGAAGTGATCAATGCACCTGTTTATTTCCGTTGTTGTAAAGGGAATAACTGGCTTGAAAAATATGTGTTTCATGCGTTGGAAGACCAGGATAATTATTACGACCAGTTTGCCATAGAAGTGGTCAGTGTCACGGCAGAAGAAGTTACGCCTGAAATGGTAAAGGAGGCCGACCTGGTCTATCTGGAGCATGGATCCGGCGTTTTCCTGAATAGCGACGCCAAGTTAGAGACCATTGGCCCGGATAACGGCGGCATGGAAGATATTTCCGATTCTGCGATTCTGGAGATTCTAGACAGGGCTGTGACGGACCTGATGCCGGTGATTGTGGATTATGATATCATTGACAATCCGGGACAGTATGAAGACAGTAGCTATCAGAAACTGGCCAGGATATTCTTGAAAGAGGATCTGGCAGGCTTCTACTATGATATGGGACAGGAAGATCTGTTGGATGATCTGTTCAGAGGGCTTGACAGTGATGATTATGACGACAATGAGGACAATGATTGTCATTATGTAAACCGAAATGTGTATATGGTAAACGGCAGTCCTCTGGTGAACAAGGATTTTCCGGAAGTCTTTGATGACGATGATGCGAAGCGGGGCTTTGGCGAAATACTGATTGCAATCCGGGCAGAGAATACGATGCTGAAAGAAGAAGACTGGCTGGAAGAGGAGGTCAGTAAGGCCAGGGCGGTGGCTTATATCATCAATTATTCGGTGGGAATGATCGGGGATTACCGGGATGTATCCATTCTGGAACTGCAGCCTACAGCCAATCTGGATTCTGATTTGCATGTGGAAGTCAATGAGGACAGGGAGACTACGACTTTATACTGGCAGAAGAAGGATTCCAATGAGAGCGGACAGCAGATATTCCGTTCCACCAAGATTGTGGAAGTTACCAATGAGGTTAAGTCTGTAGCGGAGTTTAACGGAGAATGGGCCGATATCAACAGTACCTATGACATGGTGTTCATTGGCTTAGACGGCCAAAGGCTGAATCTGGAAGGCCGGGATAAACATACAGTCTATAATGATGAGGACTTAAATGGTCTTGTCTATCATACCGGTGACAGGGCAGCCGGCAGGGATGCCAGATATGATGCTAACGATATCACACAGCAGAAGAAAGAAGCGCTGCTTGATTATCTGCGTGCGGGATATCCTGTGGTGGTGGAGAACAACTGTATCAATGTAAAGAAATCAGACGGCGAGCAGATCAGAACTGTCAATAAGAGATACATCGCAGACAATACGCAGATGTACGCTTTTCTGCAAGAAGCGATTGAGAATTATGGAGATTATCTGTATACAGTACGCGATGTTCGTGGAAATCCGGAATTTAAAGCACAGCTCAACGTTGTCAAACCGCGGATAGATTATCCGGAACAGACGCCGCCCGTGCAGAGTCTGAACCGCACGGAGGATGGCAAGTATGAGGGCACGATTCTCTACCATATCACAGGGAATCAGGAGAAGGAGGAGGATAATACCTATCATGGGGACACTACCCTGCGCTTGTATCTGGATCTGAACTATGACGGTGTCTTTGTGCCCTCTGAGGAATTATATCCCACAGGGGAAACAGGTGGTTATTTCAGTTCGGACGGACAGATTACAGTCCTGTTTGAGGGTATGGAATCGGGAATCATACCCTGGAAACTGGAAGTTTCCGATACGAATAACGGCTACCGCAGGGATGCGATGATGGGATACTTTACTGTTCAGGGCCAGGCACAGATACCGGTCAGTATCTTACAGGTTCTGGACAATAAAGAGAGCCAGACTGCCAATCTGCAGATGAATTATGAGAAGATCAATAATTCCACACTGGCCCGTCATCTGGAGATGGCAGAGAATAAGCTCAATGTGAAATATGAGATTGAGACGATTACTACGGCAGAATTATGTCAGAGAATTGCCGTAAATGGCAACTATTTAAATCAGTGGGATATTCTGGTGCTTGGTTTTGGCAGCAGCGGCTCTCTTGGAGAGGCACAGTCTGCTGTAACGGCATATATTGAAGAAGGCAGGAGTGTATTGATCTCTTATGCCGGCGCACAGGAGGATACAGGACGGCTGGGACTGGATGCGGCATTGCTTGGACAGACAAATGATATGACATATTCCAAACTTGGACGTGGAAGCGGCGAGTATTACAGGTACAGTGGTCTGGATAACCTGATGTTTGAGGAACCCAAGCCGGCTTTGCAGGCGCAGAAGATTAACGAGGGAAGTATCTGTTATTATCCTTTTGAGGTCGGAAGCGAGGAAGGCGCAGCCTTTTTCAGCGATGTTACGGAACTGATGGCTCCTGAGTATCTGTTGGATTTTGCCGGGAACACCGGGGAGAGCGAAGTACATGTGACCGGTTGGTATACGCTCAATGACAATAGTCCGGATGGTGGCGGCGGTTACCATGTTTCTCCGAGGGATGCCCGCAATAACTACTATATTTACAGCAGAGCCAATGTGGTATATGTGGGACAGAATGAATATCCGTATTTCTATGAAAAGGATGCGGGTGAAGAACCCAAAGACGGTGTGGATGAGTGCAAGCTCTTTGTCAATGCCTTGATGGCGGCATACAATGCGGGTATTCATAATCCCAAGGTGGATATTGTGGCAGGTTTTGGGGCATCGGCGTCGTCTGTGGAGAGCATTCCGATTCCCTTTGACCAGGAATTTAAGATGAATGCGGATACGGAGGGCGGCATACTGGATGATACAGTGGATGTATACTTCAAGTTTGCAGACAATAATATTGCCTTTAATAAGGTGACAAATATTTCCTTCTATTATGAGAACGGAACCAATCCGGATGCAGCGCTGGTACTTCCGGATGGCAGTTTCAATACGACTGATTTCACAGCGTTTGTAAGTCCTGTCTGGATGGTGGATAATAACCGTCTGGTGGAAGTGTCAGATGACTTCAGACAGGGAGTTGTATATCGGATTAAGGCGCCTGTGGTGGCACTTAAGGGGAATGAAGCGGAAGTATCAAGAATCTTTATCGTACTTGATACCCGTTACGTGAAGGGCGGCAAAGAGCGGCATGCGATTGGCACGGATGTCATTACCCTGACCAGGGCGCAGATGTTCTTGCTTGAGTAGTGTGAGATGAAGTTGCTTTGCAACTTCATCTCACACCGGAGAATGCCCAAAAGAGGCATTCTCCGGGACGAAAAGACCTTTTTTATACCAATATAAAATCAAAGTGCTCCATGACCGGTTCGGGGTTGTGGAGCGCTTATATTATAATAGGAAGAAATCACCTTTGCCACGTCTCTTACAATATTTCCAGGACACATAACCTGGGTCTGTTCCTATAACACAGTATGGAGTTCTTTACACATTTTTTATTTTTTACCACTTGCCATCATTCAAAATATGGTGTATAGTGTTGCACGTTAATAAAATGTACTGGTGTGCGTCATAATAGTATTTACTATGAAGAGATGCAGACAGACATTGTGTGTAGGATAGGGGAAATTGCTATGGCAAAGTATTTAGTGATTGTGGAGTCGCCTGCAAAGGTGAAGACCATCAAGAAATTCTTAGGCGCCAACTATGAGGTGGCGGCCAGCAACGGACATGTACGGGATTTGCCCCGCAGTGTGCTTGGCATTGATGTGGAGCATGATTTCGAGCCTAAGTACATCACCATTCGTGGAAAAGGAGACATCCTTGCCAATTTGCGAAAGGAAGTCAAGAAGGCAGAAAAGATTTACCTTGCAACTGACCCGGACCGTGAAGGGGAAGCTATTTCATGGCATCTGTTATATGCATTAAAATTGGAAAATAAAAAGGTATACCGTATTACGTTTAACGAGATTACCAAGACGGCGGTGAAAGAATCTCTAAAGAACGCCAGAGAGATCAATATGGATCTGGTTGACGCGCAGCAGGCAAGACGCTGTCTGGATCGTATGGTGGGTTATAAGATTTCGCCGGTTCTCTGGGCGAAGGTGAAAAGAGGCTTAAGTGCAGGGCGTGTGCAGTCGGTGGCGCTTCGCATCATCTGTGACAGAGAAGAGGAGATCAATGAATTTATTCCCGAGGAATATTGGACACTGGAGGCCTCCCTTAGTATTGCGGGGGAAAAGAGACCGTTAACTGCCAGATATTATGGAACTGTGAATGAGAAAAAGACCATTTCTTCCCGGGAGGAACTGGAACAGATCAAGAAGATTCTGGATGGTGCACAGTATCAGGTCACATCCGTGAAGACGGGTGAGCGGGTTCGCAAGGCCCCTCTGCCTTTTACCACATCAACACTGCAGCAGGAAGCCAGCAAGGTTTTAAACTTTTCAACCCAGAAGACCATGCGCCTGGCGCAGCAGCTCTATGAGGGTATTGAGATTAAAGGAAATGGTACCACCGGTATCATATCTTATCTGCGTACCGATTCCACCAGGGTCTCAGAGGAGGCCGAGGCGGCGGCCAAGGAATATATTACAGAGAAATACGGAGCGGCCTATGCTTCCGGGACAGAGCAGGAGAAAAAGAACGGCCCTAAGATACAGGATGCCCATGAGGCAATCCGTCCCACGGATATCAGCAGACTTCCGCTTGACATTAAAGAATCTCTGTCCAGGGATCAGTTCAGGCTGTACCAGCTGATCTGGAAGCGTTTTACAGCCAGTCAGATGGCGGCAGCGCAGTATGAGACCACTTCTGTGAAGATTGACGCGGCAGGACAGCGGTTTGTGGTTTCGGCTTCCAAAATAAAGTTTGATGGGTTTATGAGTGTGTATACTCAGGAGGATGAGAAGGAAGAGAACAATACGCTGGCCAAAGGCATTACGGAGGACAGTAAATTATCATTACTCTGTCTGGAAGAGAAGCAGCATTTTACCCAGCCGTCCCCTCACTACACAGAGGCGTCTTTGGTGCGGGCCATGGAAGAACTGGGCATTGGACGGCCCAGTACCTACGCGCCTACCATAACCACCATACTGGCAAGGCGTTATATTGTAAAAGAGAATAAGAACCTGTATGTGACGGAGCTGGGTGAGGTTGTCAACAATATGATGAAAGAGGCATTTCCGTCCATCGTTGATGTGAATTTTACGGCTACCATGGAGGCTCTTCTGGATGGTGTGGAAGAAGGCAGCGTGAAGTGGAAGACTGTGGTCAAGAACTTTTACCCTGACTTGCAGGAAGCTGTGGAGAAGGCAGAGAAAGAACTTGAGGAAGTGGAGATCGCAGATGAACTATCTGATGAGTTCTGTGATGTCTGCGGCAGGCAGATGGTCATTAAATACGGTCCGCACGGCAGATTCTTAGCCTGTCCGGGATTTCCGGAGTGCAGGAATACGAAGCCCTATTTTGAGAAGATTGGGGTGGAATGTCCCAGGTGCGGTAAGGACATTGTCCTTAAGAAGACGAAGAAAGGCCGTAAATATTATGGCTGCATCGATAATCCGGAATGTGATTTCATGGTATGGCAAAGACCGGTGAATGAAAAATGTGACCGCTGCGGAGCCATCCTTTTACAAAAGGGCAATAAACTGGTGTGCTCTGATGAAAACTGCGGCTTTTTTAAGGATGCGGTCAAGGCTGAGGCCCAGTAAGCGCTCTGAAAACCTGAATTGTGTGCTCCTGGTATTCATTGGACATAAATTGTGCCGAAAATACATTGAAATTGCTCAAATGGTGTGATAAAATCGATTTATATAGATTTGTGTAACAACAGCGATATAAATTGAGGAGTAAGTCGGATGAGCAGTGTGCAATTATTAGATAAGACCAGGAAGATTGGAAAACTTTTACACAATAATAATTCGGGCAAGGTGGTATTTAACGATATCTGTGATGTGCTCAAAGAGATTTTGTCTTCCAATGTGCTGGTTATCAGCAGGAAAGGAAAAGTACTCGGCATCGGGGATCTGGATTCCGTTGAGTCCATCACAGAGCTGATCGTGGATCATGTGGGCGGTTTTATTGATCCCATGCTTAATGAACGTATTCTGGGAGTTTTGTCCACGAAAGAGAATGTAAATCTGGAGACTCTGGGATTTGAGAGTGTGGATACCAAGCGGTTTCAGGCAGTGATTGCCCCTATTGAGATTTCAGGAGAAAGGCTGGGGACGCTGTTTCTCTACAAATGTGACGATCAGTATGATATAGATGATATCATTTTATGTGAGTACGGCACTACGGTGGTGGGGTTAGAGATGCTCCGGGCAGTCAGTGAGGAGAATGCGGAAGAGAACCGCAAGGTTGCAGTGGTGAAATCAGCAATCAGCACCTTATCTTTTTCGGAAATGGAAGCGATCACACATATTTTTGATGAGCTGGGCGGCATGGAAGGCATCCTGGTAGCCAGCAAAATCGCGGATAAGGTAGGAATTACCAGGTCTGTTATCGTCAATGCCCTGCGTAAATTTGAGAGCGCGGGCGTAATCGAGTCCCGTTCTTCCGGCATGAAGGGCACATATATTAAGGTATTGAATGATGTGGTCTTTGAAGAAGTGGAGAAGTTAAAGGCACAGGGAAGATTTTAGTATCACAATTACATAAAAGACAAAGGAATGTCGGGTGGGAATACCATCTTATGGAAAAGGATTTACGGAAAGCGGCACGACAGTGCACTGTAAATCCTTTTTACTTTTTTAGTACAATACTAATTGTGAAAATCAATCGAAAAACCTTGTAATTTTTGATAAATTATTTATAATGGAATATGGATTGTATTAACGTGGAAGGGGTATGACTATGAGTTCTTTGATTAACACCAATGTTTATGACTATGTTAATGTGTTAGACAAGGCGATGGATGCGTCCTGGCTTCGCAATGAGGCTATTTCCAATAATATTGCCAATGCGGATACGCCCGGGTACAAGAGGCAGGATGTGAATTTTGAGATACAGCTTGCCAAGGCTCTCAGGCACTCCAGATATCAGACCATGGATGCCAAAGTGGCGGATGTGAAGATGAATCGCTTGAATCCGATTACCTACACAGATTATGCAGGATATTCCTATCGTCTCGACGGCAACAATGTGGATCCGGATACAGAGGGTGTATATCTGGCCAAGAACCAGGTGGTATACCAGGGACTGTATCAGAGTGTCCAGCAGGAATTTAAGAATCTGCAGGCAGTCTTGAAGTAGTACAGGAAGAATTTTTGGCAGCTTATGCCGGAGGGTATTTCGCTGTGAAGTTCTAAGTCTTGTACAGAAGAACACCTGAGGCGGTGTTCTTTCAGCGATTTGGCATATAATTTAAGGAGGAATACATATGGCAATGTTTAGTGCATTTGATATCAATGCTACCGGTATGACTGCGGAGCGTTTCCGTATGGATACCATTTCACAGAATGTGGCGAATGCCAATACTACCAGGACGGAGGATGGTACACCGTACCGCAGAAAAGTGGTAGTATTTGAGGAGAAAAATTCCCAGACACCGTTTCATCAGGTGTTAAATAAAGCCAGGGACCGTTATTCGGGAAGCGGCGTAAAAGTGACAGGCGTTTATGAAGATACCTGGACGGAAGGCAATATGGTCTATGATCCTTCCCATCCGGATGCAGATGAGAACGGCTATGTTATGTATCCAAATGTAAACATCATTACCGAGATGACTAACCTGATTGACGCAAGCCGTGCATATCAGGCGAACACCACGGCTTTTTCTGCGAGCAAGAATATTGCGACGATGGGTCTCAGTATGTTGAACGGCTGATAAGAAAATAACAGGATGTTGGAGGAAGAGAAATGGCTTTAGATATCACTGCGCTGTATAATGTATCGTCGGGGGCGATTAAGGAGGCTGCAAAGACGGCGCCCACTGCCAGACCGGAAACATATACAGACAAGGGCTTTGATAGTTTGTTACATACCGCAATCGACAATCTGAGTACGACGAACAACTATCTGTCTGATGCGGAGAATGAAAAGATTAAATGGGCTCTGGGAGAGACGGAGAACACCCATGATCTTAGTATTGCCCTGCAGAAGGCTTCCACAGCGCTGCAGTATACAGTCGCTATCAGGGATAAGCTTATGGAGGCTTACAGGGAGCTTATCCAGATGCAGATTTAGTATTTAATGTAAGAGGGAGATACTGAAGGAGAATGGATTGCTGTGGATAAATTATTAGACAGATTAAAAGAATTTGGGAATAGGATATTGGAATGGTGGAACAGGTTCACGGCGAAACAGAAGACTTTGATCATCGGAATTCTGGCCGTGCTGATTCTGGCTATTGTGATCATCGTATCGATGTTGACCAAACCGCAGTATGTGCTGCTTCGGGAATGTGAGAGCACCAAGGAAGCTGCGGAAGTGCGTGACTTGTTGGACGGAGAGGAACTTACATACGAGATTTCGGATGACGGCCTTGTCGTGAGGATTCTGGCTTCTCAGCTTTCAGAAGCGAATCTTTTGCTTGGCGCCAATAATATTCAGGCGGCCAGCTATGGCATCGAGAATGTGACGGACGGCAGTTTCTCAACTACCGAATCAGATAAACAGAAAAAACATGTGGTATATCTTGAAAAGAGACTGGAGAACGATGTGCTCTCCATGTTTACGGCAGTCAAGAGCGCGAGGGTAACCCTGAATATTCCGGAGAATACAGGGACGCTGATTGCTGAGAAAGAGGAGTCTTCCGCATGGATACTCTTAGAGTTAAAGGACGAGTTTTCTCAGGAGAGCGCGGCCTATTTAGCGCGCGCTATAGCCACATCCATGGGCAATGATACCACGAATAATATTGTGATCACGGACGTGGATGGCAACATGCTCTTTACAGGAGAAGACAATTACAGCACTTCCGGTATGGCCAGTGCTCAATTGTCTGCGAAGAGCGAGGCGGAGAAGAATCTGATCAACAATGTGCGCCGGGTGATTCTGGGCACCAATGAATTCGATAATGTGGAGGTTTCTCCCAATCTGGTGCTGGATTTTTCCAGCCAGAGCAGTACCAGACATACTTATGAGCCGGCAGACGGGCAGACGCAGGGCGTCTTAAGCCACGAGGATGTATTCAGTTCGGAAAATACCAGCGGCGTAGGCGGCATACCGGGAACAGATTCCAATGATGATGACAGCACCTATGTGTTTGAAGATAATACCAATTCTTCTTCCACCCAATCGGAGGAATCCAGGGATTATCTGCCCAATGAGGAGATTACCAACAAGGAGACGCCTCCGGGTGTGATTGATTATGGAGCATCTTCCCTGTCAGCATCCCTGCTTCAATATAATGTGATCCGGGAGGAAGACGCGGAGACACAGGGACTTTTAGACGGTGTTACCTGGGAAGAATATAAGCTGGCCAATACGGAACGGACCAGGCTTGAAGTAGATGAGACATTTTATGCGGCGGTAGCGAATGCTACAGGCATTTCAACAGATAACATTACGCTGGTAGCTTACAGTGAAAATCTCTTCTTCGATGCAGAGGGTTCAGGCATTACGGCGACAGATATTCTGCAGATTGTCCTGATCGTGGTAATTCTGGCACTGCTTGCCTTTGTGGTTCTGCGGAGCATGAAGAGCGAGAAGCACGAGGAGGAAGAGGAGGAACTGTCCGTGGAGACTTTGTTACAGTCCACGGTACAGCTTGAGGAAATCTCTTCGGAGAATGAGAGTGAAGAGAAACGCCTGATCAATAAGTTTGTGGAAGAAAATCCGGAGGCGGCAGCCAATCTGCTGCGTAACTGGTTAAATGAGGACTGGGGGTAGGATAAATGGCGGCAAAAGCAGCGGATGAGAAGATAGGCGGATTACAGAAAGCAGCTATTTTGATGATTGCTCTGGGACCAGAGAAGTCTGCGTCAATCTTTAAACATCTGAAAGAAGACGAGATAGAAGAATTAACATTGGAGATAGCAAATACCAGGAGTATCACGCCTCAGGTTAAGGATGAAGTGGTCAGTGAGTTTTATCAGGTGTGTCTGGCACAGCAGTATATCGCAGAGGGCGGTATCAATTATGCGAAGGAACTCTTGGAAAAATCTTTCGGAGCCGACAAGGCAATGGATGTTATCGGCAAGCTGACAGCGTCTTTGCAGGTGAAGCCGTTCGAGTTTATCAGAAAGACGGATGCGGCTCAGCTTCTGAACTTTATTCAGGACGAACATCCGCAGACTATCGCACTTATTTTGTCTTATCTGTCGTCAGCGCAGGCAGCGATCATTGTCTCGGCGCTTCCGCCGGACAGACAGGCGGATGTGGCGAAACGTATTGCAGTGATGGACCGCACAAGCCCGGATGTGATAAAGGAAGTGGAGAAAGTATTGGAATCGAAACTGTCATCCCTGGTGAACCAGGACTACACGATCATCGGTGGTGTGGATGCTGTCGTGGAAATTTTGAATACAGTGGATCGCGGTACAGAGAAACATATCATGGAGACTCTGGAAATCGAAGAGCCGGAACTTGCCGACGAGATCAGAAAGAAGATGTTCGTCTTCGAGGATATCCTGCTTCTGGACGATCGTGCCATTCAGCGTGTGCTGCGTGATGTGGATAACAGTGACCTGGCAATCGCTCTTAAGGGATCGAATGAGGAAGTACAGAATGCTATCTTTAACAATCTCTCCAAGCGTCTGGCAGTCATGATCAAGGAAGATATGGAATTTATGGGTCCTGTACGTATGAAGGATGTGGAGGAAGCACAGCAGAAGATTGTAAATATCATCAGAAAACTGGAAGACTCCGCAGAGATTGTTATCTCCAGAGGTGGAGGTGACGAGATCATTGTCTAAGAATGTATATAAATCCAGTTGGGTCAGAGTATCTGACGAAGAAAAGTGTTTGGTGGACAGCAACAGCCGTCTGGAAGAGAGAATCGCGCAGTGGGAGACTCTCCGCAGGACCAATGAGAGTGCCATGCCTCAGTATGATGGAAGTGATGAGGGAGAAGCAGCTGAGTTTGTGAGCGGGATAGGCGGCGAAGAGATTGATGCGCTGTTCGATGACGGAGACAGGAGCAATGTCATCAAGGCAGGGGCAGAGGAAGCGGGTCCTGACTTAGAAGCAATCAGGGCCGAGGCACAGGAGATACTGGATAGTGCCCAGGCGCAGGCTGATGAGATGATCCGGAATGCCCAGGCCGAGATTGAGGTACAGCGCAGACAGGCACAAGATGCAGGTAATAAACAGGGGTATAATGAGGGATATCAGCAGGGCCTTTCTGAGGTGGATGATATGAAACGGGCCCTGATGGAAGAGAAACGGCAGTTAGAGCAGGAGTTTGAACAACTCGTGGAAGAGTTGGAGCCTGAGTTTATTGATACGATTACAGCTGTCTACAACCATATTTTTAGTGTAGACCTGGCAGATAACAGAGATATCCTGGTGCATCTGATAGATTCTACTTTGCGGAAGGTAGAGAGCAGCAGGACTTTTATTGTTCATGTTTCCGCAGAAGATTATCCATATGTCAACATGCAGAAGCAGGCGCTTGTGGAGGGGGCAGTGGCAGGCCGCGGGCTGATTGAGATCATTGAGGATATTGCTCTTATCAAGGGAGATTGCCTGATTGAGACAGATGGCGGTATTTTTGACTGTGGAATAGGTACGCAGCTTGAAGAACTGACCAGGAAATTACGTGTGTTATCTTTTGAAAAGACAGAATAAGACCGAAAAGGCGGAATGAGACGCAAGAGAGCCGATTATGAATAAAGCAATTAACTTTTATAAATACAGCAGCATATCGGACGATACTTTCTTCAAGAAAATGGGGAAGGTAGAGAATGTGGTGGGACTCACAATCGAGTCTGCGGGACCGGAGGCGAAACTGGGAGACCTGTGTCTGATTTATCCGGCAGGAGATTACCCGCCGATTACGGCAGAAGTGGTAGGGTTTAAAGAGCGCAGGACGATTTTGATGCCCTGTGATAACACAGACGGGATAGGATTGGGATGTATCGTGGAGAACACAGGAAATCCCCTGACGGTACCGGTAAGTGATGATCTTCTGGGCAAGGTATTAGACGGCCTCGGCAGGATTGACGGCGAATATACGCCGGGGGTTCCTTACAGTGTGGAAGCACAGCCGCCGGATGCCATGAGCAGAAAGATTATTGCGGATGTATTGCCGCTGGGCGTCAAGGCCATTGATGGCCTGATGACAGTGGGTAAAGGGCAGCGTATCGGTATTTTCGCTGGTTCCGGCGTGGGGAAATCCACTTTGATGGGTATGTTTGCCCGCAACACGAAGGCCGATATCAATGTGATTGCCCTGATCGGTGAGCGAGGCAGGGAAGTGCGGGAGTTCGTGGAAAGAGACCTGGGCGAGGAAGGCATGCGCCGGTCTGTGGTAGTGGTGGCTACTTCCGATAAATCGGCTTTGGAGAGAAATAAAGCGGCCAAGACGGCCTGCGCGATTGCAGAATATTTCAGGGATCAGGGAAGAGATGTCCTTCTGATGATGGACTCTTTGACACGTTTCTCCATGGCTCAGCGTGAGATTGGATTGGCCAGTGGAGAACCGCCGGTATCCAGAGGCTATCCGCCCAGCGTGTACTCAGAGATGCCAAGGTTGCTGGAGCGCGCGGGATGTGCAAGTGAGGGTTCCATTACGGGATTATACACGGTGCTGGTGGATGGTGATGATATGAATGAGCCGATTACGGACACAGCCAGAAGTATTCTGGACGGACACATCATGCTGAACCGGAAACTGGCCCATCAGAATCATTATCCGGCAATCGACGTATTGCAGAGCATCTCCAGATGTATGAGTCAGATTGTGGATAAAGAACATAAAATGCTTGCCGGTAAGTTAAAGAATGTGCTGGCTACTTATAATGAGGCAGAGGATCTGATCAATATCGGAGCATATAAGAGTGGCAGCAACCGGAATATTGATTATGCCATAGAGAAGATTGAGGCGGTCAACCAGTTCCTGATGCAGGATGTGGATTCCAAATACAGTTATGAGGAGTCAGTGGATATGCTGCGGGAACTTTTTGCAGAAAGCTAGAAACAGCCTTTGTCCGGGCCGGACAACTGGAAAGGCAAATGAAGGGATGACCGGCTATGGCGAAATTCAGATACAGGATGCAGAGTATCCTGAATATCAAATATCAGCTTGAAACCCAGGCTAAGATGGAAGTCGGCAGGGCTCAGATGCAGCTTAACGAGGAGGAGGAGCGGCTCAGGAACTTTATAGACCGTAAAGAATCATACCTCGAGGAGGGCAGGCAGATGCGCCGCCAGGCGCTCAATGTCAATGATCTTCGGGATAACAGAAATGCCATGCGGGTTATGGATGACAGGATAGAAGAGCAGAAGGTGCAGGTAAGGAAGGCTGAAGAAGTACTCGAAAAGGCCAGGGAGAAGCTGAAGGAGATCATGCAGGAACGTAAAATGCATGAGAAACTCAAAGAAAAAGCGTTAGACCAGTTCTTGCAGGAAGAGAAAGCGGCTGAAGGCAAGGTCGTTGATGAACTTACCAGCTACACCTATGGACAACGTGGAAAGAGGAATGGGAATGGCGAATGAAGTAGTAAATATGGAGGAAGAACTCCCCGTAGACAAAAAGGCAGAAAAGAAGCGCTTAAAAGAAGAACGCAATAAAATAAAGAGTGACCGGAAGGCTCAGAAAAAGGAAGCAAAGCAGCGTGCCAAGGAGATATCAGAGCAGGAAGCAAAGCTCAGTGAAGATGAGGAAGCAGGCGGTGTATCGGTATTTCTCGTAACGGTTGTTATTGTTATCATCTGGATTGCCATCTTGTGTCTTCTGATCAAGTTGGATGTGGGCGGCTTTGGTTCCGGTGTTCTTGCGCCGGTGCTTAAGGATGTACCGGTAATCAATAAGATTCTGCCGGAAGATGCAGTGGTGACCACCGATGATCCAGAGTCTTATGGCGGTTATACCAGCTTAAGGGAGGCTGTGGACTATATCAAGGATCTGGAATTGCAGATTGAGGAGTTACAGTCTGCCACCAATGTGAGTTCCGAGGAAGTGAACGAACTGCGTGCTGAGATTGAAAGACTGCAGACTTTCGAGGATGCGCAGATTGAGTTTGAACGAATTAAGACAGAATTTTATGAAGAAGTCATCTACGCTGAGAATGGACCGGGAGCGGAGGAGTACCAGAAGTACTACCAGACCATGGATCCGACTACGGCGGAGTATTTGTATAAACAGGTGGTTGAGCAGGTGGAGGCTGATAAGGAGATTCAGGATTATGCCCAGGCTTATTCCGAGATGAAGCCTAAACAGGCAGCGGCTATCTTTGAGGCTATGACGGAAGACCTTGATCTGGCAGCTAAGATTTTGAAGCAGATGAGTGCAGAGGATCGAGGCAATATTTTAGGCGCCATGGATGCGGAGATTGCTTCCAGATTGACGAAGATTATGGATCCGGATTCTTGAGAAATTGCAGTAAAGTGCCGATATAACAGGTAGAATCGTTTAGATATATACCATATGAAATATCATATGTTATATATAGAGTGCCGTAAGGCATGAGAACCTTGAAAACTTAAGAAAGGAGGAAGAAAGGAAATGACGGTGAACAATGTAAATGCTTTGCTCACTTACACTGCAGGCGCAAAGGCGCAGACGTCTGTAAAGACGGAAGAAGTCGTAAAAGAAGGGTTTGATAAGCTCATGACCAAGATGAGTGATCAGCTTGGCAGTTTACAGACCAAAGCGAGTACAGCCCAGATGCCGGCGCCCAAGGAACCGGTACAGACTGAAGCGGCTGAGAGCACACCGGTGAAGGATACCGCATCTAAGGATGATACGGTACAGGTCACGGATGCCAAGAAGGAAACCGGAACTGACAGGACGGATGCCCAGGTAGAGCAGGATGGGCAGAAGGAAGTGACGGGAGAAACCCAGGAGACCGAATCAGAAACACCCCAGGAGATAGTAGAGGAAAAAGCCGGGGAACTGATGCAGGAAGTCGCAGATGTATTTCAGATTCCGCTTGAAAAAGTAGAGGAAGCCATGGAAATTCTTGGACTGACAGCAGTAGACTTATTTGATCCGGCGAATCTGAAACAATTGTTATTACAGTTGACAGACAGTGCGGATGAAGTATCCCTTGTGACCAATGAGAGTCTCTATGGAAATCTGCAGGAACTGCTTGCGGCAGTGGAGGAAGGTCTGGGAGCCTTACAGGAAGAATTGGGCTTGAATGCGGAAGAGCTTGAAGCGCTGATGGAGAAGATGAGCGCCGAAGCGCCTGAAGAGGTGCCGGTGCAGGATGTGCCCGAAACTCCTGAGGTAAGCGTGGAAGGCATGAAAGACTATGCAGTATCTGTGCAGAGAGATGGAGAGACCGTACAGATTAAAGTTACGGTTGATGATGCAAGCGGTACAAAGAGTACCAGCGAGCAGGTGACAGACTCTGCTGAAACCCAGATTCAGGCTCCTGTAAAGCAGGAGAAGGCAGCTTCTGACATGGGACATGGACAGGAGGGTGCAAACGCAGGTCAGCATGCGGCAGGTAATGCGATTTTGCAGAATCTTGTAGAGCAGGCAGAAACGGTGGAAGCACCAGTGGAACAACCGGTCTATCAGTCCACGCAGACAGAGCAGATCATGAATCAGATTGTGGAGTACATGAAGATCAACGTAAGCGAGGATATGCAGAAGATGGAATTACAGCTTCATCCCGCAAGCTTAGGTACGGTCAATGTACAGATTGCAGCCAAGGATGGTGTTATCACGGCACAGTTTACGACACAGAACGAGACCGTGCGGGCAGTGATTGAGTCACAGATGATTCAGCTTAAGGAGCAGTTCGAGGAACAGGGTATCAAGGTGGATGCCGTGGAAGTCACAGTAGCCAATCATGCCTATGGTGAGCAGTCCTTTGAGGGTCAGGAAACAGCGGACCAGGATAAGAGCGGCACTAAGAAAGGCACAAGAAAGATCAATCTGGATCAATTTGGCGAGGAGGATGACCTCGCGGAACTGAAAGATTCCGAGCGGATTGCAGTGGAAATGATGCAGGCAAACGGTAACACAGTGGATTATATGGCATAGGGAGTATCATCCGGATGACATATAGTCCCCAAACGTGAACAACATAGAAAGGAGTGAAATATATGGGAGTAGTACAGAAAGTTGAGGATGGTAAATTGGTGGAATCCAATTCCGCAGCGTCTCTGGCGAATAAGAGTGCTAAGAAGACAGGTAACGACAGTCTGGATAAGGACGCGTTCTTACAGCTTTTAGTGGCACAGATGAAATATCAGGATCCTTTGGAGCCGACTTCCAACACCGAATATATTTCTCAGTATGCGACCTTCTCAGAATTGGAGCAGATGCAGAATCTGAGTGCATCGATGGAGCTGTTCAGGGCATCTTCCCTGGTAGGGCAGACAGTACTTTTGGAGATAACAGACAGCACCGGCAGAACCACGAATGTGCAGGGTAATGTGGATTATGTGCATTATGAAAGAAATAAAGCATATCTTTCCATCAACGGAGAGTTATATTCCATGGATGATCTGGTTACGGTAGCAGATCCTACTTATCTGGAAGCTTACAAGTTAGCAGCAGAGTTCTTAAGCGATTATAATAAACTTCCTGCGCTTGATAAACTGACTCTGGCTGACAGAGAGCGGGTGGAGAAGATGGATAAGATGTATCAGAATATGACAGAGTATCAGAAGAGTTTCCTTTCAGAGGAGCATGGAGCAACACTGAATAAATATGTGGCTAAGATGAAGGATCTGGTGGCAGCCGCAGGAGCTGATAAGGACGATGACACTGATATTGATACGGATAAGGACCCGGATACAGATAAGGATCCGGATACAGACGTAGACACAGATAACGATGATGTAGGCAGCGATAAGTAACAGGCAGGAAGCGGCAGCTATCTCAAGGAGGAGAGAATATGAAGATTCAAGGTAATCCATTCCTTTCCATAGAACAGCTGCAAGATCAATATTTGCATGGAAACAAGCCAAAGGGCAGTGCACTTACCCAGGAAGGTTTGAGCTTCCAGGATATTTTATCCGGTAAGAAGAGCAACATAGAGGAAAATGGAGAAGTCAGGTTTTCCAAGCACGCAGCCAATCGGTTGGCAGACAGGAATATTGAACTGACGAAGGAACAGGTCAACCGCCTGAACCTGGGAGCAGCGAAAGCTTCTGCGAAAGGGATTCAAGAATCACTGGTCTTGGTAGATTCCCTTGCATTTATCGTGAATGTGCCGAATCAGACGGTCATCACGGCAATGAATCAGACAGAGACTGATGAGAATGTATTTACTAATATTGACGGAGCCGTAATCATATAGCCGGACCTTAACGGAGGCTTGATGGCCCTTGACTGACAGATAGGGCGGACGGTTCTTAACAGAATAAGGAGGTCATTTCATTATGATGAGATCATTGTTCTCTGGTGTGTCAGGTCTTAAGACACATCAGACAAGAATGGACGTTATCGGTAACAATATCGCTAACGTTAATACTACAGCGTATAAAGCACAGACCATGGTATTCAGCGACTTATTATACCAGCAGACACAGGCGGCAACCGGCGCTAACGAGGCAACAGGACGAGGCGGTACTAACCCCAGACAGATCGGTCTTGGTGCCAAGACATCGGCAATCTCTACCGCTATCACCAGACAGGGTTCCGCACAGTCAACCAATAACCCCTTTGATATCATGATTACGGGTGAATCTTTCTTCGTTGTAAACAATGGTACCCAGAATTTCTTTACCAGAGACGGTTCTTTCACCATTGATGGAGCGGGCAACCTGGTTATGGCAAGTACCGGTTACAAGGTAATGGGCTGGCAGGTGGATCCGGCTACCGGTGATGTCAGACCGGATATGGTGTCTGCTCTGCAGGTTATGCACAGGGATAATCTGACTGTTGGGGCAGAGGCGACGACCAAGGCTTATGCATCGGGTATTCTGGATAAGAATGATACAAATGCGGCCAGTCCTGGCGGAAAAACCATAACGCTTAGCTTTTTTGATAATCTTGGCTACGAGTATACCGCAAAACTCAGTATACACAGAGATGGTGCAGAGGGTAAGTACCGCGTGAGACTGGATGATATCATTGATGCGGATAAGGTATCCCTGGTGAAAAAGTATGGCCTGGAGAATATTAACCAGATTGCCAGCTTCGGCGGTACCTCACAGGATATTACTACGATGCTTTATTCTCCGGCAGATAACGCAAAGGTTGAGAATGGTAATGGAACAACAGATAATGTCTTTTCTGTTACTTTCCCGATTTCTGAGGTGCTTAATATTGACGGCAATGCACTTTTAAAGGCGGCAGGAGAGGAAAATATTAAGCTGGTGTCACCTGCAGATGGTGATAAAACAGTAGTGGGTACTAAGTATGAAGTGAACACCTCACTGAGTCTGACTAAGAAGGATCTTGAGAAAGACCCGTATAATTTAATTTATTATGATGGAGCCTACTGGACGAAAGCAGACGGTGTGGCAGATAACGCTGATCCCGCTGATAAGGTAGCTACGAAGCTTGACCCGACAGATACAGCAGCTTGGGAAAAAGCACTTAAGGCAATGAAGGGATTAGAAGATGTAAAACTTAATTCTGTTGCGGTTGATGTAGATGGGAAGGTTACATTGGATATTAACGCAGAGTGTGAGGCTTTGACAGAGGCTACTCGTAAGGGTGATAATTTTGAGAGTACTTATACGGATGAGAAAGATATTCTCAAATATGTCTACAATGTAGAAGATAAAGATGGCACAACATATAGTCTTGGTTATGTAGGACCGGATGGCCGGGCCCAGATTACGGCAACCACGATTAAGACAGGATTCCCCTTGGAGTACGATACGGACAATGGTGAGTTTGTCTATATCGGCACGCCGGGCAGCGACAGCCAAACACTTACCTTTAATGCATCAGCTTCAACGCTGACAGGCGATACGGTAAGTCTGACACACTTTAGCAATATTGATATTGATTTCGCCAGCACGACGATGCTGAATAACGGTAAAGTGTCTACCATCGGCGCTGATCCGGGTGCAGGTGATGAAGCCAACACAGGAATCGGTAGAAAGTACGGTGAGCTCATTGGTCTCGAGGTGGGTCAGGACGGTAAGATCACAGCGTCTTATGACAATGGTATTTCCAAGGTGTTAGGACAGATCGCGGTGGCAAACTTTGCTAATGCAGCAGGTCTTTCCAAGGCCGGTAATAACCTGTATTCTGCAACCATGAACTCGGGTGAGTTTGATGGTGTAGGCAGTGATATCACATCAGACGGCGGTACGATGGAGTCAGGTGTACTGGAGATGAGTAATGTAGACTTGTCCTCAGAGTTTACGGAGATGATCACCACACAGCGTGGTTTCCAGGCTAACAGCCGTATCATTACCACTTCGGATTCCCTGCTGGAAGAGCTGGTTAATCTGAAGAGATAATTTTACTGAATAGGACCGAGAGGAACTTTCTGGAAAGAAAGTTCCTCTTTTAAAATTCTTTTGCAGTTTTTGATGATGTGTGGTAGAATAATAAAGTTCCATGTAATCTGGATTTTCCGGATGAAAATACAGGGAATATTAATGACAAGTATAGGGGGATTTGATGGTAGAAGTAACGAAAATAAATGGTGTGAAAGTGCTGATAAATCCGGATTTGTTGGAACTTGTGGAGGAGACTCCGGACACAGTATTGTCGTTTACGACAGGCCGGAAAATAATTGTAAAAGAAAGTAGACAAGAAGTGAAAAATTTAGTAAAATCGTATAGAAAGGATATTTTTGCAGACTAGTGTAAAAGTGGGTGTGTACATATGGATATAGCATCAGTTTTAGGCTTGGCAATGTGTTTGGTATTGGTTATTTTCGGTATTGTGTTTGATAAGGACGCGGGTATTGTACTTTCCAATCTGGTTAGCTTTGTAGATGTCCCGTCCATATTGATTACTTTCGGCGGTTCTTTCAGTTGTATTCTTGCCAGCTATACGCTGCCGAATTATCTTGCTGGTCTTAAAAGTATAAAGCTTATTTTTAAAATGTCGGCGATGGATGTTCCCGATGTGATTAAGAAGATTATAGAGTTATCTAATGTGGCCCGTAAGGAAGGTTTGCTTTCTCTGGAAGAAGCAGCCAGCGACATTGATGATGACTTTTTGAAGAAAGGCATCCTTCTGATTGTTGACGGTACGGATCCTGAGTTGGTGCGTGCCATCATGGAGACGGAGCTTGTCAGTGTAGAAGGCAGACATAAGGATAAAATCGGGTTCTGGGAGAATCTGGGTGCGATGGGTCCTGCCTGGGGTATGATTGGTACACTGATTGGTCTGATCAACATGTTGAAAAAGATGGATGATCCGTCTGCCATTGGTCCTTCCATGGCGGTTGCGTTGATTACTACCCTGTATGGTTCGATTCTTGCCAACTGGATTTGTGCGCCTGTGGCGAGTAAGTTAAAGGCTAAGAATGCGGATGAGATGATGGTCAAGGAGATAGAAATAGAAGGTCTTTTGTCCATTCAGGCGGGTGAGAACCCTCGAGTGATTGAAGAGAAGCTGAAATCCTTCCTGGCACCGGCAGACAGAGGAGTTTCGGAAGAAGGCGGAGGTGAGTTGGATGGCTAACAAGAAGCCGGAAGAACCGCCGAAAGGCGCCCCGGCGTGGCAGGCCACGTTCGCGGATCTGATGAATCTGTTGCTTTGTTTCTTTGTGTTACTTTTTTCTATGTCTACTGTGGATGCGGAGAAGTGGGAAAAGGTAGTGGCTTCTTTTAACCAGACCTTTTCTGTGTTCACTGCAGGCGCTACGGCAATCGGTGATGGTATTCTAATCAGTAATGGTGTTAGTCAGCTCAATGAGCTGGATGAATATATTAATAGTACAGGTAAGATGGATGATGGTGAGATCGTCTCCGAGGATGTAGCTGCGGCGCAGGCACAGATAGAGGAGGCGCAGATGGAAGAGTCTGAGGAACTTGCCGAGATGATTCAGGAGGCTGTTACAGAAAAGGATATGGATGAGATGATCGATGTCGAATTTACGTCCCAGTATGTGCAGCTCACCTTAAAGGGAGCGCTTCTTTTTGATTCGGGAAGTACGCTTTTAAAAGATGAGGCTTTGCCGGTTTTAGACCAGGTGGGACTGATACTGGAACGATATGCGGATGGCACGATTGAAATAGAGGGTCACACGGATAATGTGCCGATGTCGGGGGCAAAGTATTCCAACAATGATGAACTGAGTTCTGGCCGTGCACTGTCAGTGTTCAATTATCTGCTGGGTAGCACAAATCTTAATCCGGCTAACATCAAACATGCAGGCCGGGGAGAATATCTTCCGGTGGCAGATAATGCTACGGCGGAAGGCCGTTCCAAGAACAGAAGAGTTGAGATTAAGATATATAACTCATTGAGTTCTTACTAGGCTGTTCTTAAGTTTACTTAAGTGTTTTCGCAAGGGTAGACTTCAGATAGATGTAAAAGGTGATAAAAGGAGAATAGTACGGCTATGAAGAAAAATCTGATTTCCATTATTATTCTTGCGCTGTTGATAGTAAATATTGTATTGACAGCCATAATGATGTTCAGTGTAACAGGCGCATCCAAGAAGACGGCGGCTTTGGTAGATAATATTGCCACGGCGCTTGATCTGGAACTGGTGTCAAATGAGGAGGCGGAAGTCGAAGAGGTTGTTTCGATGGCAGACACTGAGACATATTCGATAGCAGAACCTATGACGATTCCGCTGAAAAAGAGTGAGGGTGATGACAAGGACCATTATTGTATCGTATCTATCACGTTGGCTATCAATATCAATGCGGAAGGTTATAAGGACTATGGCTCTGACCTGAGTACGAAAGAAGGGTTGATTAAAGATGAGATTAACAGTGTCTTTGCCCAGTACACAATGGAAGAAGCCAGAAATGATCAGGAAAAGATCAAACAGGAGATTCTTGAAAGAATACAGGCGATGTTCGATTCCAAGTTTATCTATAATGTGTCATTTGGCGACATCATGTTTGGGTAGTATTTAGAAAAAATAAGTACCACAGGAGGTGAACTTTTCGTGGGTGAGGTACTATCTCAAAGTGAGATTGACAATCTGCTGGCGGCTTTGAGCAGTGGCGAAATAGATGCAGATGATATGAATGATGCCAATGACAAACAGGTGAAGAACTATGACTTTAAACGTCCTACAAAGTTCTCCAAAGAGCATCTGCGAACATTGGAAATTATATATGAACATTATGGGCGGCTGTTGTCCACGAGTCTGCCGGTATATTTGAGAAAAAATGTGCAGGTATCCGTAGCAAGTTCCGAGACGGTTATTTTCTCGGAGTTCAGCAACGCCCTTTCAAATCCGGTTATTCTCGGTATTGTAAATTTTAAGCCCCTTGGCGGTACGATACTGATAGAACTGGCGGCTCAGCTTGGGTTTGCGATGATAGACAGGATGCTGGGCGGTGCAGGTGATCCGCTGGAAAAGAATCGGGATTACACAGAAATAGAAATGACGATCATAGAGAAGATGATGGTGGTGTGCATGCAGCTTATGCGGGAGCCGTGGAGAAATGTGGTCGATATCAATCCCATGATGGAGAGAATAGAGACAAATTCTCAGTTCGCACAGATCATTGCACCTAACGATATGATCGCTATTGTAACATTGAATATAAAAATAGGCGAAGTCGAAGGCTTCATGAATGTATGTCTCCCCTTCTTCACGTTGGAGAGTGTCATGGATAAGCTCAATACGAAGTTCTGGTATGCTAACATGCAGGAACAGAACGAAGAGGACTTCGAAGAGTATATCGGAGCTCTGATCAAGAGAGTGGATGTTCCGGTCAAGGCAGTGCTTGGCAAGACCAGCATATCGGTTACCGATTTTGTCAATCTGCAGATTGGAGATATCATACGATTAGATACCGAAGTGGAGCAGGATCTTAAGGTGTATGTGGGTAATATCAAGAAGTTTACCGCATTGCCCGGTACCAGCAAAGACAGAAATGCTGTCAGAGTCACATCGGTAATCAGAGAGGGGGAATAGAAGCATGGACGGAATGTTATCACAAGATGAAATAAATGCACTCTTGACCGGTATGGATGCACCAGCCGATGATGGGGATGCTGCGGTGGAATCTGTGGATACAGATGGGGCTGTGGCAGATGAGAGCTTACTTACGGAAAGTGAAAAAGATGCCATTGGCGAGGTGGCTAATATCAGCATGGGATCCTCGGCCACCACACTGTTTTCCATTGTTAACCGTAAGGTTAATATTACCACGCCGACGGTTAAGATGGCGGTGTGGAAGAATGTACTGGAAGAATATGAGAAGCCATGCGTGTTTATTCAGATTAAATATACACAGGGATTGGATGGTTCCAATATTCTGGTATTGAAGGAGCATGATGTAAAGGTCATCACTGATCTGATGATGGGTGGTGACGGAAGTAATACAGATGGAGAACTGGGAGAATTGCATCTGAGTGCAATTTCCGAGGCCATGAATCAGATGATGGGTTCATCAGCAACATCTCTTTCCACCATGCTTGGCAAGATGATTGATATTAGTCCGCCGGAGGCAAGTCTTGTTGATTTGACTGCTTTTAAGTCCGGTGGTGATATAGCGGCTTTTCTGGAAGGTACTTTTGTCAAGATTGCTTTTCGTATGCAGATTGATGATTTGGTGGATTCTTCCATCATGCAGTTATATCCGATAGATTTTGCAAAAGAAATATATAATACATTTATTAACAGTCAGGGTGGTGATGCACCCGCCGCACCGGCGCCAGAGCCTGCACCGGCTCCTGCTCCTGCGCCGGCACCACAGATGGCGCCTCAGATGGATATGAGCCAGATGGGCATGCCACAGATGGATATGAGCCAGATGGCAATGCCGCAGATGCAGATGATGCCGCAGATGGGTATGCCGCAGATGCAGATGATGCCACAGATGCAGATGCAGCCTAACATGAATATACAACCAGTCCAGTTCCAGAATTTCTCCAGTGATTTTAATCCGATGCAGAGTCAGGAGAATATTGAGCTGATTAAGGATGTACCGTTGGAAGTAACGGTTGAGCTGGGAAGAACATCAAAGTCCATTTCAGATATTTTGGATTTTGCACCGGGAACGATCATTGAGCTGGATAAGATTGCCGGAGAACCCATTGATGTTTTGGTAAATGGTAAGTTTGTGGCAAAGGGTGAAGTAGTAGTCATTGAGGAAAGTTTTGGTATTCGTGTAACTGAAATTATCAAATAATATGTAATAGGAGAAGAAAGATGGCAAAGAATATTTTAGTATGTGACGATGCAGCGTTTATGCGAATGATGATCAAGGATATCCTGACCAAAAATGGTTATAATGTGGCAGGAGAGGCTGAGAATGGCGCTAAGGCGGTTGAAAAGTACAATGAACTGAAGCCGGATCTTGTTCTGATGGATATTACCATGCCGGAGATGGATGGTATTCAGGCGCTTAAGAAGATCAAAGAAGGAGATCCGGGCGCTATGGTTATTATGTGTTCTGCTATGGGACAGCAGGCGATGGTTATCGAATCCATTCAGTCCGGGGCGAAGGACTTCATTGTTAAACCTTTCCAGGCTGACCGTGTACTTGAAGCCGTGAAGAAGGTTGTGGGATAATATGATTCTTTTGACGGTATCGGGTAAAACTGACTCCTATGTACAGTTTATAACGATATTGATACTTTTTGTATTCGTGCTGGGTATTACTTATTTTGTCACCAAATGGATTGGCGGCTATCAGAAGAGTGTATCGTCGAATGCAAATATGGAAGTTGTTGAGACGCTCCGTATGTCTAACAACAAGTATGTGCAGATTATAAAAATTGGTCAGAAATATTTGGCAGTTGCGGTCTGCAAAGATAGTGTTACAATGTTAACAGAGATTCCCGGAGAAGAGTTATGCTTTTCAACGGGGAGTACTGGAGGTCTGTCCGGTTTTAGGGATATACTGACCAAAATTCAAAAAGAAAAATTTCTGGAAAAAGAAGACGGGCGAGACGAATGAAGAGATATTTTTCCGGATATCATTTGGCAAAATTAATATGCCTGCTGGTGGTGGCAGGCATATTGTGTCTTAGTCAGAAGGTAACAGTTTACGCAGTAAATGATACTCCCTACCGGGAGTCCAATCTTACAGGTACCAGTTCGGAACGGACCAATATTAATCCGCCGGGAGACTCAGATAATGCCGATGATCTTGCAGAACTGAATATAGCCAATACGGTGACGGTTACATACAACAATGGTAATGGCAGTGTGAATGGCGCTTTGCGTATTCTGGTGATCCTTACCCTGATTGCTATTGCACCGTCATTGATTGTTATGTTAACCTCCTTTACCAGGGTCATTATTGTCCTGCACTTTACGAGGCAGGCACTCAATACGCAGTCGGCACCGCCTAATATGGTATTGATAGGCATTGCCCTCTTTTTGACATTTTTCATCATGCAGCCCACACTGGCTCAGATATATACCGAGGCGGTGGTGCCTTATGAGGCGGGTGAAATGGAAACAGAGGAAGCAATCACTGCGGCGGCAGCACCGATCAGACAGTTTATGTATAGCCAGACGCTTAAGAAGGATGTTGCTTTTTTTATGGACATCAACCGGACTGAGTGGGATGGAGAACTGGAAAGTATTCCTATGAGTGTGCTGGTGCCAAGCTTTATCATCAATGAGCTCAGGACAGCGTTTATTATAGGTTTCCTGATATATATTCCGTTTATCGTGATTGATATGGTGGTAGCGTCCACGCTGATGAGCATGGGTATGATGATGCTGCCGCCGACTACCATTTCCATGCCCTTTAAGATACTGTTGTTCGTATTGGCGGATGGTTGGTATCTGATAATCAAGGGTGTGGTAGAGAGTTTCTATTATTAGACTCACGGGTAGAGGAAAGGATGTGATTGTATGACGATAAATGATGTCACTGCCATTGCCTCAGATGCACTTTTTATTATTATCAAATGTTCGGCGCCCTTGCTTTTGGTGTCTCTGGTGGTAGGTCTTATCGTGAGTATTTTTCAGACAGTCACCTCAATCCAGGAGCAGACGCTGACTTTTGTGCCTAAGATACTGGCTATCTTTCTGGCACTTATTATAATGGGGCATTGGATTATGAACAATATGGTGGAGTATATGGTCCGCCTGTGGTCAGAGTTTAATGCTTATATCAGATAGAAGTGGGACAGCATGATTAATCTTACCTTTACGTATGCAGATTTAGAATATTTCCTGCTGATTCTGGTGCGGATTACGGCTTTTGTGTATATTGCACCCTTTTTTGGCATGACTAATGTGCCCAGGCGGGTGAAAGTTGGGTTTAGTATTTTTCTTGCATATCTGATTTTTCATGCGGTAGATAGAAATGAAGTGGTCTATGATACGCTGCTGGGCTATGCCGTTATTGTTATGAAAGAAGTCCTGACAGGTTTCCTCATCGGATGGGGTGCGCAGATCTGTACCACGGTAACCTCTTTCGCAGGAAGTATCGCGGATATGGAGGTGGGACTTTCGATGGTATCTTTGATGGATCCGACTACCAGAGAGCAGGCCACATTTACAGGTGTGTTCTATCAGTATCTTTTTACTTTGTTTTTGATCATTACGGGTATGTACCAGTATCTTTTGCAGGCACTGGTGGATACCTTTACGTTAATACCGATCAACGGTGCGGTCTTTAAGTCGGAAGCGCTTCTTGAGTCCGTAATCATGTTCTTGAGTGATTATATTACCATAGGATTCAGGATCATTCTTCCTATTTTCTGTACGATGATCTTATTAAACTGTGTGCTTGGCGTTTTGGCGAAAGTGTCACCGCAGCTGAATATGTTTGCGGTAGGTATGCAGTTAAAGATCTTAGTGGGACTCGGAATACTTTTTCTGACGATTCAGATGCTGCCGCTGGCGGCAGATCATGTGTTTACGCAGATGAAGAGAATGATTGTATCGTTTGTGGAAGGAATGATCTGAGGAAGCCTTCCAGACAGGGAAAGGACAGGTCGATTGCATTGGGATTGCTCCTGACATATAATCTTCAGTTCTTTGCTAAGGATGGTCCTGGCGGGGAGAAAACAGAAGAACCTACCTCCAAGAAACTGTCAGATGCCCGTAAAGAGGGGCAGGTGGCGAGGAGTAAAGAGGTTACAAGTGCCTTTGAACTGCTTTTTGCCTTTATCCTGCTTAATCTTTGGGTGGAGCGGATGGGAATCTTTTTTGTAGGGAATATTTATGATCTCTACTCTCAAATACCGCAATATATTAAAATGTATGACGGACAGGTGCCTGAGCAGACAATCAATCGGATTTTCGTAGAGTCCATGACCAGGGTGCTGTCTATCATGGCACCGTTTCTCATTGTGGGAGTAGCTGTCGCGTTTATCGTAAATGTTTTGCAGGTAAAGTGGAAGCCGACTACCAAGCCGCTCAGACCGAAGTTCAATAAATTGAATCCAATGAGCGGATTTAAGCGGATTTTCTCGCCTATGGCGCTGGTGGAGTTATTGAAATCTGTCTTGAAACTCAGCCTTATTGGCTATGTGGTATATTCTTATTTAGGGGATCATATGCCGCCGTTGTTTCAGTTTTACTCCATATCCTTAAATCAGGGGATTGCACAGGTAGGCTCTTTGGCGGTGAATCTGGGTATTCGCATCGCCCTGTTTTATATGATCATCGCTGCTCTTGATTTTGCCTATCAGAAGATTAAATTCAAGAAAGATATGAAGATGACCAAGCAGGAAGTCAAGGACGAGTATAAGAACCAGGAAGGGGATCCGCAGATTAAAAGTAAGCAGAGGCAGAGGATGCAGGAGGCTTCCAGACGCCGTATGATGCAGCGGCTTCCTGAGGCAGATGTGGTCATTACGAACCCCACGCATTATGCAGTGGCAATCAAATATGATCCGGAACTTTATGATGCGCCCTATGTCATTGCCAAGGGTGCTGATTATCTGGCACAGAAGATCAGGGAAACAGCGAAAGAGCACCATATTGAGATTGTAGAGAATAAACCGCTTGCCCGTATGCTTTATGCAAATGTGGATGTGGGCAATGTGGTGCCGCCGGAGCTTTATCAGGCAGTGGCGGAAGTGCTTGCGTTTGTATATCATCTGCAAGGACGTGTATAAGTGTATGAGAAGTGCTTCTAGAACTCGCAGCAAAGGCTGCTTCGTTAAGACGTACTAACTCATACGGAAGAATGCTTGACAGAACAGCATTCTTCCCGGTGGCTATAGATTTGTATCATAATATATTAGGGGAAAGGAGAAGATACGGAGATGGGAAAGCTTAGAACAGCCGACATGGGTGTGGCCGCATATGTGCTTGCCGCGTTTATCATGTTGATTGTGCCGATTAAATCAGGGCTTTTGGATGTCTTATTAGCCTGCAATATCTCGGTGGCATTTACGATCATGTTTGGCTGTATGTTTGCAAACGAAGTATTGAACATGTCTTTCTATCCGACGGTACTTCTGTTTACGACTATTTTCAGGATTGCCTTAAACGTCTCTTCTACCAGATTGATTCTGACAACTGGCGATGCCGGTAACGTGGTGCAGACTTTTGGTCAGTATGTGGGCGGCGGAGACCTGATCGTAGGTGTTATCGTATTTATCATTCTGATTATTGTACAGTTCATGATCATCAACAAGGGTTCTGAACGTGTGGCTGAGGTTACTGCCAGATTTACGCTGGATGCCATGCCCGGTAAACAGATGGCGATTGATGCTGACTTAAATACGGGTGCCATCACGGATGAAGAGGCGAAGAAACGCCGTGAGAAGATTCAGGATGAATCGACCTTCTTTGGTTCCATGGATGGTGCCGTGAAGTATGTTAAAGGAGATGCCACGGCAGGTCTTATTATTACTTTCGTCAACATCGTAGGCGGATTTGCCATGGGTGTGCTGCGTGAAAACCTGGAAGTGGCTGATGCCATGAATAAGTACGTGATCCTGACCATCGGTGATGGTCTGGTGAGCCAGATACCCTCCCTTTTGATTTCACTGGCGACTGGTATTCTGGTGACGAAGGGATCGAAAGAGGCGGATTTCGGTACGGTATTGGTCAGACAGCTTTTTGGTGTGCCCAAAGTATTATATTTGGTGGGTGCGGTCATTGCCGGGCTGGGTATCGTTACGCCTCTGAATAAAGTAGTGTTCGTGGGGCTTGGACTTGTCTTTGTCGTGGTTGGCAGAATCATGGCAGGTACGATAGAGACTGCGGAGATCGAGCATGAGGCAGATGAGGAAGAGGCAGCTGCAGAGGAAATCAGACAGCCGGAAAATGTCACCTCACTTTTGCAGGTGGATCCGATTGAACTGGAGTTTGGTTACGGTATTATTCCGTTGGCGGATGTCAACCAGGGCGGCGACCTGCTTGACCGCGTGGTTATGATCAGAAGACAGATTGCGCTGGAACTTGGTACGGTGGTGCCGATCATTCGTCTGCGGGATAACATACAGTTGAATCCTAACCAATATATTATTAAGATAAAAGGCGTGCAGGTCAGTGAAGGAGAGATTCTGTTTGACCACTATATGGCTATGAACCCAGGTTATGTGGAGGAAGAAATTACAGGTATTCCGACCTTTGAGCCTTCCTTCCATCTGCCGGCTATCTGGATCACAGAAGGACAGAGGGAACGAGCGGAGAGCATGGGCTATACCGTAGTGGATCCGCCGTCCATCATAGCAACGCATCTGACCGAAATTATCAGGCAGTATATCGCGGAACTGTTGACGAGGCAGGATGTACAGAATCTGGTCAACAACCTGAAAGAGACAAACCCTTCACTGGTGGAGGAACTTGTGCCGAAACTGCTTGGGCTTGGTGAGATTCAGAAAGTATTGCAGAATCTCTTAGGAGAGGGAATTTCCATCAGGGATCTGCTCACTATTTTTGAAACGCTGGCAGATTATGCGGCTACCACAAGGGATACGGATATCCTGACGGAATATGTCAGACAGAGCCTGAAGCGTGCAATTTCCAATAAGTTCTTCCCGTCTAATGAGACTACCAGTGTGGTGACGCTTGACCCGAAACTGGAGCAGGAGATCATGGCCAGTGTGAAGCAGACCGAACAGGGAGCTTATCTGACACTTGATCCGGCCAAGACCAGGGCTGTTATGGATGCCGTGGGTGTGGAGACGAAGAAACTGGAAGATTTGGGCAAGATACCGATTGTTATCACATCACCGATTGTCCGGGCATATTTTAAGAAATTGACAGAAGATTATTACAAGGATTTAGTGGTTGTGTCCTACAATGAAGTAGAATCCAACATTGAATTACAGTCTGTTGGGATGGTGACAGCATAATGATAATCAAAAAATTTATTGCCAAAACTGAAAAAGAAGCGGTTGAAAATGCGAAGAAGGAGCTTGGGGAAGGCGTAGTGGTTATGAACGTCAAGACCGTGAAAAGCAAGGGCTTTCTGGCATTTTTGAAGCCTCATATGATGGAAGTCACGGTAGCGCTGGAAGAAGAGAGTGAGAAATATACGGCAGCGGTGTCTGCCATCAGCAATGTGATCGCCTCCAGCCAGAAGAAGGAAGCGGAGGTAACAAAGCCGGCTCCTTCACCAGCGCCTGCTGCGATGGCTACAGAGCCGCCGGCAAGAAAAGAGAACAGTGCCATTGAGGAGAAGCTTGACAGCCTGCAGTCACTTTTGGAACAGCAACTACAAAAGCCGGAGGAAGATAAGGAAGAAAAAACGGGTAAGGAAGAAGAGAAGAAAGAGGAGACGGAAACTGATAAATTCATGCACCTTCTGTATGATACGATGTTGGATAATGAGGTGGATGAGAAGTATGCGCAGGAGATCATTGATGAGATTGAGCAGATCAACAAGCCCAATATTCCCTTTGATTATGCGCTGGCAAATACCTATCAGAAGATGATTTTAAAATTTGGCAAGCCAAGCGGCATTGAGCCAGCCGAAAATGGTATAAAGCTGGTGTTCTTCATTGGACCCACAGGTGTGGGAAAGACCACTACCATCGCCAAGATTGCCTCAAAATTCCGCGTGGATGAGAAAAAGAAGGTTGCACTTCTGACAGCAGATACCTATCGTATCGCGGCAGCGGAGCAGCTGCGTACATATGCGAACATTCTTGAGGTACCCTTCCGTGTGATTTATACTGTGGAGGAGATACGCAAAGCGATAGAGGATTTCAGGGATTATGATTATATTCTGATCGATACGGCAGGACATTCCCATCAGAACAGTACGCAAAAAGAGAATATGAGTAATTTTATACACTCCGTGGATGATAAGGTGGAGAAGGAGGTGCATCTGGTCTTAAGTGCCACGACCAAGTACCGGGATCTGATCAGTATAGCAGATTCCTACCGGGAAATGGCAGATTATAAATTGATTTTTACGAAACTGGATGAGACCACCACATTGGGAAATCTGCTGAATCTGCGGCTTTATACCGGCGCATCCCTCTCTTATGTGACACATGGGCAGAATGTACCGGATGATATCGAAGATTTCAATCCGCAAAAGACAGTTAAGAGATTGCTTGGAGGGAAGAACTAAGGAGGAAGCCTAATGGATCAGGCTGAACAGTTAAGGAATATAATCAAGGCCAATGTCCAGCCGCACCGTCCGTTAGCTAGGGTCATTACTGTCACAAGCGGCAAAGGAGGCGTGGGCAAATCCAATGTGGCTATCAATCTGGCGATACAGTTTCGTAAGATGGGGCAGAAAGTCATTATTCTGGATGCGGACTTTGGATTGGCAAATATAGAGATTATGTTCGGTGCAGTACCTAAACATAACTTATGTGATTTAATATATCAGGGCAAGAGCATAAAGGATATCATTACCTGGGGACCGATGGAAGTTGGGTTTATATCCGGCGGATCTGGAATTGCAGGAATGTCTAATCTGGATAAAGATTATTTGAATTACATTATCCAGAATCTGACGGAACTGGATGAAATGGCAGATACGATTGTTGTGGATACGGGTGCGGGCATATCTGATGCAGTGCTGGAGTTTTTAGTGGCCAGCGGGGAAATATTGCTTGTGACCACACCGGAACCTACTTCGATTACCGATTCTTATTCTCTTTTAAAGGCGCTTAACAGGCATCCGCGTTATCTGCGTGATACCACACAGATCAAGGTACTTGCTAATAAAGTTTCTAATGAGGCAGAGGCGGAGGCGCTTTATGCGAAGTTGGAAGCAGTGGTGGCCCGGTATCTGAAGATGCCCATTTCTTATCTGGGGATGATACCTCAGGATAATCAGCTATCCAGGGCAGTCATGCAGCAAAAACCAGTGTCTCTGGATACCCCTCGTGCCAGATCGGCGGTTGCCTTTGAACTGATTGCAGCCAAATTGATGAATAAGGAATTAAATAAGAACCTCACTAAGCGTGGTATGGCAGCCTTTTTTTCACATATTGTATCCAGAAAATAACAGCAGCGATAAGATGTTGAGTGGACGAAAAATGAGAGGAGATTATTATGGCAAATCTTTTGTCTAAATACATAGTTCCAGGCAGGCGGGTAGATTTACAGGCGATTGAGAGGTCACCGATTACCCGCAGCGGGGAGCAGAGGAAGAGTCACCAGAGTCAGGTCCTTGATATTTTATCAGAAGACAGGATTGAGATAGCTATGCCTATGGAGAAGGGCAAGCTGATACTTCTGCCTGTGGATGCGGAATATGACCTGTATTTTTATGGTGAAAATGTGCTTTACCAGTGCTATGCAAGAGTGGTGGACCGTTTTAAAAACAACAACATGTATGTGCTTGTAATGGATTTGACAAGCAATCTGCGTAAGTACCAGAGAAGAGAATACTACAGGTTCAGCTGTGCCCTAGAGATGAATTCAAGACAGCTGGAGGAAGAGGAAGTATCGTTAGTGGACAGGGAAGATGAGGAAATGATGCCACAGCTTCCCTTAAAGAGCAGTGTTATTGTGGATATTAGCGGCGGCGGCCTGCGGTTTGTGGCCAATTACGCTTATGATATACAAAGCCTGATATTGTGCAAATATCACCTGATGGTGGATGGCAAGATCAGGGAATTCAATCTGGTAGGGAAAGTACTGGATGTCAAAGAATCAGAGAACCGAAAAGGCGTGTTTGAACATCGCGTGCAGTATGTGAATGTGGATGCGGAAGACAGAGAAGAGATTATCAAATATATTTTTGATGAGGAGCGTAAAACACTGAAAAACCAGAAGGGTGACTATGGATATATCGGTTAGGGAGGCATAAAAATGAAAAACATACTGTTGGTTGACGACTCTGCACTCATGAGAAGAGTACTCTGTGATATAATCAATGGTGATGAACGATTCCATGTACAGGATCGAGCAGTGAACGGTTTAGAGGCACTGGATCTGCTTTGCAGAAAGACATATGACGCAGTGGTGCTGGATGTCAATATGCCGCAGATGAATGGCCTGGAGTTATTAAAGGAACTGCAAAAGCGAAAGATTTCGGCGAAAGTTCTGATGGCGAGCACGGATACCAGGGAAGGTGCAAAGACAACGTTGGATGCCTTGGAATTAGGCGCTCTTGATTTTGTTCACAAGCCTAATAATGCGATGGATTGCCGCAATGGGGAATTTAAAGACAGGCTCATAAAGATGCTTGCAGTGGTGGCAGAATCGAGGACACCGGCGGTCAGTAAGACTTTTAGTGTAGATGAGATTAAGAGCACGAAAAAGATGGTATCCCTTGTGAGCAGGCATACGGCTTCAGTGAGCGGTAATAAGATTGTAGCGCTTGCAAGTTCCACAGGAGGCCCCAAAGCTTTGCAGGCAGTTATTCCGAGGCTTCCGAAGAATCTGAAGGCTCCGGTTGTGGTAGTGCAGCATATGCCTGCTGGTTTTACAGCATCTTTGGCAGAACGGCTGGATTCTTTGAGTGAAGTTACAGTCAAAGAGGCTGCAGAGGGAGATGTGTTGGAGCCAGGGACGGTATACATTGCAAAGGGCGGCAAACATCTGAATATTTTGTCCATGGCTACCAAGTATACGATTCATTATACGGATGAACCGTCCAGGGAGGGCGTGAAACCCTGCGCGAACTATATGTACGAATCTCTGTCAGACAGCAGGTACGATCAGATTGTCTGTGTGGTCATGACGGGGATGGGTGCTGACGGCACTCAGGGAATCAAAAATCTGAAGACAAAGAAAAAAACGCATGTTATTGTTCAGGAAGCGAGTACATGTGCAGTGTATGGGATGCCCAAAAGTGCCGTGCAGGCAGGGTTGGCTGATCAGACGGTGCCGCTGGAACAGATTGCGCAGGAAATTATGATGAACGTGGGGGTAAAATAGTATGGATGTTAGTCAGTATCTCGAGATTTTCCTTGATGAAACAAATGAGCATCTGCAGAATCTGAATACGCAGATTTTGTCTTTGGAACAGGATCCGGAAAATATGGATACGATCAATGAGATTTTCCGAGCGGCTCATTCTCTTAAGGGTATGGCGGGTACCATGGGATATAAACGGATGCAGACTCTGACCCATGATATGGAGAACGTATTTTCTGAGGTGAGAAACGGTACTATCAAGGTTAATGCTGATATGATTGATGTGCTGTTTCAGTGTCTGGATGCACTTGAGGAGTATAATACCAATATCAGAGAGAGTTCAGATGAAGGCACGAACGATAATGGAGCCCTGATCAAACGGCTGAATAGTATTATGAGCGGCGGTTCTTCTGAAGATGCGGAAAATGATTCTCCTGCATCGGAAACGCCAAAGGAAAGTACGGAAACGGTGAGTGCCGATGGCTTCCAGAAGTTTAGGGAAATCAAGTTGAATGAGAATCAACAGAGTGTGCTGAAAGAGGCAGACAAACAGGGCAAGATGGTATATGGTCTTACGGTTAAAGTGCAGGAATCCTGTATTTTAAAAGCTGCGAGAGCCTTTCTGGTGTTCAAGGCCATCGAGGAAACCAGTGAGATCATCGTTTCCGATCCTTCCTCGCAGGATATTGAAGATGAGAAGTTTGATCTGTATTTTAGTCTGATCATCATCTCTGAGGAAGAGCTTGATAAGATTGTGAGCGCAGCCAAGAGCGTGTCTGAAATCGAGGACGTTACTGGCGGCGTATTGAATATGAATGATGTGAATTCAGCCAAAGAGCAGGACGAAGAGGAAGCGGAAGAGGTGCAGGTACAGCATCAAACAGCACCCCAGACACCAGAGAGCCCGGCACAACAGCAAACGGCACCACAGGCACCGACACCACAGGCATCTGCACCGGCAGAAACCGTGGTGGTGCAGCCTACCGTACAGGATCAGGCACCCGCGCCGGCGCCTGCACCGGCGGCTAAGAAAACGACTGCCAATAAACCGGTGGTGAACAGGACTGTCAGAGTGGATATCGAGAAACTGGATACGCTGATGAATCTGGTCAGTGAGTTGATTATTGCGAAGAACTCACTGGTATCTGCCTCCGCTATGTCCGGAAATTCGAGCCAGGCAGTAAATGAGCAGATAGAGTATCTGGAAAGTGTCACCACATCTCTTCATGAATCGGTTATGAAGGTTCGTATGGTGCCCATCGAGAGTACTGTCAATAAATTCCCGCGTATGGTTCGTGATCTGCAGAAAAAGCTGGGTAAGAAGATGGAATTGTATATGAGCGGTGAGGAGACAGAACTGGATCGTACAGTGGTGGATCAGATCGGGGACCCGCTGATGCATCTTCTGCGTAACTCCGCGGACCATGGGTTAGAGTCAGCAGAGGTGCGTAAAGAGAGAGGTAAGCCTGAAGTGGGATCTATCTTCCTGGATGCCTATCAGGACGGCAACAATGTTGTGATTGAAGTCAGGGACGACGGTAATGGTATTGATACGAAGGCTGTAAAGAACAAGGCGATAGAGCGTGGTGTGATCACTCCCGAGCAGGGTGATAACATGAGTGAAAAGGAAATCATCGATCTGCTCTTCAATGCCGGATTCTCCACTGCCAAGGTGGTGTCCGATGTGTCAGGCCGCGGCGTGGGCTTAGATGTGGTTAAATCCATGATTGAATCCTTAAGCGGTGAGGTGGAAGTGAAGTCTAAGCTTGGCGCGGGAAGTACCTGGACCATCAGACTTCCGCTTACACTGGCAATCATACAGGCGCTTATGGTGGATATCGGTGATGAGAAATATGCTATCTCCCTGGGATCCATTCAGACCATTGAAGATATCCCCCCTGCAGATGTGAAACTGGTGCAGGCCAAGGAAGTGATACAGCTCAGAGACCTTGTAATCCCGTTAGTGCGCTTAAGTGAAATCCTGGATATCCCGAGTAAGAAGGACCCGGAGGAAAATCTTGTGGTCGTTATCGTCAAGAAGGGCGACAAGCAGGCAGGTCTTGTAGTGGATGAACTGATTGGACAACAGGAAATCGTTATCAAGTCACTTGGTAAGTATATCAGCAAGTGCAAGATCATCAGCGGCGCGACAGTTCTGGGTGATGGTGAGGTGGCATTGATTCTTGATGCCAATACACTGATCTAAGAAGAGGGAGGAACAGGGTATGGAAGAAATAAGAACAGTTGGAGAGTCCACACAGTTCATCGTGATCAAGCTTGGGGATGAACAGTACGGGATTGATATTAAATATATTGATAATATTGTCAGGATGCAGCATATCACCAGAGTGCCGAAAGTTGACGCCTATCTGAAGGGCGTGATCAACCTTCGCGGAGAGGTTATCCCTGTTATGAGCATACGCATCAAGATGGGGCTGGAGCCGGATGTGGAAACAAAGTCCAGCCGGATCATCATCTTGAAGTTAGAGCAGCAGGGTACCATAGGGGTAATCGTGGACGAGGTGAAAGAAGTTGTGACCTTAGACAATGAGAATATTGAAAAGATGGCTTATGATTCTAAGGATGAGAAAGCAAGTTTCTTATTTGGAGTCGGCAAATGTGAAGGCGGATTGATTTCGCTGCTTGATTTAAATTCAGTCGTCTTAGAAAGCGTATAGGAGGAACCGGAGTGGGTGAAATTTCTTTAGAAGAAATGTCAAATGAGTATTTTGACGTTTTAAAAGAACTGGGCAATATCGGTGCCGGCAATGCGACTACTGCACTGGCGCAGATGATGCAGTGCAAGGTAGATATGGCTGTTCCGCAGGTCAGGCTTCTTGAATTTAAGGAGCTTGGCGAGACCATGGGAGGCGAGGAGCTTGTCATGGCAGGTATTTACCTTGGTATAGAAGGTGATATCACAGGAAGCATCATGTTTCTTTTGGAGAAGCAGGCAGCAAAACATCTTGTAGGCAAACTGATGGGATTTGAGTCAGAGGGGGAAGAGTTTACGGAGATGGAATTTTCCGCATTGAAAGAGGTGGGAAATATCATCACAGGCGCTTATCTGAATTCCCTGTCCAGCATTACAAATCTTGCAGTTTATCCGTCAGTCCCGGATCTTACGGTGGATATGGCGGGCGCAATTTTGAGTGTTCCGGCGATTGAGTTCGGCGCGCTTGGTGACAGGATATTGTTGATACAGACGCAGTTTTTTGATGAGATGGTTCTGGACGGGTATTTTATTCTGATTCCGGATCTGGAATCTTATGGTAAGATCTTGTCAGCATTGGGAATCAGTATTTAATTCGGAAATGTAATAGTGTGTAAACAGGAGAACGCGGTAATATGGGTAGAGAGATAAAGGTCGGAATGGCTGACTTGAATGTGTGCGTCAGTCCTGACAGTATTACAACCCTGGGTCTGGGGTCTTGTGTTGGAATTGCGCTTCGTGACCCGATTACGAAGATTGGTGGTCTGGCACATATCATGCTTCCGGACAGCACAACAATCCGCAATAACTCTAATATTCCCAAATTTGCAGATACGGGAATAGAAGAATTGGTCAAACAGGTAGTCAGAAAAGGCGCAGACAGAAATCGTCTGGTGGCCAAGATTGCGGGCGGTGCACAGATGTTCGGATTTCAAAGTAAAAGTGAGATGGTCCGTGTGGGAGAGCGGAATGTAGAGGCGACCAAGAGAAAACTGGCGCAGCTTAGGATTCCGATTCTGGCAGAGGACACAGGAAAGAATTTTGGAAGGACCGTTATTTTTTATCCGGAGACGGGGGATTTTGTGATTCGTGCAGTAGGTAAGGCAGAGTATAAAATCTGACCGGACAAGGAAAAGACGGTGGAAGGATTGATAGGGTGGATTGGGAAGAGACAAGCACCAGCGAAGAGGAAGCGGTAAGAGAAGAATCCGATGAGGCGCTGGAAGAAGCAGAAGACCAGCAGGAGCCGGAGAGTGCGGCACAAAGAGAAGCAAGAGAGAAAAGAGAGGAAGAGGAGAGACAGGAGAGGGCAAGGAAGCGTAAATTGATCCCTCCCTTTGTCATGCTTCTTGCTGGGGCGATTATCAGTATCACGATGCGTATTCTGCATTATGAGACGAAGACCATGCTCATTATTTTATTGTGTGTGCTGATTGGTTTTTATTTTGTAGGATGTGTACTGCAGACGATGCTGGATCGGTTTGAACGGCAGATTGAAGAAGCCCATATGGAAGAGGGCGAGGTTATCGAAAAGGAACCATCGGAGCAGGAAGGAAGAAGGCCGGCTGCGATAGTGAATGAAAAGGATGAGTAGGGACCAAGATGGACGAGGCAGGCAGAAAGAAACTGTGGGAGGACTATGCAAAGTCTAAGTCTCCTGAGGTAAGGGAAAATATTATATTAGAATATGCCCCACTCGTGAAGGTGGTTGCCGGGCGTCTCAGTATGTATCTGGGATATAATGTGGAGTATGAGGATCTGGTAAGTTACGGAATTTTTGGGCTGATTGACGCCATTGACAAGTTTGACTGTCTGAAGGATGTAAAGTTCGAGACTTATGCCAGTCTTCGCATTCGAGGCGCCATTCTGGATCAGATTCGTAAGATGGACTGGATTCCGCGTACAATCAGGCAGAAACAAAAGAAGATAGATGCGGCAATCAAGGATATTGAAGCTAAGTATGGCAGAAGCGCCACAGACGAGGAGATTGCAGCAAGCCTTGGCATTACGGACGGCGAGTATCTGGACTGGCAGACCCAGATGAAGATTACGAATGTGGTGTCACTCAATGAGTTCCTGGAACAGGGGAGTGAGGTGGCCAATGATGCAGGACATTCCAAGAGTTCCCAGTTTGACTCTCCGGAGGAGATTCTGGAGAAGGAGGAACTCAAAAAGATACTGGCACAGGCACTGGAACTTCTTACAGAGAAGGAGCGTAAGGTTATTGTTTTGTATTATTATGAGGAACTGACCTTAAAGGAGATCAGTAATATCCTGGAGGTGTCTGAGTCCAGGATATCCCAGCTGCACACAAGGGCATTGCAGAAGATGCGGGGCAAGCTGGGGAATTATATAGGGATACTCACAGATACCGACGGAAGAAAATAGGGGTATGTATGAACGGTTATTTCAGACTGGTAAACGGAGAGAAAATGTCAGCCATCAGGTTGATTCCGCCAACAGAGGGCGGTAAGCCGGTTGAACTTAATGATATAGTTGAGTATCTGACACTGAAAAATTATGCCAGTGATCTGCCGGCTTTAAGACGAGCGGTGGAGACTGCACAGATAGAAGAGACAGAACTTCTTCTTACTACACAGCCGAGATATCCGGAGAGAGAATGTTATAAACTGACGATTACGCCTGATAAAATGCAGGCTTATGCAAAGTTTTATGCGCCTTCCGTGGGCGGCGAGAATATGACGCCGCAGGAGTTTGTGCAGGATCTGCTGACACGGGGTGTCAAGTGCGGCATCAAAAAAGAGGAGATCATAAAATATTTTAAAAAGCGACATTACTGCGAGGATATCCTGGTAGCCCAGGGAAGAGGGCCTGTTCAGGGTAAAGATGCTTATATTGAATATAAATTTAATACGGATAAGAAAGCCAAGCCTACGTTAAAGGAAGATGGCAGCGTAGATTTTTTTCATCTGAATATACTAAATCACTGTAATGCAGGGGATGAACTGGCAGTCCTTCATCCGGAAGTGCCGGGTGTGCCGGGAAGTAATGTTATGGGCGAAAAGATTATGCCCGCCGAAGTGAAGAGAGCAACCTTTGACTATGGACATAATATTGAACAGTCGGAGGATGGTCTGAAACTGACTTCCATGGTAAACGGACATGTGGAGCTGGTGGATGGAGCAGTCTTTGTGTCAGATGAACTGGTGGTAGAGAATGTGGACAATTCCACCGGAAATATAGATTACGAAGGCAATGTACAGATTAATGGAAATGTGTTTACAAACTTTCATGTCAAGGCCCAGGGAGACATTATGGTGAAGGGCGTTGTGGAAGGTGCAGTCCTGGAAGCCGGCGGTAACATTATCATTACCAGAGGCATGAATGGTATGGGGAAGGGATTGCTGAAAGCGGAGGGAAATATCGTCGCCAAATTCCTGGAGAATGTCACTGCTGAAGCGAAGGGATATGTAGCATCCGAGTCCATTCTGCACAGCAGGATCTCGGCTGGCAGTGAAGTGAATGTAGATGGGAAACGCGGATTTATTACCGGAGGAAAGGTCTGTGCCACAGGAAGTATCAATGTGAAGACATTGGGATCGCAGATGGGTGCGGATACCATCATTGAAGTGGGTGCAGATCCGGCGGTCAAAGCACGCATTAAGCAGCTGCAGCAGCAGATTTCAGAGGATATGAAGACTTTGCAGATGGTTCAGCCGATTCTTGTTTCCACGAAACAGAAGCTTGCCCAGGGGGTGCGGCTGAATGATGAACAGATAAAATATGTGCAGACGCTGGTACTGGCAAATGAGCAGAAGAGCAGATCGCTGGAGGCGTCCAATAAAGAATTGCAGGAACTGGAAAAGCAGGTGGGTAATCCCATGGATACGGTGGTACGGGTTCATGGAATGGTGTATCCAGGTACCAGGATCTGCATTGGGGATGTATCCATGGTGGTACAGAAGACCTCTCATTATTGCCGTTTCATCAGGGATAAGGGCGATGTGAAGATGGTGCCGTTTTAAGCAGAGCAGCAGAATATAAGTAAAAGAAAGGGGCGTATCAAATGGCGATAGGGTTTGTGGAAATGCAGGGGCAGATTACGAGGGCCCAGGATTATACCACGATGAAACATAATGACGATACAAAAGGAATGGTAGAGCAGGCAAATTTTGGCCAGCAGATGACGAAGCAGGTAGAGAAACAAGTCAAGCGGGTTAACCAAAAAGATCAGCCGGAATATCATAATCGAAAGTTTGATGCCAAAGATAAGGGGAGTAATGAGTACCGCGGGGATGGCGGCAAGAACAGAAAGAACCTGAAGAAGGAATCCGACGGGAAGGTTCTTTTGAAAGGTGTCAGTACTTTCGATGTCTCCAGGTAGACAATCGGATTACGGAAGGGAATGGAAGAATGAGTGCAACAGAGATCGTAATGATCATCATCGGTGCGGGTGTATTCCTGTTGGGATATCTTATGCCGGCCAGAAAGAAAGATGCGGACGAGGGAGTACAGCTGATCAGCGAGGCTGAAGTCAGACGGATGGTGGAAGCTGAGGTGAAGGATACCAGGGAAAGGATTGCAGATATTGTTGATGAGACAATCAGCTATTCTATAGAGAAAACAGAACGTGCCATGGAGCGCGTAGCGAATGAAAAGATCATGGCAGTGAATGAGTATTCTGATACGGTGCTGGAGGAAATCAATAAGAATCATAAAGAAGTCATATTCCTGTATGATATGCTGAATGATAAACATGATAATCTGATGCTTACGATCAATGAGGCTACCCAGGCTGCTGATGAAATCAAGCAAACAGTAAAAGATGCAGAGGTCACTGCTGTAGAAGCGGCACGAAAGGTGAAGGATGCAGAGGATGCTGCGGAAGCGGCAATCCTGAAAATCCAGGATGCCGAAGCAACTGCCAGGGAGGCGAAAGAGGCTGTACAGGAAGCCGTGGAGTCCGTGATGGGAGCAGTGCAGGATACCAGAACAGATCTGTGGTCACTTCACAGCGCCAAGGAATATCATCAGGATGTGTTGGATGAGGTACAGGAACTGGTTGATGATGACGTCGTCGAGAGTGAAACTGTCAATTCTGTAGTGCAGGAAGAAGTACAGGCAGCCACCGGTCCTATGGTAGAAACGGAACCTGAGGAGACGGAGTTTATGCCCATAAAACCCAAGCGGGTGGAAATCATTCATGAGCCTGACGGAGATTATGTGGCACCGCAGCAGGATATTTCTACCAGTGAGGCTTTCGCCAGCCTGGGAATTTTCGGGACAAAGCAGGAGGAGGCTGAGGAACCAAGACGGAAAACGAAGGCCAGGAGGGGATTTCGTAAGGAAACTGCGTCCGAAGATGTTCGGGGTGTGGAAATTCAGTTTGCCAAAGGGAAAGATAACGGGCGTAACAGCAATGAACGTATTTTAGAACTGCATAAGGCAGGCAAATCAAATATGGCGATTGCCAAGGAGCTGGGTCTGGGACTTGGCGAGGTGAAACTGGTCATAGATTTGTTTGAGGGCATGTAGGGACATTGGATGAGCGGGTGAGATATGGAGCGGAAATATTATTTGCGGGGATTGGGCATTGGCATTGTAATGACAGCGATTATTATGGGAATCGCGCTCTCAGGTAATCATAAGATGACAGATGAGGAGATTATTGCCAGGGCGAAGGAATTGGGTATGGTGGAAGATACTTATCTCTCAGACCTGGATGACAGTAAACAACAGGAAGAACAGAATATAGAAGAAACAGAACCGGAGGGAGCAAAGGAACAGCCAGAACCGGAGCCCGAAAATCCGCAGGTGCCGCAGAAGCCTTCGGAAAATCCAGAGTCAGCTAAACCAGCAGAGGAAACAGAGGCAACAGAGAGTCCGCTGGAGGCGGCGCAGCCTGTGGAAGAAGAGCCGGTAAAAGCGGAGCCTGATACCCAGGAGGTACAAGAGCCCGAAGAGGCACAAGAGCGCGCAAAGACACAGACAGAACCTGGGATGGCAGATACGAACGAGATGACAAAGCAGGACGATAAGCCCTCGGCCTCCGTGAAAATAGAGCGGGTTACCGTAGCAAGCGGTGACGGTTCTTATCAAGTGGCATTGAAATTAAAGGAGGCGGGAGTGGTCATGTCAGCGGAGACATTTGATGATTTCCTGTGTGAAAAGGGCTATGATAAGAAGCTCAGGACAGGAACTTTCCGGATACCGACGGATGCAAGTGATGAACAGATAGCCAGGATTTTAACCGGACAGGAATAACAGGATAAAGGAGCAGCCGTATGAAGACGATCAAAGCCAGAATTATACTAACTGTAGTGATATGTTCTCTTTTATCTGCGGGTATCTGCGGCGGAATCAGCGTAGTGAATTCCGGCAGAAGCGAATATGAAGATTCTAAGGAAGAAATGCGGTATATCTGTGAAAATCTGGGAGCACAGATGGAGGCCCAGCTGGAACGGGTGGAGCAGTCTGTCAACACAGCTTACAGCATTGTGCTGCAACAGCTTGACGACGTGGAAGCCTTTAAGAAGGATAAGGCATATGTGGATGCTTTTACGGAAATCATGGAGCAGATGCTGTATGAGGTTGGCGGTAATACCGAGGGTGCCCTGACAGCATATATTCGCTATAATCCGGATTTTACGGAGCCCGACAGCGGTGTATTTCTTACCAGGGATAATGATACAGATGAATTTACCAGCATAACCCCCACAGATTTTTCCATGTATGATCCTGGTGATCTGGAGCATGTGGGCTGGTATTACATACCGGTGCAGCATGGCGCGCCGCTCTGGATGGATCCTTATTTAAATTCCAACATCAATGTCTATATGGTGTCCTATGTAATTCCCATTACCATTGACGGGGAGTCCATAGGTATCATCGGTATGGATATAGATTTTGGCAAGTTTACGGAAGCCATAGACAGTGCCAGTGTGTTTGAAAGCGGCTATGCTTTTCTGACGGATGGGAAAGGCAATATTGTCTATCATAAAGAGTTAGAGGTTGGTACGGCTGTGGATACTGTGCAGGGTGCAGCAGGCGTTAAGGAAGCGCTGCTTGACCCCGCCAGGGAAAAGATGACACTGAATTACAGTTTCCAGGGGGAAGATAAGGAACTGTGTTATGTGACGCTTCGCAATGATATGCGCTATGTGCTGACAGCACCGGAAAAGGAACTGCGAAGTGCGGCGGCACATATCATACTGCTGATCCTGTGCGGTGCGCTGGTAGCCATGGTGATATCTGTGCTGATCGGAGCCGTGATGGGAATCGTGATCACAAGGCCTATCACCCAGATTAATGAGATTGTGGAGAGTACAGCGCAGTTTAATTTTCAGAGAAACGAAAACAGCGACAGACTCTGCAAAAGGAAGGATGAAAGCGGCAATATGGCTAATTCTCTGCGGGAGATGCGGGCCAGCCTTCGCGCCATGGCGGCGGATATACAGAGAGCGCATTCAGATTTGGATGATACCTTAAAACAGCTTACAAGTATTACGGACCAGGTGCAGGTTATGAGCGGTGAGAACTCAGAAACCACACAGGGACTTGCGGCAGCGATGGAAGAGACAGCGGCTGCTATGGAGACAGTCAATCATACAGTATCACATGTAAAAGAGCGTGCCCAGACAATTCGGGATAATTCCAGGGAAGGGGAACAGGCGTCCATAGAGAGCAGACATCGTGCAGACAATCTGAAGAATACCACGGGAGTGGCACAGGATAAAACAACCCAGATGTATCGTACGGTGCAGGAGAAATCAGCGGCAGCTATGGAACAGGCTAAGGCTGTGGAGAAGATAAATCAGCTTACCCAGTCTATTCTGGATATTTCCGGCCAGACCAATCTGCTTGCCCTGAATGCTTCCATTGAGGCGGCAAGAGCCGGGGAAGCAGGGAGAGGTTTCGCCGTGGTGGCAGATGAAATCGGCGGCCTGGCTTCCCAGACATCCTCAACAGTCGCGAATATCAACGGCATTACCACAGAGGTCAACCAGGCGGTAAAGAATATGGAAGCCTGCATGAAGGAAACCCTTTCGTTCCTGGAGGAGACAGTGCTGAAGGATTACAGCGGTTTCATGGATGTGGCAAAGCAGTATACGGAGGACGCCTCCGGCTTTGAAGACAATATGAAGACGATTGGTGAGGAAGTGGATACACTTCTTGCCGCGATTGTGGAGATTGCGGACTCTGTCAATGCTATCACATTAACGGTGGGAGATGCGGCGCAGAATATCACAAGGATTGCCCAAAAGACCCAGGATGTATCCAATTTGGTAGAAGGTAATGTGGAGCTGATGGATGCCAATGCGGAGAATGTAGTGAAATTGCAGAAGATTGTAGAAATGTTCCGGAATTAGGAGTTCAGGAGCTGAAATTATGGAGAATCCCCCTTGCAAGGGGGATTCTTTTATGATATAGTATCTAAGTGTGCGTTGCACACGGCGCAATGCGCCATTATCCTATTAATCACATATATCCAGCCCTTGTCGGTGCCCATAACGTCTGGGTGGCAGAGCGGCGCAAGGTATATGGCAGACAACCAAATGGAGGTAGAATCATGAGCGTTATTTCAATGAAACAGTTGTTGGAGGCAGGTGTTCATTTCGGACATCAGACCAGAAGATGGAACCCTAAGATGGCTCCCTACATTTTTACCGAGAGAAACGGTATCCACATCATCGACTTGCAGAAATCTGTGGGTAAGGTGGACGAGGCCTATAAGGCAGTGTTTGATGTAGCATCCCAGGGTGGTACAATCCTTTTTGTCGGTACTAAGAAACAGGCGCAGGATGCAGTGAAGACAGAGGCTGAGCGTTGTGGTATGTATTATGTCAATGAGAGATGGCTGGGCGGTATGCTTACCAACTTCAAGACGATCCAGTCCAGAATTGACAGATTAAAGGCAATTGAGACCATGTCTGAGGACGGTACTTTTGAAGTGCTTCCAAAGAAAGAGGTTATTAAGATTAAGAAAGAGTGGGAGAAGCTGGAGAAGAATCTTGGCGGTATCAAGAACATGACCAGAACACCTGACTGTATCTTTGTGGTAGATCCCAAGAAAGAGAGAATCTGTGTGCAGGAAGCTCATACACTTGGCATTACATTGATCGGTATCGGTGATACCAACTGTGATCCCGAGGAATTGGATTACATCATTCCTGGTAACGACGATGCTATCCGCGCGGTGAAGCTGATCGTGTCCAAGATGGCGGATGCTGTTATTGAGGCGAATCAGGGCGCTGAAGAATATGTAGAAGAAGCTGAAGCGGAGAAGGTGGAAGAAGCTGACGCATAAGGTGTGCGGGGATTGCCTGAAAACAGGCATTCTACAAGCGGATTGATAAATGGATTCAAGTGAATTGACAATGAGAAAAACAGGAGGAAATATAGATGGCTATCACAGCAGCAATGGTAAAAGAGTTAAGAGAGATGACCGGTGCGGGCATGATGGATTGCAAGAAGGCTCTGAATGAGACTGACGGCAACATGGATGCAGCAGTAGAGTATCTGAGAAAGAACGGTCAGGCGAAGGCAGAGAAGAAGGCTGGCAGAATCGCAGCGGAAGGTCTTTGCCGTGTGGCAGTTAAAGACGAGAAGACAGCAGCAGTAGTAGAAGTAAACTCTGAGACTGATTTCGTGGCAAAGAATGCAGACTTTCAGGAGTATGTGGAAGCTGTTGCCAAGCAGGCGGTTGAGTCCGAGGCAGCTGATCTGGAGGCTTTCTTAGGCGAGAAGTGGCATTTGGATGCATCCAAGACTGTGAAGGATGCGTTGGTAGATAAGGTGGCAGTGATCGGTGAGAACTTAAGCATCAGAAGATTTGAGAAGGTAGTAGCAGAGAATGGCTGCGTAGTGACTTACGTACATGGCGGCGGCAGAATCGGTGTTATCGTTGAGGCAGCTACTGATGTGGTAAATGATGCAGTGAAGGAAGCACTGACAAATATCGCTATGCAGGTAGCGGCTTTGTATCCGAAATATGTGTCCACAGACGAAGTGTCTGAGGAGTTCAAGGCACATGAGAAGGAGATCATCACAGAGCAGATTAAGAACGATCCCAAGATGGCTGGTAAGCCTGATAAGGTAATCGAAGGCGCAGTGAACGGACGTCTGAACAAAGAATTGAAAGAGGTATGTCTGTTAGAGCAGGTATATGTGAAGGCTGAGGACGGCAAGCAGACGGTTGCCAAGTATCTGGAGCAGGTAGCAAAGGACAATGGTGCAAATCTTTCTGTTAAGAAGTTTGTCCGTTTTGAGACCGGTGAAGGACTGGAGAAGAAGGAAGAGAACTTCGCAGAAGAGGTTGCTAAGCAGATGGGAATGTAAGCGAAGTTTGCAAAGCACTGTAAAGAAATTATGAGGCTCTGAAGCCTTGTAATCACGCATTTCTAAGTGATTATGAGGATTTCAGAGCCTTTTTATTATTCAGTAAACATTGGGTGAGGGTCCTTTCTATTGTCTGAAATTTAAGGAATTGAGTAAACATGGTTTCAACCAGACCAGAATACAGAAAGAAAATTTATTACCGAGGCAGACGATCACGAACATTAAAGCGGGAAAGAACATAACGCTGGAGACGTTAAATAAAATCTGTGTGATGTGCGGACTGCAGCCGGTGAAACAAAGTCTAGATGAAAGTAAATACTTGAACAGTAAGTTAGATGAATTGAACAAGGTTGTTTATCTGGTCATTGATGATCTGGACAGATGCGATGTCGAATATCAGTCAAAGATGTTCAAAGTAATCAGGGAAAGTATGGAACTTCATAACTGTAAAATGATATTTCTGGTCGATAAAACAAAATTTCATACGGAAAAACAGGATACTGAATGAGAAAAATTGATTACTTGCTTAACAGTGAAAAGTGTTATAAAATCAATAAGTAACACAGCGTCAGAGCGTACAGAAAACTGAGAAAATATTACGGAAAATTCAGTTTTCAAAAGGCATTGCCTGATGTATAATAAAAGCAGTGGGAGAAGGTGATGTTTTTGAATACAACGGAGCAGACACATCAACAGGATTTAGAACGTCTGAAATCACTCCGATATATGGACGATGATTTTATGTCCGTCTGCCTTGCAGATAATTTTGAGGGTGTGGAACTGATACTACGAATTGTTTTAGGGCGGGAGGATATAAAAGTTAAATCGGTCAGGACACAAGAACTATTGAAGAATTTGCAAGGACGTTCGGCTGTTTTAGATGTTCATGCGATTGACATCACCGGTAAGGAATTTGATGTTGAAATTCAGAGGAAAGATGCAGGAGCAGGCGCAAAGAGAGCAAGACATAACAGCAGCTTGTTGGATGCGTATATATTAAAGGCTAGTGATGATACGGAGGACATTCCCGACAGCTATATTATTTTTATAACAGAGAATGATGTAATGAAAGGAAACCAGCCGATATATCCAGTAGAAAGATATGTAACTATTGGGGAAAACAAGGTATTATTTGGCGATGGTTCGCATATCATATATGTTAATGGGAAATATAGGGGCAACGATGAGATCGGAAAGCTGCTGCATGATTTTTCATGCACTAATCCCGATGATATGAATTATGAAATGCTTGCTAAAAAAGCACGATATTTTAAGCAAGACGAGAAAGGAGTTGCGGTTATGTGCAAAATTATGGAAGATATGGGGAATGAAGCGGCATTAAACAACGCAAGAGAAAACGCAGAAAGATTGATAAAAAAGGGAAAGATGACGCTTGAAGAAATTGCGGAGTGTGTTCCGCTATTGTCAATTGATGAACTAAGAAAAATTGAAGCTGAAATCATGCAGTTAGCATAATCAACAACATAATTTAATTTCTAAATAACAGCGTAAAGGCGTATGGAACAGTAAATTGTAAACCATGCGTCTTTTTTTGCGCTCAAAAGGAGGAACATGAGCGGCCAACATGCAGACCAACACCACAGGGCGATTAACGCCCTGTTTACAACAGAGGATATTAGGTATATTTTATTATACCATGAATGGTAGATTCTTCGGGGCCTGCTTTTCTATACTTTGTCATAAAAGTGGATCCATTTCCTAAGATTTCCTTGTATTTGGCCATAAGAGACTGTATAATATATGGAAATCTATGATAAAACGAAATTTAAAGCGATGCATAAGGCGATAGAAAGCTGTATCGGGAGAGGGATTCTGAGGGTTATTCGCATAATCGAGGAAATCGTTTCAAGATAAAATAGGGTGGAACAGTGATGATTATTATGATAATATCAATAGAAAGAAAGATAATAGTAATATAGATTTTCGGGCGATATACGATATTTATCAGCGTGATCGCACACAGTGATAGAAGGGCGGAAAAAGGAATGACAGATATTTATGCAGCAGATCGGAAGCGTTATGAAAAGATGGTATATAACAGGGTGGGCAGGAGTGGTCTGAAATTCCCGGCGGTTTCGTTAGGCTTCTGGCATAATTTTGGTTCAAAGGATAACTATGACCAGATGAAAGCGATGTGCAGGACAGCTTTCGATCATGGCATCACCCAATTTGACCTGGCGAATAATTACGGTCCTGTCTATGGAAGTGCAGAGTCAAATCTGGGCAGGCTGATGGAAGAAGATTTCAGACCCTACAGGGATGAACTGGTAATCACCACAAAGGCGGGATATGATATGTGGGAGGGGCCTTACGGTGATTTTGGCAGCAGGAAATATCTGATGGCCAGTATAGACCAGAGCCTTAAGCGCATGAAACTTGATTATGTAGACATTTTCTATCATCACCGCATGGACACGCAGACGCCTTTGGAAGAAACCATGACTGCCCTGGCGGATATAGTGAAAAGCGGTAAGGCACTGTATGCGGGCGTGTCTAATTACGACAAAGAATACACGCAGAAGGCCGTGGAACTTTTACGGGAGCAGCACTGCCCCTTTATTGTCAATCAGAGAAAATATTCTATTTTTGACAGAACGATTGAGCAGGATGGCGTAAAAGCATACTGTAAGGAAGCCGGTGTGGGGATAATAGCGTTCAGTCCGTTAGCGCAGGGGCTGTTGACGGACAAATATCTGCATGGCATACCGCAGGACAGCCGCATTGCGAAAGACCCAAGATTCCTCCATGCGACAGATCTGACGAAGAGCAGGCTGGAACAGATCAGGCAGCTGCATGAGCTGGCCGGTCAGCGGGGACAGACGCTGGCGCAGATGGCGCTCTCCTGGGTGCTGAAGGATGATGCAGTATGCTCAGTATTGATTGGCGCATCTAAACCGGAACAGATTGTGGAAAATATCGCGGTGGCCGAACATGCAGATTTCACGGAAGAAGAATTGAGAATGATAGACGAAATCAGCAGCTGAAATAATAGAATAAGGTGATAAGGCCCTGGAAACCTTGCAATTACGATTGCTAAGTAATTGTGAGATTTCCGGGGCCTTTTCTGTGTCAATTACCTTGACGTATCTATAATACAAGTATATAATTTTAATAAAAATCGGCAGAAATAGTTGCCGAACTTTATTGAAAATTTGCGGGATTTCCAGATTAGAGAAAATATATAATACAGGAAGCGTATGTCAGGGAGACTTGAATGATAATGGAATTTACGATGGCTGAGGATCAAATGATTTTATCCATTCAGGAGTTAAAAGAGGCAGGATTTTCCCACTATAAGATCAATCAGTTGGTTGATGAGAAAATACTGCGGAAATTGAATAAAAAGTATTATGAAAATATGAGATATCAAGGGAAGAAATCTTCTTTTTATTATATAGATGCCTATACCCCCAAGGGGGTGATCTGTCTAAGAAGTGCTGCGGCCTACCATCAGCTGACTGATTACTGGCCTGAGGCCATAGATGTGGCAATTCAGAGAAAGGCCAGAATTTCCACGCTGCCGCAGTCTCCGCCTGTACTTGTATCCTATTATGCTGAGAAGCGCTATTCTACGGGGATTGAGACGATTCGTGAGGGCAAAAACTCTTTTCGGATTTATGATCTGGAAAAGACAGTTGTGGATATTGTTTCCTTTCGTGATAAGGTTGGCACGGAGGAGACCAGGAACATAATTGTCAAGTATCTTGCAAGGAAGGAGAGAAATCTCAATCGGCTGATGCAATATGCCAAACTGCTTAAATGCAGTGATGTTCTGCAGTCCTATCTGGACGCCTATGGAGAGAAGGAGAGGGGGAAAAAGGTTGTGGAATTAGTAGATGTATGCAGGCAGTATGGAGAGGGGCCAAACAGGGTCGATGCCCTTTCCCATGTCAGTATCAGTATTAACAAAGGTGAATTTGTGGCGGTAGTGGGGGCTTCCGGCAGTGGTAAGAGCACACTTTTGAATGTATGTGGCGGACTTGATAAACCAACCTCAGGGGATGTTTACATAGAAGGGGTTGATCTCGGCAGTCTGTCAGATGATGAACTGACTGAGTTTCGCAGAAAGAGAATCGGATTTGTTTTCCAGAACTATAACCTGGTTCCGGTCATGTCGGTGTACGAGAATATTGTGCTGCCTGTACAGATTGGAGGGCGTCTGGAAGACGGAGTGCTTTTGGAAAGGATCATGGATTCCCTTGGATTAACCGGGTTAGAGAACAGGCTTCCGGCGGAACTTTCCGGGGGACAGCAGCAGAGAGTGGCAATCGCCAGGGCTTTGATTTCGACGCCGGCTATCATATTGGCAGATGAACCAACAGGCAATCTGGATTCTGCATCTACGGAGGATGTGATGGAATTGCTGCGATGCGCGGTCAGGGACTTTGGACAGACTGTGGTCATGATTACGCATAACGAGACACTTACGAAAGAATGTGACCGGATTCTGCATATGAAAGATGGAAGAGTGGAGGAAGGCGCCCTGGCAGAAAATGCTTTAGAAGGGAGGGAAAATGGATAAGATGGGCAGTGAGAGCAAAGTGTCTGATCAAATGGTAAAAAGGCTCGCTTCTAAGCTGTATCATGCGGAAAGGAGAAGAAATATCACAGCAGTTGCAGCAATTGTGCTGTCTTCCATGCTGATTATTTTATCCTTTTCTACGATTATGTCCATCGAGACAGCGATGAGACGTTCCCAACAGATGCTGATTGGGACGCAGGCAGAAGGAATCTATATGAATATTTCCTACAACTGGTTTGAGGAACTGCGGGACAGAGGGTATTTTGACAAGATTTCCATTGTGCTGTATATGGGACATTATGAGACGGCCTCTTCCACAGGGGACAAAAATCGGATTTTTTTTACAGACGAGGAGACGGCCTCCTGGAATTTCAATGAGCTGTTGGAGGGCAGATGGCCCGAGGCAGATGGAGAAATCGTGGTGGATGAGCGTTTTGTACAGGAACACGGCGGAGAAATCGAGGTGGGGGACACCATGCCCATCCTTCTGAAAACTGCGGACAATGAGATCAGGCAGGATGTGGTAATCTGTGGTATCTGTGCATGCAATGATGAACTGGATGAAGCAAGAATGTATGTGTCCGAGGCCTTTGAGAAGAAAGATAAGAGCGTATTTGCGATGTACGCCTTCTGTCGTTTTGAAAAAGGCAGATATACAGATGAAGACCTGAAGAATTTCCTGTTGGAGATTAATCCGCATGCTGATATCATCGCTTTGGTCAATCCGGCTGCGGGCAATAGACCCGGCACCGGGTACATAGTGTTGATTGGCGGCCTGATTATGTTGTCGGTTATCTGTGCCGGTCTGATGATATACACCATTTATTATATTTCTACGGTCAAAAATGTGGTGCAGTACGGGCAGTTAAAGCTGATTGGTGTGACGGGGAAACAGATTAAGGCAATTATCCGGAAGCATGCTCTCAGACAGTTTCTGGCAGGAGTTCCCATCGGATGTCTCTTGGGTGTGGTGTTTGGTTATGTGCTCATGCCGGTTGCATCATTCTATATGGGAATCAGGGGTGGCTGTGAATTTAAGGTCAAGCCGGGATATTTTCTGTGTGCGGCAGTTTTATCGTATGTGGTGGTGTATATCGGTGTCCGTAAGCCCATGCGTATTCTTGCCAAGACGCCGCCCATCCATGCGGCAGGCTTTACGGACAGCAGGCGGGAGAACATTGGGAAAGTGCGCAACGCAAGGTTTACGCCGGGACGTTTTGCACGCAGAAATATTAAAAGACGCGGTAAAAATACAGCGTTGGTGGCTTTTTCCATGAGCATTGTCATATTGCTTTTTGTGACAACAACGAATATGGTACACAGCTTAAATCTGGACGCTCTGCTGTCAATGATCAATCTGTTTGCGGATATTGAGATTGCCTCGGAGGATTATCTGTATGGTTTGGACGCGGGAGAAGCGGGAGGAAATTATCCGATTCCGAACAGCTTACGTGAAGAATTGGAAAAGATTACGCAGAATGTGGAAACGGTATATCATTATCAGCTCCTGATGCCGCTGTTTCTTGATGGAGAGGATGCTGAGAATTATTGCCGGGCAGTGGTAGATAATGAACGTTATCTAAAGAGCATTGCAGAAGATGAGGGGCTATATGACATTATGGTGGGGCGTGCCCTGACGTACCGGGAAACGGGGAAACCGGTTGTCATGCAGGAAAGTTATCGTTTTTATGAGTATAGCCAGATCGCAGGGGTTGAGGTTTTTGAGGGCAGCCTTGATCAGGAAAAATTCGAGTCCGGAGAGTACGTGCTCGCTGTCGCGCTTGACGGGGAGGGCAGCAGCCTTTATCATGCAGGCGATGTGGTGGAACTCTATGATGAGTTCCCGGAGGAAGAAGCGTATAGCTATGAGCAGGATGAAAATGGGAAATTTCCGTATTTTGAGTCTCTGCGGAAAAAGAAGTATACGGTCATGGCAGTGGTAGGAGACACCTATCGCAACCAGATGGCGTGGGGAGATGAGAATACGACTGGACTTGCATATATCCTGCCTGCGCAGATGATGGAACATTTACATCGTATGCCGGATCTGTTTTTGGTGACCATCAATGTGCCGGATGCGGAGATGCTGAAACAGGTGGAGACGGATGTTAGGGAATGCCTGAAGAAGATGAACGGTGAAGGGGAAGTGTCTTATCGCTCCAAGGGGGTCTACAGAGAAGGGCTTGACAGGCTTGGCATGATTGTCAGCCTGTTTGGAAACGGGCTGGCTGTCATAGTGGGTATGATGGCTCTTGTGAATTTCATAAACAGCAGTGTCAGCGGCATTGCCGAGAGAAAAGAGGAGTTTTCAACCCTGCAGGCAATCGGGATGATGAAGCGGCTTTTGCTCAAAGTGCTGCGGCTGGAGAATCTGTATACGATTTTACTGGCAGTGATACCGGGATATCTGCTGGGACAATCTGTGAGTGTGGTTATGATCCATAAAGTATCTGAGCGTATTCCCTACCTTAAGTGTGATGTTACGTTACCGCCGGGGATTCTGCTTTCTGTGCTGATTGTCATGTTCTCCATGCTTTATCCCAATCACCGGACGGATATTGGGGATAGAAAGAGAGTGTACCGGTAGATTTAATGATGAATAGGAAGCTGTGCCCCTGTAAATGTGTTCTCTGAGACATTTCCAGGGGCACTGTATTTGTTGGAGGAATTTTCTTTTTCTTTTTTTACAAAATTTCTTTTCGTAATTCATCAGATGTGATATAGTATAAGAGAATATGGAATAAGGAGCCGATGGAGATGGCAGAGATTGATGCTGAACAGGAAGCGAGGCGTAAACGTTTCCAGTTGATGAAAAGGCTGCTTGTCATCGTTCCGCTTTCCACAATTCTGATTCTGTTTTGTCTATGCTTGATTCTGGGGATCAGATTACATTATGTGAAGAAAGAACTGCGTGAATTACAATCCCGCGTAGAGACAATGGCAGATGTCAGTGAGTCTGCAGATACAGCGGGAGAACAGACAACAGGAAGTACAGAAGCGTATACGGCCTCCGGAATTGAGGAATCCAGGCGTACAGAGATTCATTTGCAGGAGGATGCTGACCGGGAGGAAGAAGGGATAAGAAAGGTATATCTCACTTTTGACGACGGGCCCAGCAGTAACACGGGCAGGATTCTGGATATTCTGGCGGAGTACGATGTGAAGGCGACTTTCTTTGTGGTAGGGAAAGAGGAAGAAAGATATCAGCCGTTATATAATCGGATTGTGGATGAGGGACATACGCTTGCGATGCACTCTTACAGTCATAAATATCATGAAATCTATCAGTCCAAAGAAAGTTATGTGGAGGATTTGACAAAATTACAGGAGTTCCTCTATGAAACGACAGGTGTGTGGTGCCGGTACTGCAGATTTCCCGGCGGAAGCAGTAATACTGTAAGTAAGGTGGACATGCATGAACTGATTGCATATTTGGATGAGCAGGATATGACGTATTTTGACTGGAATATTGTGTCAGGAGATGCGTCGAACAGCTATATCAGTCCGGGGGACATTATCAGAAACTGTACGCGGAAGATTGGTGAGCTTGACGAGGTAATTATACTGATGCATGATGCGGCGGAGAAGGACTCGACAGTGGAGGCATTACCTGGTCTGATTGAACAGATTCAGGCGATGGAGGATACAAAGATTCTTCCGATTACTGACGATACGGAGCCGATTCATCATATAAGTAATGACTAAAGAATGGAGGATTGGAGAATGGGTTTTTTCTCAGACTTGAAGGATGATTTGTCTCAGGCTGTGAATGAGCTGATGCCGGAAGAAGAACTGGAAGCGGCATTGGCAGAACAGGCCGGGGCAGAAGAGATGTCATCCGTTGAAAATGTGATACAGGATGAAACGCCTATGGCGGAAGATACCCTGGGGTCCATGGATTTAAGCAGTATGCTGGATAAGCTGGAAGAGGCGCCGGCAGAAGCGGCGGAGCCGCAATTAGAGGCAGAACCTGAACCGATTATGGACGAGGTGTCTGTGGAAGCTGAATCCATTGTAGAGGAGATGCCTATAACAGAACCGGAACCCGTCGCTGTCATAGAGGAAATGCCTGAGGCAGAACCGGAATCGGAAACTGTTACAGAAGAGATACTGGTGGAAGAACCGGTGATAGAAGAAACGGCAGTCACGCCTGAGGCGGTGGCAGAGGAAGATAATCAAACAGTCCAGAATAGCGGAGGGGAAAAGAAGAAAATGGAAGTGCAGACAAATCGCGTAGCGGTAGATGAGACGGCAGTTGTAACAGAAGGCATGACAATAACGGGTGATATCATGTCAGAAGGTTCCATGGAACTGATTGGTACAGTGAACGGCAATATCGATATTCTGGGTAAGTTGAATATCACCGGAACCATTCAGGGTAATTCCAGGGCAGCTGAAATTTATGCGGAAGGCGCCAAAATCACAGGTGAAGTTAACAGTCAGGGAAGTGTTAAGATTGGACAGAGTTCTGTTGTAATCGGAAATCTTACGGCTACCAGCGCAGTTGTTGCAGGTGCTGTGAAAGGTGATATTGATGTGCAGGGGCCGGTTATTTTAGATACCACTGCAATTGTGATGGGAAACATTAAATCCAAATCCGTACAGATCAACAATGGCGCCGTTATCGAAGGTATGTGCTCGCAGTGCTATGCTGATGTGAATCCCACATCCTTCTTCGAGGAATTCAAGAAGAAAAAATGATTACAGACAGATTGATGTTCTGTGGATTCCGGAAAGGGTATGGGTATTGATATGAAGCGGATACTCTTAAAACTGAGTGGAGAAGCTCTTGCAGGTGAAAAGAAGACAGGTTTTGATGAAGATACTGTTCGAGACGTAGCTGTACAGGTTAAGCAGCTTGTGGATGATGGTATTCAGGTCGGTATTGTGATTGGCGGCGGAAATTTCTGGCGCGGACGTTCCAGTGAGAACATAGACAGGACCAAAGCGGACCAGATTGGCATGCTTGCAACAATCATGAACTGTATATATGTCTCCGAAATCTTTCGTTCAGTGGGTATGATGACATCAGTTCTGACGCCTTTTGAGTGCGGGTCCTTTACGAAACTTTTTTCCAAGGACAGGGCCAATAAATATTTTTCTAAAAATATGGTAGTCTTTTTTGCAGGCGGTACAGGACATCCTTATTTTTCCACAGATACAGGCGTGGTGCTTCGTGCCGTCGAGGTGGATGCGGATGTGATTCTTCTGGCCAAGGCGGTGGATGGTGTCTATGATGACGATCCGCGCAGGAATCCCGATGCGAAGAAGTATGATGAGGTTCCGATTGATGAGGTGATCGAGAAGAATCTTCAGGTGGTGGATATGACAGCTTCTATTCTGGCACGGGATAATAAAATGCCAATGTGGGTTTTTGGATTGAATGAAGAGAACAGTATTGTCAACACCGTAAAGGGGAAATTCAACGGTACAAAAGTGACCGTATAACAAAAGCAGCTGGAGGGTAACAGTATGGATGCAAGACTAAAACCTTATGAGCAAAAGATGCAGAAATCTTATGATTTCCTGGTCACAGACCTGGGAGCAATCCGTGCAGGCCGTGCGAATCCGCATGTTCTTGATAAGATTAAAGTAGATTATTATGGGACGCCCACACCGATTCAGCAGGTGGGTAATGTTACAGTGCCGGAGGCTCGTGTTCTGCAGATTGCACCCTGGGAAAAGAGTCTGATTAAGGATATTGAAAAGGCGATCATGATGTCAGATGTGGGAATTACGCCTTCTAATGATGGTTCTCTGATTCGTTTGGTGTTCCCGGAACTCACGGAGGAGCGTCGTAAGGAACTGGTAAAAGATATTAAGAAGCGGGGCGAAGAGAATAAGGTTGCGATCCGCAATACAAGACGGGATGGCAACGACGCTTTGAAAAAACTTGCAAAGACGGAAGTGTCTGAGGATGAAATTAAGGATATGGAGGAACAACTACAGAAGCTGACCGATAAATTTATCAAGGAAATCGATAAGCTTGTGGAGGAGAAATCCAAAGAGATACTTACCGTATAGGTATTAGACTGCTACTGGAAGGTAGTATAGTTTCAGACAGCATAACAGAGAGGGGCTTACAGAATGGAGATTCTGTTGCCCCCTTTCCTGTTCCGGAATGGAGGATTGGTATGGGACAAGACATCAAAGGGCCAAATCACGTGGCAATCATTTTGGATGGTAACGGCAGGTGGGCTAAAATGAAAGGAATGCCGCGCAATTATGGACATGTGCAGGGCGCAAAGACAGTGGAGGTCATCTGTGAAGAAGCCTACCGCATGGGGATTCAGTATCTGACGGTATACGCTTTCAGCACCGAGAACTGGAACCGGCCTAAGGATGAAGTGGATGCCCTGATGGGGCTTCTGCGCAGTTATATGAAGACCTGTCTGAAAACAGCGGCTAAGAATAATATGTGCGTGAAAGTCATCGGGGAAAAGTCCAGACTGGATGAAGATATCCGAAACCGTATTGCAGAGTTGGAGGAGGCTACCAGGAATAATACGGGACTGCATTTTCAGATCGCCATCAATTATGGCGGGCGGGATGAGATAGTCCGGGCTGTGCGTAAGATTGCAGTTAAGACAGCGGAAGGCGGGCTGTGTGCGGATCAGATTACCGAGGAGATTATAAACGATATGCTGGATACCAGGGGGATTCCGGATCCGGATCTGTTGATTCGCACCTGTAATGAACAGAGAATATCGAATTTTCTATTGTGGCAGCTGGCATATACGGAGCTTTACTTTACACCAGTGGCATGGCCGGATTTTACAAAAGAAGAATTAGAAAAAGCCGTGGAGGCATATAATAAGAGAGACAGACGATATGGTCTGGTTAAAGAATAGGAAGGTGCCGGTATGTTTCGTACAAGATTGATAAGCGGTATACTGCTGGTGATAGCGGCACTGGCGGTTATTTTCACAGGCGGCGTCTATCTGGCAGCTGTGCTTTGTCTGATTTCGATCATAGCATACAGAGAGCTGACGAAAGCCTGCGGCCTGCGGTTTACAAAGGGGAAATTCAGTGCGCTGGAGATTACCGGGATTATCATGACGGTGTTGTATTATCTGCTTCTGATACTTTCCCTGCGGTGGGGCCTTACGAAGGTCTATCCGGCTGTTATGATTGCGGTGGTGGTGACATTTCTGATATTTTTGTTTGTCTATGTGTTTGCCTTTCCCAGATATCAGGCTAACCAGGTTATGGCGGCCATGTTTTCTTTTCTTTATGCGCCGGTAATGCTGTCTTTCATTTATCTGCTGCGGCAGGGATTTGCACAGGGCAGGTATCTGGTCTGGTTTGTGTTTCTAAGTTCCTGGGGAAGTGATACCTGTGCTTATGCGGTGGGTGTGTTAATCGGCAAACATAAGATGACACCCAAGCTGAGCCCCAAGAAATCTGTGGAGGGTGCGGTCGGCGGCGTGGTGGGAGCGGCACTTTTGTTTGTGCTGTATACGCATTTGGTGATTCATGTGTATACAGATGTGGCTCTTCCACTTTCATTGGCGGCGCTGCTTGGCGCGGTTGGCGCCATGGTATCCATGGTGGGAGATTTAGCGGCCTCTGCTGTGAAACGAGATCATAATATAAAGGACTATGGTAAATTAATACCGGGACATGGTGGAATCATGGATCGGTTCGACAGTGTGATCGTAACGGCACCGATTATTTTTATAGGGATTATGATGCTTGTATGATGGTTTAACAGGGAGGATAAAGTGAGAAAAATAGGAATACTGGGATCTACAGGGTCCATTGGCACACAGACACTGGAGATTGTGAGAAAAGAAAAGGATTTACAAGTGGTGTCCCTGGCGGCAGGGCGTAACGTGGCATTGATGGAGAAACAGGTCAGGGAGTTTATGCCTGAGGTGGCAGCCATGTGGACTGAGGAAGCTGCTATGGATCTGCAGGCCAGAGTAAAAGATCTGCCGGTGAAAGTGGTAAGCGGCATGGAAGGGCTTCTGGAAGTGTCCACCCATACGCAGATGGAGGTATTAGTCACCGGTATTGTGGGAATGATTGGAATCAGGCCTACGATCGCCGCGATAGAGGCCGGTAAGGATATTGCTCTGGCCAATAAGGAAACCCTGGTCACGGCAGGACATATCATTATGCCTCTGGCGTCCCGCAAGGGGGTTCATATTTTGCCGGTGGACAGTGAACACAGTGCAATCTTTCAGTCCCTGCACGGTGAGAACAGGGCTCGTGTCAGCCGGATTCTTCTGACGGCCTCGGGTGGTCCTTTCCGGGGAAAAAGGAAAGAGGAACTGGCAGATATGACAGTGGAGGATGCGTTAAAGCATCCTAACTGGTCCATGGGAAAGAAAGTTACCATTGATTCGGCGTCCCTTTGTAATAAGGGGCTTGAGGTGATGGAGGCCAAGTGGCTGTTCGATGTGGACTTGGAGCAGATACAGGTGGTAGTGCATCCCCAGAGTATATTGCATTCTGCGGTGGAGTATGTGGACGGCGGGATTATGGGACAGATGGGTGTGCCGGATATGAAACTGCCCATTCAGTATGCATTGTTCTATCCGGACAGAAGACCTATGGATACGGGAAGAGTTGACTTATGTAAACTTGGTCAGCTTACCTTTGAGGAGCCCGATACGGAAACCTTCCAGGGACTTGCACTGGCATATCAGGCAGCTGCACGAGGCGGTTCGCTTCCCACGGTGTTTAATGCGGCAAACGAGCGGGCTGTGGCGCTCTTTTTACAGAAGAAAATACGGTTCTTGCAGATACCGGAACTGATTGGGGCGGCTATGGAAGCTCATCGTGTGGTGAATGATCCTTCGGTGGAGCAGATTCTTTCGGCAGAGGCTGAGACATACGAGTTTATTAAGCATAAATATGAGTGATAACACTGTCGGGGACAGTGTGGAGTGTGGAACGCTCCGGAATGGAGATTGCATTGATCAGAACAATAATTTTATTTTTGATTATCATGGGTGTGGTGGTGATTTCCCATGAGTTTGGACATTTTATCATTGCCAGAAAGAACGGTATCCGTGTGGTGGAGTTTGCAGTAGGGATGGGGCCCACTCTTTTTTCCTTTGAAAAGAGGGGCACAAAATATGCACTGAAACTTCTGCCCATAGGCGGAGCCTGCATGTTTGACGGAGAAGACGGTATCGTGGAGCAGCGGGAGACAGACCCGGACAGGATATTGGAGTCCGGTGCTGCCGGGGAAGAACATTTTTCGGAGCCGGAAGGGGTGGCCTTCACGGAAGCCGGGGTGTGGGCTCGTATTGCAGCAGTGTTTGCCGGACCCTTCTTTAACTTTATTCTGGCCTTTGTCGTGGCTGTGATCTTGAGTGCTTTCAGCGGTGCAGATCTGCCTGTGGTGGGTTCTGTTACAGAAGGATCGGCGGCCCAGGAGGCGGGACTGGAAAAGGGAGATGTGATCACAAAGATTGGCAGAGAACCGATACATTTTTATCGGGAAGTAGCACTTATCTCTTCCTTTAATCAGGGAGAGGAGATGGAGATACAATATGAGCGAAACGGTGTGAAGCATGTGGCCACGCTGCTGCCCAAATATGATGAAGAAGACGGACGTTATTATATGGGCATCGTAAATGGCGGGGAATATTTGGAATGTAATGCGCTGCAGGTGTTCCAGTATGGTTTCTACGAAGTGGAATACTGGGTCAAGATTACCTATAAGAGTCTGCGGATGCTGGTACAGGGGCAGGCCACTAAGGACGATGTGGCCGGTCCTGTGGGTATTGCACAGATTGTGGGTGACAGTTATACACAGGCCGAGGAAAATTATGGAACACCCTATGCGATTCTGACGATGCTGGAGATTGTAGTGCTGTTGTCGGTCAACCTGGGAATTATGAATCTGCTGCCGATTCCGGCACTGGATGGAGGGCGGCTGGTCTTTATGCTGGTGGAAGTGGTGCGGGGCAAACCTGTGCCGCCGGAAAAAGAGGGCATGGTACACTTTGCAGGGCTGGTTGTGCTGATGATTCTGATGGTGTTTATTATGTATAATGATATTATGAGGCTGGTGCGTTGAGCGCCGGCCTTTTACGTTATTTGGACGGCCGGTAGTTTGGGAAGTGCTTCTAGGGCCCACAGCAGAGACGGCCTTGGCCTGAAATATTGGAATTAATTAAGTTTGGATTTTGGTTGAAATAGGAAAATGTATATAGTATAATATCTGCATCGGATTTCGTTCAGGAATCCAAAGACAGGCTCGGCGGGCTTCCCGCAATGTTCCAGGGATGAAAGTAAAACAGCAAAGGTTACCGCAGGAGTAACCGCAAAGCGGTAAATAAGACAGGATATTTTATGGTATCCGGGGAGGTGTGATTTAAAATGCAGTATTTGACAGGCGTATATTGGTGCCGTGGGTGCAGAGCCAGGGATAATCAGGATTCTGTGGTGCTGCTGCAGGCGCTTACAGCCCGCGGGAGAGTGTTGCTGGCGGCAGTATGTGATGGAATGGGCGGTCTGGCACAGGGAGAGATTGCCAGCGGCTATGTGACGGAACGGCTGCAGGAATGGTTCTATGAATCCGTTCTTTATGCGGTGCGTAAGAAGAAGCCCTATTGGGTGATCAGAAGATCTCTTGACAGGCTTACTTTTCACATGCAGCAGCAATTGCAGCAATATGCAAGGCAAGAAGAGATTGATCTTGGTACTACCATGACGGTGCTGGTGATATGGGAGAGGACTTATCTGATCTGGCATTTGGGAGACAGCAGGCTCTACCGGCTGCGCGGCAGGCACATGGAGCGGGTGACGAGGGATCATATCAGGCGGCGGGAACAGTTGACTAAGTGTGTGGGTAGTTTCGGGTATTATGTGCCGGACCATCATATGGGAGTGCTGCGGCAGGGAGAGGGGATTCTTTTGTGCAGTGATGGATTCCGGCATTGTGTTACCGGAGAGGAATTGCAGGAAGTGTTATCTCCACAACAGATGCAAGAGGAGGCACAGATTGACAGAAGGCTTTTGGAGATTGGGGAGGCCTGCATGAAGAGGGGAGAGCAGGATAATCTGTCAGCGATTTATATTAAGATTACGAAGTGAGGCGGCTGGGCAGAGGAAAGCAGGAAAAGACCTGGATATCGGTGTACCAGGGTATGGCTGCGGCACGTACAGAAGTGGAGGAAAGGATGTTAGAAGCAGGGCGGATAGTAGGGAAGTATGAGATTGTAAGGCCCCTTGGAGCAGGTGGTGAAGGGTGTGTGTACCTGGCAGAAGACAGTGTGCTCTTACGGCCGGTGGCTTTGAAACGGATAGGTGAGGAGAGCACTTGGGATGCTGCCGTGGAGAAGGGAGCAGGGAACGTAGAAAGGAAAGCAGGAAATGCAGCAGGAAAGACAGGAGAAGCAGCAGAAGAAGCGGTTTTACGGGAAGCCGGTTTTCTGCGGGATCTGCAGCATCCCATGCTGCCTGTGGTGTATGACTTGTTTTATAGGGATGGCTGGTATCTGGTGATGGAATATATAGAAGGAGTTAGTTTACATAACTATATAGCGAAAACAGGGATTGTAGAAGAAGAGCAGGGACGTGTGTGGGCAGAGGCGCTGCTTTCTATTATGGAGTATCTTCACACGAGAAAACCACCTGTTATTTATCGTGACCTGAAACCTGAAAATATTATGGTATGTGCGGATAAAAGTCTGCGGCTGGTGGATTTGGGCGCAGCATGGCGCAAGGGTTATGGAGGGGATACAGATGGAAGGATGGCGCTGACGCCTGGATATGGGGCGCCTGAGCAGTTTGGGAAAGGCAGGAAAGCCTATGCAGATGAAAGGAGCGATATCTTTGCCTTTGGCAGGGTTTTATATTATATGCTGACAGGGGCAGATCCTGGGAAACCGCCTTATGGCAGTATTCCAATCAGGGTTTATCATCCCCTGCTGGGGGATGATCTGGAGAGCGTGATTCAAAAGTGTACCAGGGAAAGTCCGGGGGAACGGTATCAGATGGTGGAGGAAATACGAAGGGATCTATCCGTGCAGGGGGCAAGGAAGAGGAGACGCAGACGGGAGAATTTCCTGCGGCATATGGAAAAGAAGGTATGGCTTACACAGAAGAGGACAGTGGGGTTGTAATGTGGTCTGCGGCGGTGTACTTTTTACACACTTTCCTGTATAATAGAACAGTCAGCAGCAAGCGGTGACAATTTAAACAGGCAGACAGGGAGGGGAAACATGCATCGCGATAAAACCAGAACAGTGCAGATAGGAGATTGTGTGATCGGCGGGGGAAATCCCGTCTTGATACAATCCATGACCAATACGGCAACAGAGGATGTGGAAGCTACCGTGAGCCAGATTCTTCGTTTGGAGCGGGCAGGGTGCGAGATCATCCGTTGTACAGTGCCCACGATGGAAGCAGCGCAGGCACTTGCAAAGATTAAGGAGCAGATACATATTCCATTGGTGGCGGATATTCATTTTGATTATAAAATGGCAATTGCCGCGATAGAAAATGGTGCCGATAAGATTCGTATCAATCCAGGCAACATCGGCAGCAGGGATAAAGTTGCGGAAGTGGTCAAGGCTGCGAAAGAGAGAAATATTCCCATCCGTGTTGGGGTCAACAGCGGTTCCCTGGAACGGGAACTGGTGGAGAGATATCATGGCGTGACGGCACAGGGAATTGTGGAAAGTGCATTGGATAAGGTGCACATCATAGAAGAACTGGGCTACGATAATCTGGTCATCAGCATCAAATCTTCGGATGTGATGATGTGCGTCAGGGCCCATGAATTATTAGCGGAGCAGACGGTCTATCCTCTGCATGTGGGGATTACGGAGTCGGGAACAGTTGCCAGCGGCAATATTAAGTCCGCGGTGGGACTTGGAATCATTTTACATCAGGGAATTGGCGATACCATCCGGGTATCTTTGACGGGAGACCCGGCGGAGGAAGTCAAGTCAGCCAGATTGATTCTGCGCACGCTGGGGCTTAGGAAGGGCGGTATCGAGGTGGTATCCTGTCCCACCTGCGGCAGAACGAAGATTGATCTGATCGGACTGGCCAACCAGGTGGAGGAGATGGTTCAGGATATTCCGCTGGATATCAAGGTGGCTGTTATGGGTTGTGCGGTAAATGGCCCGGGAGAGGCTAAAGAGGCAGATATCGGGATTGCAGGCGGTATCGGCGAGGGGCTTCTTATCAAGAAGGGTGAGATTGTGAAGAAAGTGCCGGAAGCGGAGCTTCTGGGCACATTGCGAGAAGAACTTCTGCACTGGCAGGGTTGAGTGTCTGATGTGAAGGGAACTGGCCTGTGGGCAGCAGAGGAAGCAGATTGAGGAAAACAGGATGAGCAAAGCGTTTTTTGATGTGTTTCCATCATTGAAACTGGACAGCGGATTACAGGATCTGTTTGCACAGGTTACCGTGGATAAGGTGACGAGTACCAAGCGGAAGGACTTTCTGCGTGTTTATATAGGTTCCAACAGACTGATTCAGAAGGAAGATATCTTTCGGGTGGAGAAAGAGATTAAACAACAGTTCTTTCCCAATATGCCTATTGTGATTAAGTTCTATGAACATTTTCACCTTTCAGCCCAGTATGATCCGAAAAAGCTCATGGATGCCTACGGTGACAGTATTCTGGCAGAATTGCGGGAGTATTCTCCGGTAGAATATAATTTGCTCAAGCGTGCGGATATCCAGTTTGCGGAAGATAAAATGCAGCTGATCGTGGAAGATACCGTGCTGGGACAGGGGAAGGCAGAGGAACTTACCCGAATCCTGGAAAAGATATATAACGAACGTTGTGGAATACCCGTGCAGGTGAATATAGGCTATAAAGAGCGTGCCGCAGGAAAATACAAAGAGGAGGACGAGAAGCGGCTGGCCATGCAGGTGGCGGAGATTTCGGCCAGGGCTGGCTATGCTGTTTCGGAGAAAGCATCCCGGGTGTTTGGCTGGAATCAGGCTGCGGCAGACGGCAATGCGCCGACAGAGGCTGGAGATTGGCCGGAGGGAAGCGGACATCTGACAGACACAGCCTGGTCAGAAAACGGCGGACAGATGACAGATGAAGCCTTGTTAAGAAGCGGCGGTCAGCCGTCAAATGGAGCCTGGTCAGGGGGTACTGCACAGATAGCGGATGGTGCACTTAACGCAGGCGGCGTGGCAAAGTCGTCAGGCAGAAAACAGACAGAGGGCGGCCGGACGACAGGCGGTATGCGGCTGCCAGGTAAGGGCGATACAGGCAATGGAAATTCCGGCAGAAAGGGTGAATGGGGTAAAAAGAGCGAAAGAGCGGACGGCAGACGTGCTGTGAAACGTTCGGACAATCCTGATGTGCTCTACGGCAGGGATTTCGATGAAGAAGCCATGCCTATTGAGGATATCATCGGTGAGATGGGTGAGGTGGTGATCCGCGGTCAGATTCTCAAGATGGATAAGCGGGAAATCAAGAATGAACGTACCATTTTGATTTATGATGTGACTGATTATACGGATACGATGACAATCAAGCTCTTTGCCCACAATGACCAGGTAGAAGAAATAACGAGTGGTATGAAACCTGGCGCTTTCATTAAGCTGAAGGGGATGACCACCATTGATAAGTTTGATCACGAACTGACCATCGGTTCTTTGGCCGGTGTCAAGAAAATACCGGATTTTACCACGTCACGGATGGATCGTAGCCTGCACAAGCGTGTGGAACTGCACTGTCATACCAAGATGAGCGATATGGATGGGGTATCCGAGGCAAAGGATATCGTGAAGCGGGCATACAAGTGGGGGCATCCGGCAGTGGCCATCACAGACCATGGTGTGGTGCAGTCTTTTCCGGATGCCAATCATGTGTGGGAAGACTTATGGAAGGCAGAGAAGAACCGCTGCAAGGAAGCAGGAGAGCCGGAACCGGACAGGCAGAAGTTCTTTAAAGTGATCTATGGGGTGGAGGCTTATCTGGTAGATGATCTGCATGAGATAGCCACCAACGATAAAGGGCAGGATTTCCAGGAAGATTTTGTGGTGTTCGATATTGAGACAACGGGTTTCTCGCCGGTAGAGAACCGTATCATAGAGATTGGCGCAGTGAAAGTCTGCGGCGGTAAAATTGTGGACCGCTTCTCCAGCTTTGTGAATCCGGAAGTTCCTATTCCTTTTGAGATTGAGAAACTGACAGGAATAACGGATGATATGGTGATGGGAGCGGAAAAAATTGAGACTGTACTGCCACAGTTTCTCGCGTTCTGTGAGGGCTGTATGCTGGTGGCGCACAATGCTTCCTTTGATATGAGCTTTATTATGGAGAACTGTGACAGGCAGGGGATTGCCCATGACTTTACTTACATAGATACAGTGGGGATTGCCAGAGTCATGCTGCCAGGCTTAAAGAAACATACCCTTGATTCCGTGGCCAAGGCCCTTATGGTGTCTCTGGAAAATCATCACAGGGCAGTGGATGATGCGGAGGCAACAGCGGAGATTTTCGTAAAGATGATTCCCCTGATGGAAAAGGAGAATATCACGACGCTTACGCAGATTAACGAGAAGGGAATGTCCAACCCGGATATTATCAAGAAACTTCCTACGTACCATGCCATTATCCTGGCGAAAAATAATGTGGGACGCATGAACCTCTACCGGCTGGTATCAGATTCCCATCTGACTTATTTTGCCAGAAGACCGCGGATTCCCAAACGGTTACTGAGTCAGTACCGTGAGGGCCTGATTCTTGGCAGCGCCTGCGAGGCAGGAGAACTATACCATGCGCTCCTGGAGCATAAACCCGATGCAGAGATAGCCCGGTTGGTGAATTTCTATGATTATCTGGAAATCCAGCCTCTGGGAAATAACAGATTTATGATAGAAGCGGAACGTCTGCCGGAAATTCAGTCCATGGAAGACATCATGGAGATTAACCGTAAGATTGTGCATCTGGGAGAGCAGTTCCATAAGCCGGTGGTGGCTACTTGTGACGTACATTTCTTAAATCCGGAGGATGAGATTTACCGCCGCATCATCATGGCAGGACAGGGATTCCCGGATGCGGATAATCAGGCGCCGCTGTATTTTCGGACAACGGAGGAGATGCTTGAGGAATTCACCTATCTGGGCAGTGACAAAGCACAGGAGGTGGTGATCACCAACACCAATCTGATTGCCGATATGATAGACAGTATGTCTCCGGTGCGCCCGGATAAGTGTCCGCCGGTTATCGAGGACAGTGACAGACAGCTGACAGAAATCTGCTATCATAAGGCCCATGAATTATACGGTGACACCCTGCCGCAGATTGTGGAGGACAGACTGCAGAAGGAGCTGAATTCTATCATCTCCAACGGATTTGCGGTGATGTATATTATTGCCCAGAAACTGGTGTGGAAATCTGTGGAGGATGGCTATCTGGTGGGATCTCGAGGATCTGTGGGGAGTTCTTTTGTGGCCAACATGGCAGGTATTACAGAGGTAAATTCCTTAAGTCCGCATTACCTGTGTCCCAAATGTCATTACTATGACTTTGATTCGGAGGAAGTGCGGTCCTATGGCGGCGGTGCAGGGTGTGATATGCCGGACAAGGACTGTCCGGTCTGTGGGACACCCCTGCAGAAGGAAGGATTTGATATTCCCTTTGAGACCTTTTTAGGATTTAAGGGGGATAAAGAGCCGGATATTGATCTGAATTTCTCCGGAGAGTATCAGAGTAAAGCACATAAATACACAGAAGTTATTTTTGGGTTCGGGCAGACCTTCCGGGCGGGTACCATCGGTACCCTGGCGGATAAGACAGCCTATGGTTATGTGAAGAATTACTATGAGGAGAGGGGCAGGCATAAACGAGTCTGTGAGATTAATCGGATTGTCACGGGCTGTACGGGTATTCGCAGAAGCACAGGCCAGCACCCCGGCGGTATCGTGGTATTGCCGGTGGGAGAGGATATTAATTCCTTTACTCCGGTGCAGCATCCGGCCAATGATATGACCACAGATATCGTGACTACACATTTTGATTATCATTCTATCGACCACAACCTGCTCAAACTTGATATTCTGGGCCATGATGATCCTACCATGATTCGTATGCTGCAGGATATGACGGGGATTGACCCGGTCAAGATTCCTCTGGATGATAAGCAGGTTATGAGCCTTTTCCAGAGTACAGAGGCTCTGGGGATTACACCGGAGCAGATTGGGGGCTGTAAGCTGGGCTGTCTGGGGATTCCGGAGTTTGGTACAGAGTTTGTTATTCAGATGGTGATTGATGCCAAGCCTAAGTGCTTTACAGATCTGGTGCGGATATCCGGACTTTCCCATGGAACGGATGTGTGGCTTGGCAATGCGCAGACCCTGATTGAGGAGGGAAAGGCTACAATCTCTACAGCAATCTGCTGTCGTGATGATATCATGATTTACCTGATCCAACAGGGTGTGGATCCTTCTTTGTCCTTTACCATCATGGAGAGTGTGCGTAAAGGCAAAGGGCTGAAGGATGAGTGGATTAAGGCGATGACAGATCAAGGTGTGCCGGACTGGTATATCGGTTCCTGCAAAAAGATTAAATATATGTTCCCCAAGGCCCATGCGGCGGCTTATGTTATGATGGCCTGGCGCATCGCCTACTGTAAGGTAAATTATCCGCTGGCTTACTATGCGGCTTATTTCAGTATCCGCGCATCTGCTTTTTCCTATGAACTGATGTGCCAGGGGCAGACCCACTTAGAGCAGGTCATGGCGGACTATAAGAAGAGAAGCGATGAGCTCTCCAAGAAGGAGCAGGACGCTTACAAGGATATGAAGATTGTACAGGAGATGTACGCCAGAGGATTTACCTTTGTGCCCATTGATATTTTTACGGCACAGTCCAGGCTGTTCCAGATTGTGGACGGTAAACTGATGCCTTCTCTAAACAGTATTGATGGTCTGGGAGAGCGGGTGGCGGACGCTATCGTGGAGGCGGTCAAGGACGGCCCCTTCCTCAGTAAGGATGACTTCAGAGAGCGGACGAAGGCGCCCAAGTCGGTAATAGACTTGATGAGCGAACTGGGCTTGTTAGGGAATCTGCCGGAGTCTAATCAGATCAGTCTGTTTGATTTTGTGAGTTGATTTTGGGTCCAAATAAGAGGTGAAAAAATATTTTGATAAATTTTTTTGAGAAATTTGCAAAAACCTCTTGCATTATTGGAGAAAATATAATAGAATAAGCAAGTGTCAAACAGATGGCTTGTTGGTCAAGCGGTTAAGACGCCGCCCTCTCACGGCGGAAACAGGGGTTCGATTCCCCTACAAGCTGTTGACTGTGAAAACAGCCCAACCCTAAAGGATGCTGGAAACCTTCATGAAGTAAGGTTTGTGGCATTTTTTATTTTGTCTGAAAAGTAAATATAACCTGCAGATATCGGTTTATCGAGGGGGATTTCTATGCTGTCTGCGCCACTGCTGAGGCGCTGTTCCCATCAGTTTCTTGAAGGCTCTTGAAAAGTGGAATTGGTTGGAATATCCGATGCTTTCGGAAACCTGCGCGATGGTCATGTTAGTGGTACGTAACAGTTCACAGGATTTATTGATTCTATATTGAATCAGAAATTCCTGTGGACTTTTTTGAGTCATTTTCTTGAACAGCTTGCTGAAATAGCTTCTCTCCAGGTTCAGGCATTCTGCTATATTTTCGACTGTGATATCCTGCATATAGTGTTCTTCGATATAGCTTACAGCAGATTGGATATAATATTCTCTGATATGATTGCCGGAATACAGGATGCGATTGGCAGAGGAGCAGATCAGGGCGTTAAAAAACAGATAGGTATAGCCCATGATTTCAGGGGCAGGCAGATCGGGATGCTTTACGATATATTCCAGGTAAGAAAATACGTTGATGGCAGCCACTGGTGATTCCGGGGCGTAGATAGGGCTTTGGTAAGTCAGACCTGCGCTTGTGAGATATTCTTTTGCTTTTAAACCATCGAATTCAATCCACATATAAGTCCAGGGGGTCTTGGCATCTGCAGTATAGTGAACGATTTTGTTGGGCTCGATTAAAAAAGCATCTCCTGTATGGAGGACATACGCCTTTTCATGGTCGTCGGGATTGTTGCTGAAGGTACCGCTGCCGGATACGATGTAATGTATCAGATAGTGATTGCGCATGGCAGGGCCGAAACTATGCAGGGGCTTGCAATTCTCATAGCCGTATTGATAGATTGTGATATCAAAAAATCCCTGGTTTAAGAATAAATAAGTAGGCATCTGCTGTCTCCTTTTTTTCAAATATATACCATAATGTGTTCTTCTGTCAATGATGCAAAGAAAAGGACACATTTGGATATAAGAGCAGACATAAGGGTGTATTTACATCAGATGCAGAAAGCAGTAGGATGGGTGTAAAATACTATTAAATACAAATGGAGAAAACAGGTATGGGAATAGTTTATAACGAAAATACAAGGGAATTTCATCTTTTTAATGAGTCTGTCAGCTACATCATCGGTGTCCTGAAGAATGGTCAGTTAGGGCAGCTTTATTATGGAAAGCGTATTCACGAAAGGGAATCCTATGAGCATCTTCTGGAACTTTGGCCAAGGGCAATGACACCTTATGTGTATGATGGTGAAAGAGAGTTTGCATTGGAGCACATCAAGCAGGAGTATCCTGCGTATGGTGCAGGCGATATGCATTATCCGGCTTATGAAGTGAAGCAGCAAAATGGCAGCAGGATTACGGAGCTGCATTACCAGCGCCATGAAATATACAAAGGAAAGAGGAGCTTAAAAGGTCTGCCTGCCACATATGGGGAAGAAGATGAGGTACAATCCTTGGATATTCGTCTGAAAGATCCGGTGATCGGACTGGAAGTGGTGCTGACTTACAGTATTTATGACGGCCTTCCGGTGATTACGAGAAGCGTGCAGTTTCTGAACCAGGGAAAAGAAGAAGTGGTTCTGGAGCGAGCCATGAGTATGAATGTGGATCTGCCGGATATGGATTTTGAAATGTTGGAGTTGACAGGCGCATGGTCCAGAGAGCGTCATATCAAAAAAAGAAAAGTGGAGCATGGCATACAGGGCATTTACAGTATGAAGGGCTGCAGCAGCAATAGCTTTAATCCCTTTCTTGCCTTACAAAGACCGGAAACAACAGAAAAAGCGGGTGAGGTGTATGGATTTACACTTGTGTACAGCGGAAGCTTTCTGGCACAGGTGGAGGCTGATCCCTTTGATACGGTGAGAGTTACCATGGGGATACATCCCGATTGTTTTTCCTGGCCTCTTAGGGAAGGAGAGGAATTTCAGACACCGGAGGCGGTGCTTGTCTATTCAGATCAGGGGTTAAACGGCATGAGCGGTGTATTCCATCAACTGTTCCGCACAAGGCTCGCCAGAGGAAGGTGGCGGGATGAGCCTCGCCCCATCCTGATCAATAACTGGGAAGCTACGTATTTTGATTTCGATGAAGAAAAGATCTTGAAACTTGCGAAGACAGCACAACAACTTGGCATCGAGCTCTTTGTACTGGATGATGGCTGGTTTGGGAAGCGGGACGATGACAGTACCTCTTTGGGAGATTGGTATCCTGATTTAAGAAAGCTGCCTGGCGGCATAGCAGCGCTGTCAGAAAAAATAGAAAAGCTGGGTATGAAATTCGGCCTTTGGTTTGAGCCGGAGATGGTCAGCGAGGACAGTGACTTCTTCAGAGCCCATCCTGATTATGTACTGTCTGTTCCCGGCAGGAGAAAATCTTACGGACGGAACCAGTATGTGTTGGATTTTTCCAGGGAAGAGATTGTGAATGCGATATACCTTCAAATGGAAAAGGTGCTTTCGCAGGCGAAGGTTTCTTATGTGAAATGGGACATGAACCGCTACATGACAGAGGTATATTCCCATGCTCTGCCGTCAAAGGAGCAGGGGACGGTAATGCACCGTTATATACTGGGGGTTTATAGTTTGTATGAGCGGCTGCTTGCAAGGTTCCCCCATATCTTGTTTGAATCCTGTGCCAGCGGCGGGGCAAGATTTGATGCGGGTATGTTGTATTATGCGCCACAGTGCTGGACTTCTGATGATACGGACGCAGTGGAACGCTTAAAGATTCAGTATGGAACGTCCATGGTTTATCCCTTAAGCAGTATGGGAGCCCATGTTTCCGCCATACCAAACCATCAGAATTTCCGCCGGACACCTATTAATACAAGGGCAAATGTGGCGTACTTCGGCACATTCGGTTATGAGCTTGATCTGAACCAGTTGACAGAGGAAGAGAAGGAGACCATAAAGCAGCAGGTAGTCTTTATGAAAAAGTATCGCCGCTTGTTTCAGCAGGGAACATTTTACCGCCTTGCCAGTCCCTTTGAAGGCAATGTAACGGCGTGGATGGTAGTGTCTTCTGATAAAAAGGAGGCTATTGCAGGGTACTATCGTGTGCTGCGCCCTGTGAATGCGCCATATGCCAGGATTCGGCTTCAGGGACTGGAAGAAGGAACTGAATATGAAGTCCGGAGAATGGAAGCGCAGGAAACGGTGACAGAGGTAAGTCGTTATGGGGATGAACTGATGCATAGCGGCCTTCTCGTTTCGGATGCCGCATCCGGTGAAAGCTGCGGAGAATACAATGGAAGCAATGGGGATTACCATTCCAGATTATACGTGCTGAAAGAAAAAGTATAGCAGTAAGAAGGAGCAGGAAATCATACGGCCTGACCGATGCATCTCAAAAGATTGCGGCCTGTCTTAAATCATGATATGATACTGGATAATATACAGGAGACATGGAGTCTAAAGGAAAAGATATGTACATATCTCAGACAGCGGCCCAGTCCATCGTAGAAGAGATAGGACGGGAAATAAACGAACATATTAACTTTATGGATCAGGAAGGCTACATCGTGGCCAGTACAGATATGGCGCGCTTAGGAACGCTTCACACAGGGGCGCGCCGTATCATTGAGGAGAAACTGCCGGAACTTTATATCACGGAAGAGATGGAAAATCCTACCACCAGGCTGGGGATCAACCTTCCCATTACCATTAGGGGCGAGATCGTGGGGGTGGTGGGTATCACCGGTGAGAAAGAGCGGGTGGCCGGATATGGTAATATTGTGCGCCGGATGACAGAGATCATGGTGGAAGACAGCCGGATGAAAGACCACAGAAAATATGACAGACGTGTCAGATATCGTTTCATGGAAGAGTGGATTGCCAGGTCGGGTGCTTATTATGACCGTAATTTTGTGGAGCGCGGTATTCAGATAGGCATTGATATCATGCGTCCCCGCAGAGCCATGGTCATTCACTTCGCACGCTATTCCAAGCTTTCTGCCACACAGGAAGGGCAGAGAAAACTAGAGGAGATGGAATCGGCTGTGCGCCATTATGTGGACCGGGAAGGGGTTCTCTATCTGCGGGAGCCGCTAAAGCAGATATGCCTGACTGCCGCCTGTGATGACGAAAGTATCAGAAAGCTGGCAGAGCATATCAGGAAATTGTTGTGGGATAAGTATGAGGAACGGATCATCATCGGGATTGATTCTGTGAATGGCGGGAGTCTTCATATCAGCCAGCTGTGCAAAGAGGCAGAACGTGCCGCGGAAGCCGGCAGACAGGATGAGATTGTTTTCTATAAAGATTTGTATGTGGAGCTGTTCCTGCATGATATTTCGGATGATGTCAGGGCAGAATATCTGGAGAAACTGTTTCCCGGGGTGAGAGAGGAAGAACTGGATGCTTATATGAAGCTGATCGACGTATTCTTTGAGGAGGACGGGTCTTTGGCCCGGATGTCAGATAAGCTTTATATGCATAAGAATACCATCCAGTATAAGTTGAAGAAGATGGAAGCCTTAAATGGATTGGATATCAGAACGCCTGGCGGTGCGGCTGTGTATTATATGGCACTGCAGTTTTATCAGAATGCTGGAAATGATATGTCGTCCCTGCTCCGCAACCTATAGGCTTAGAAGAAGGAATCTGAGACTGCACAAGAGGCTGCCGATGGGGTTCCAACTGTCCGGGCATATTTGGTAAATGTTCTGCGTGACAAAAATATTGAAAAACATATGTATTCTGTAACATATACAAACTTAAAAATATATAGTATTTTAAAAGAAGATTACAAAAGAATCTTCTTTTTTTACATTTTATTAGTAAAATTGTACAATTGGCTGATGGGATTAGGCTGGTGAAAGCGAGGCATTATGGGATTACGGGGAGAAGCGGATCAGATCATCAAGAAGTCTATACAGGCTGTGCTGCCGGATGAAGCAGTGGCGAAAGCGCTGCGGGGCAAAGAATTTGGACAGGGAAAGATTTATATGGTAGCTGTCGGTAAGGCCGGCTGGCAGATGGGAAAAGCGGCGGCGGATATTCTTCAGGACAGGTTGGAAGCCGGCGTGGTGGTGACCAAGTACGATCATGTGAAGGGAGAGATTCCCAGGACCAGGTGTTTTGAAGCCGGGCATCCGGTGCCAGATGAAAATTCTTATCTGGCCACCCAGGCGGCACTTGATCTGGTGGCCCAGGCATCTGCGGAAGACGTGGTGGTCTTTCTTCTTTCCGGCGGCGGCTCTGCGTTGTTTGAGAAACCGTTGGTGCCGGGGGATGAATTGCAGGATATTACCACACAGCTTCTTGCCTGCGGGGCGGATATTGTGGAAATGAATACAATCCGCAAGAGACTTTCCGCGGTCAAAGGCGGCAGATTTGCGCTGGCCTGTGAGCCGGCCAAGGTATTCAGCATCGTGCTCAGTGATATTCTGGGAGATCCGCTGGATATGATCGCATCCGGTCCGGCTTATCCGGACTCTTCCACCTGTGAGGAAGCATTGGCCATTGCGGAGAAATATAAGCTGACACTTTCAGAGAAGGTATGGCAGCTTCTTAAGGAGGAGACACCGGAAGAATTACACAATGTGGAGACACAGATTACGGGCAGCGTGTCCGATCTGTGCCGGGCAGCGGCTTCTGCCTGTGAAGCACTGGGATATGAACCGCACCTGCTGACAGATCAGCTGAATTGTGAGGCAAGAGAAGCGGGGAGATTTCTGGCAGCGATTGCCAGGACGTATCAACATACGGATAAAAGTTTAGCCTTTCTGGCGGGCGGGGAGACAGTCGTACACCTGACCGGCAAGGGGAAGGGCGGACGCAACCAGGAACTTGCACTGGCAGCAGCAGAGGGCATCGCAGGACTTAAGGAAACCGCAGTATTCAGTGTGGGAAGTGATGGTACCGATGGCCCTACCGATGCGGCAGGGGGGTATAGCGATGACGGCACCAGGCATAAACTGTCAGAACAGGGGATTTCCATCTATGATGTGCTGCAGGATAATGATGCCTACCATGCATTGGAAAAGGTGGATGGATTGGTTGTCACAGGCGCTACGGGAACCAATGTAAATGATGTGGCAGTATTGTTGATCAGGCGCTAGAGGCATCGGACAGGTAGTGGGGCTGATGCTGTAAGAGGAACGGGAAAAAAAGAGCAAGATAAGGCAACGAGCATAGAAAGGAATGTCATGATGTTGATTCTGCGCACGTTATTAGAAAACCAGCTTTCACAAAACAGAGCGCTCACAGCGGAGCACGGCCTCTCTTTTCTGGTAGAGACAGAGGGAAAGAAGATTCTGTTTGACTGCAGTGCAGGTAGTGCGGCACGCAAAAATGCCAGGAAGATGAATGTTTCCGTGAAGGATGTGGATTACGTGGTATTGAGCCACAGCCATTATGACCATGCGGGCGGCTATCCGGATATGGTGAAACATGGCGTCAAGGCGCCGCTTGTCACCGGCCCCCATTTCTTTGAAGATAAATATGCTTCAGAGGGCGGCAAATATGTGTACCTGGGCTGTGGATTCGGCCAGGAACTGTTACGGAAGAATAAAATAAAACACCAGGTCTGCGAGAAGGACATCATGCTTTTTGAGGGCTGTTATGTGGTGGGCGCTTTTGAGAAAAAATATGAGTTTGAAAAGATTCCGCCGCGCTTTGTGAAAGAGACCACGGCGGGGATGGTAGCGGATGATTTCGCGGATGAGGTCTGTCTGGTGATAGAAAGCGGCAATGGCCTGGTGGTCATTGTGGGATGCAGCCATCCCGGCATCTTAAATATGGTAGAGACGGTGAGAGAGCGGTTTGGAAGAGAGGTCTGTGCAGTCTTTGGGGGCTCTCATCTGGTGGAGGCGGATGAGGACAGATTGTCGGAGACGATGGAGATTCTGCGGGATATGGGTATTGGTATCGCCGGCTTTAATCACTGTACCGGCGACGCGGCATTAAAACGCATGGGAGAGTATGAGGATGGAACGCTCTATTCCCATCTGAAAGCGGGAGACTGTATTTTCCTTCCCTGAGCGGAGGGCCCAAAAGGAAGGAAAGAGGAGGAAGAGATTCCTTTTCTTTATAGATTAATATGTCTTATGGGGCATAAGTTTATCAAAGGAGGGTGAAAGTATGTCAGCTCTATTTATGTTTGCGGTTATCATCCTGGCGGTTGTGGCCATGGTAATTGCAATCTCAAAGTTCAAACAGCATCCGTTTCTCGTGCTGGTGGTAGTGGCAGTGGTGGTAGGTCTTGTCTGCGGGATACCCACAGAAGACGTGATCACAACGGTCAAGAATGGTTTCGGTAACATTCTGGCCAGTATCGGTATCGTTATCCTGGCGGGTACGATCATCGGTACCATTCTGGAGAAGACAGGTGCGGCGCTTACGATGGCCAACAGTATTCTCAAGGTGGTGGGTAAGAAAAACAGTGTACTCACCATGGGTCTTACCGGTTATGTAACAGGTATCCCGGTATTTTGTGATTCTGGTTTCGTTATTTTGAGCCCTATCTCCAGAGCGCTTGCAAGTCAGAGTAATGTGTCTTTGGCAGTTATGGCCACAGCGCTTTCCGGCGGTCTGTATGCGACCCATTGTCTGGTTCCGCCCACGCCCGGTCCGATTGCAATGGCGGGCACACTGGAAGCAGATCTGGGACTTACGATTCTTGTAGGCCTGTTGATTTCTATTCCGGTTACGCTGGTGGCAATCATTTATGCCAAGAAAGTGGCCAGTAAGATTGACATTCCAGCGAATCCGGAGTATACCGTGGAAGAACTGATTCAGAAATATGGTAAGCTTCCGGGTACCTTACACAGCTTTTCCCCGATTCTTCTGCCGATCGTTTTGATTGCGCTTAAGTCTGTGGGTGATTTTCCCAGCGCTCCCTTTGGCAGCGGTGTGTTTAAGATGATCGTTTCCTTCATAGGTAATCCGGTTATCGCATTGATTTTAGGTGTGTTCTTAGCCATGACATTGATTCCGAAAGAGGAGAAGAAGAATACCTTGAAGTGGATCACAGAAGGTGTTACCAACTCGGCAGGTATCCTTGCTATCACGGGTGCAGGCGGTTCCTTCGGCGCTATCTTACAGCAGCTTCCGATTGCGGATACACTGAGCGGTTCCATGATGGGTCTTGGTATTGGTATCGTGCTTCCTTTCGTGATCGCAGCACTGTTAAAGACCGCTATGGGCGCATCCACGGTGGCTATGATCACCACATCAGCGATGATTGCGCCGATGATGGATGCATTAGGATTTACAAGTCCTATCGCAAAGGTTCTGGTTATCATGGTGATTGGAGCAGGTTCCATGACAGTATCCCACGCCAATGATTCCTATTTCTGGGTAGTATCCCAGTTCTCGGATATGGATACCAAGTCAGCTTATAAGTGTCAGACTGGTGTGACTGCGGTGATGGGTGTCACAACGCTGATCATTGTGTTCCTCTTATCCTTGTTCCTGGTGTAGCGGTTAGCGCTAACGCAAAGAATAATAGGCCCCGGAAGGATTCGTCCTTTCCGGGGTGTTTTCTGTGTTGTATGGCGGGACTATTCACTGAGCTGCTGCTGTGCTGTATTCGGATATTGGGAATCCGGCAGCATGGCGGTGATCAGATAGAAGGGCAGGCTGCATACCATGAAATAAACATAGCGAAATTCTGTGGCCACAGGTGTTGCGATCAGCACGGTGAAAAGAAGCGCTGCACTGGGAAGAAAGCAAGTCAGCTTCCGGTATTCCCTGCGGATGATGATGGTGCCGACACTGAAGATCATAATCCAGCAGGCCACACCCATGCTCCAGAGCGTGCCGTAGATGGGTACCATACTGCCTAACTTGATGGCGATTTCCTTACCTTTGATAACCAGGGGGCCGCCGATCAACGGAGTGTGTGAGACGCCGTATTTGGTGGCGCTGACGCCCTCGGCTTCCGCTACCAGATAGAAGGAGTCAGGATACCAGTACCCATAGGTCTGTCTCACATAAGCGGTGAGATAGTCTCCCGGATAACGAAGTCCCAGCTCTATCCAGAGTTTTAGAAAGTCCCCTTTGTGTTCCACCAGATAATCCTGATTGCCGGCGCGGACAAGTTCTTTGATATTATCTGCAAAAATGGGATTATACAAATCTTTGATATAGGTCAGATCCACCACGTTTTCCACCAGATTGCGCTGTCTGTCTGTCAGTTCTCTGTCGTTGCAGATGACGGCAGTGATCTGTTGCATGGGAATGCAGACAGATTCAATGAAGTCCGGCTGTTCCACATGATAAGCTTTCATCACCGGGTATTTGACAATGACGGCGGTACAAAGGATTGCAAGAAGCGCCGGGTAGAGTACTTTGGCCCGCCTGCGGTAAACAAACAGCAGAAACGGCAGAGAGAGCAGGAAGGCGTACCAGCCGTTTGAACGGAACAGGCAGATCATAATGCCTGACAGAATAAACACCGTCATTTCCCGGAACCGTATCCTGTCCTGATAGGTCAGTCGAAGGATGGTGCAGCCAAAGAGCAGGACGGCTGCCGCAAACGGAATGTCTTTCCAGATGGTGACGGCAAAGACAGCATGATAAGGAATGAGGGCATAGAAGGCAGTGATCAGCAGCAGGATAAAAGGCCGGATCCTGTAGCTGCGCAGGGTATTTATAAAATAAGCAATGCTGCCCGAAAGCAGATACATTTGAAACAGGGTATAGCAGGATACGGCAACGACCATATTGCCGGTCAGCGCATAGCCCATGTGGTAGAAAAAGCCAAACAGCATGGTATGCACCCAGGGGTGGTGATTACTGTAGGGAGCTATTCCCAGTACCTGTGCAAACTGGTTGATGCTGTCAGGCGTCATGACCCCTGGATACTGGTAGAGATAGTAGGGCAGCCAGCATATCAGGCAGAGGAAGAAGGAACACAGGGCGGTGTGATTCCTGTAGAGATTGACGAGGTTTGTAAAACCAACAGAGAACAGGCGGTATCGCCCGGTGTATGTATAAGAGGTTTTCTGCCAGTCAGTCAGCAGAACTTTGTAAAGATTCATTTTATTGCAGGTATAGGAAAACAGGAATTTCAGCAGATAATAAAAGAGGATAACAAACCCGCAGAATACCACAGAGAGTATGATGAAACGATACAGGCTGCTTGTGAGCCGTTCTATATAATAAGTATAATCCACCAGCATATATAACAGGGTAAAGATGACAGAAATGGTTAAGGACACATGGTTAGTGACATGGTCGGCATGTAAGATGGAAGTATCCATGGCGCTGTCTTCGATCAGTTCTCCGCGCAGGATAAGAAGCTGTCGGCCATCTAACCGGCGGCTCACATGGCGGTAGAAGAAAAATACCAGCAGAAAGAAAACAAATGTAAGGATATTGCCCGGTTCCATGCGGGCTGCTTTCATCAAAGCCCAGGTAGTCACAAAGCTCTGGAACAAATATAGTAATAAGGTAAGATTTGATTTATTTCGCATAATTCCCCCTGCAGTTAAAAACACTTGACTGCTTATAGATTAATAGATATCGGCAGTTCTGTCAATTATGCAGCAGGTTTACAAAGCGCTGCCAATGCGGAAAATACGGTCATCCTTTCATGAAAGTGCTTGCAATAGGCAAAAATTGGTGCTATAATAGCAAAAGTATTAAGAATAGTTACTGAGATAAAGAGTGGACTTGCGAGTCCACTCTTTTCAAGTCCGCGAGGCGGATTTAAAGGAGTGCAGGCATGTCGAAAAGAGAGATATATGAAGAGCGGACTGAGAAACTGCTGGATTCCATTGTGGAGAAATTTGGCGTGGAAGTCTATGATGTGGAGTATGTAAAGGAGGGAAAGGAGTATTATCTGCGGGTTTATATTGATAAGCCTGAGGGCGTCAATATTCTGGACTGTGAGAATGTAAGCCGTGAACTGTCGGATGTGCTGGATGAACAGGATTTTATCCCGGATGCGTATATTCTGGAAGTCAGCAGTCCTGGTCTTGGCAGGACATTGAAAAAGGACAGACACCTGGCAAAGAGTCTGGGGCAGGCAGTGGAGATCAAGACCTACAAGCCTGTCGATAAGCAGAAAGAATTTGAGGGGATTTTAAAGGCATATGATGCGGCGCAGATCACCATAGAACAGGAGGGAGATGTGCGTACATTTGAGAGGGCGGATGTGGCCCTGATAAAACTGGCACTTAATCTATAACAGCATTACAAATCTGGTGAACATAGGAGGATAATGGAAAATGAATAAGGAATTGATGGAAGCGTTGGATATCCTGGAGAGAGAGAAAGAAATCAGTAAGGAAACTCTCTTTGAGGCGATTGAAAATTCACTGATTACGGCCTGCAAGAATCACTTTGGCAAGGCGGATAATGTGAAGGTGGAGATTGACAGGGATACCTGCGACTTCCTCTGTTATGCGGAGAAGGAAGTCACGGAGGAAGTGGAGGATCCGGTGCTGCAGATTGCTCTTGCACAGGCGCAGGAAATTTCTGAGAATGCCAAAGTCGGTGATATGATCCGTGTGGAAATCAAGTCCAAGGAGTTTGGGCGTATCGCTACCCAGAATGCTAAGAGCGTGATTTTACAGAAAATCCGTGAGGAGGAGAGAAGCGTCATCTACAATCAGTATTTTGAGAAGGAGAAGGACGTGGTGACTGGTATCGTGCAGCGTTATGTGGGAAGAAACATTTCCATTAATCTGGGAAAAGCCGATGCGATCTTAAACGAAAATGAACAGGTGCGGGGAGAGAACTTCAGACCTACGGAAAGAATTAAAGTATATATTCTGGAGGTGAAAAACACACCGAAGGGTCCAAGGATTCTTGTGAGCCGTACACATCCCGAGTTAGTCAAGCGGCTATTCGAGTCGGAGGTGACGGAAATTAAGGACGGCACGGTGGAAATCATGAGCATTGCCAGAGAGGCAGGCAGCAGGACCAAGATTGCTGTGCGCTCCAACAATCCCAACGTGGATGCGGTGGGTGCCTGTGTAGGTATCAACGGCGCCAGAGTCAACTCTATCGTGGATGAGCTGTGCGGTGAGAAGATTGACATTGTGAACTGGGATGAGAATCCTGGTAATCTGATTCAGAATGCGCTTTCTCCGGCTAAGATCGTTGCCGTGTTTGCAGATCCGGATGAGAAGACAGCGAAAGTGGTGGTTCCGGATTATCAGCTGTCCCTGGCCATCGGTAAAGAGGGACAGAATGCAAGATTGGCGGCAAGACTTACCGGATATAAGATTGATATCAAGAGCGAGACACAGGCAAAAGATGCACCTGGATTCCGATATGAAGATTATCTTTATGATGATGAGGAAGAGTATGAAGAGGAATCCTATGAGGGTGAGGAGTATACCGGGGACTATGAGGAAGGGTATGCCGAAGAGGATTATGAGGATGCCGGGGAGTATGTAGAAGAAGAGACATCGGCGCAAGAGTAGATATCCGGCAGCTGCCGGGACAGAGAGGACGATGACATGGCAAAAAAGATAACCCTGCGCCAGTGTGTGGGATGCGGGGAAATGAAAGATAAGAAAGAGATGATGCGGGTCTTAAAGACCGCAGAGGGGCCGATTGTCCTTGACATGACCGGCAGGAAGAACGGCAGGGGAGCTTACCTGTGTAAGAACAGGGAATGCCTTGGAATGGCCAGGAAGAAAAAGGGTCTGGAGCGTTCTTTTAAGATGAGCATACCGGATGAAATATACGGGAATCTGGAAAAGGAGTTCGAGGAGGGCGAGCATGAATAATGTGCAGGGAAAGGATAAGGTATTGTCCATGCTGGGGCTCGCCGCCCGCTCCCGGAATGTTGTCAGTGGCGGATTTGCAACAGAGCAGGCAGTCAAAGGCGGAAAAGCATGTCTGGTCATCATAGCGGAGGATGCTTCGGAGAATACCAGAAAGAAGTATAGCAATATGTGTAAATTCTATAAGGTGCCCTATGCGTATCACGGCACCAAGGAGGTGCTGGGACACTCCATGGGCAAGGAAGAGAGATCGATTCTTGCTGTGACAGACAGGGGATTTGCAGATTCAATACAGAAGCATTTAGTAGATTCGGAATAGTTGGAGGTAGTAAGTATGGCGAAGATGAAAGTACATGAGCTGGCAAAAGAACTGGATAAGAAGAGTAAGGATCTGATTGATTTTTTGCAGGCTGAAGGATATGAAGTGAAAGTGGCACAAAGTTCCATCGAAGATGAAGCGATTGATCTTGTGCGCAGACAGTTTGGCAGTGCTGCAGCGCAGGACAGGAAGGAGCATAAGCAGGAGGTGAAGTCACAGGAGGACAATTCCGGACAGACGGAATCTAAGGCGCAGGAGAATGCTGACAGACCGGTGCAGGAAAATGCCAAAGCGGAATCTGGACCGGAGGATACACGGGATTCCAGGAAAGAAGCGCCGAAACAGGAGCAAAGACCGGATCGATCCAAAACGGAGCCGCCTAAGAAGAAAAAGATTATATTTGTAAGTAATCCACACAATTCCAAGATGCCGGGCCAGCGTCCTGCCCAGAGCGGCAGCACTGGCAATCGGAATCATAATGGCAGCGGCAATGGTAATGGGAATAATACCAGACAGACGCCGAACGGCGCACGTCCCGTACAGGTGCAGAATGCCCCTCATAAGATTGTCAGGCCCACGCAGAAGCCCATTCCTGTAACCGCAGAGCCCTATGAAGTGCGCCAGCGTCAGCAGCAGGAGCGCAGAATGGAGCAGCGCCAGCAGGAGAAACGGGAACAGCGGGAGCAGAGGGAACAAAGGGAGCAGAACAGAAATGCGGCTGCGCCGGGACAGGGCAACAGACCTATGTCAGGACAGGGCAGCAGACCCATGTCAGGGCAGGGTAACAGACCTATGTCAGGACAGAGCGGCAGACCAGCCCCAGGGGGACAGGAGAGAACAGGAAATGCAGGAGATCATCGCAGACCTGAAGGCCAAAACAGGCCGTCTTATAACAATAATCAAAATGATCGGGGCCGCAACGGCGGTAATGTCGGCGGTAACCGCGGCGGTGCAGGTGGTGAGCGCCCTCAGAGAGGAAATGGCGGGCCGGACAATAGATTTCGGAAAAATAACGGTCCGAAGGACTTTGTGCCCGAGGCACCTGTCAAGGACGTTGAGAAGCACAGGGATGAAGAAAAGCGCAGAACAAATCAGGACAGGGATAAACGCTCTAAGAAAGATCTGATCTACGAAGAGGATGAGGCAGCGATCAAGAGCCGTAATAAGGCGGGCAGATTCATCAAACCTGAGAAGAAAGCAGAAGAGAAAGTGGAAGAGCAGATTAAGGTCATCACGATACCGGAATCTCTGACCATCAAAGAGCTGGCAGACAAGATGAAGATTCAGCCTTCCGTGATCATCAAGAAGCTGTTCCTGCAGGGACAGATTGTGACTCTGAATTCAGAGATCAGCTTTGAGGATGCGGAGAATATTGCCATAGAATACGAAATTATCTGTGAAAAAGAAGTTAAGGTTGATGTGATAGAGGAATTGCTGAAGGAGGAAGAGGAGGATGCTTCCACCATGGTGACGCGTCCGCCGGTTATCTGTGTCATGGGACACGTAGATCACGGTAAAACTTCCCTTCTGGACGCTATCCGTAAGACCAATGTGACGGATAAAGAAGCGGGCGGTATCACACAGGCTATCGGTGCTTATACGGTGGCCGTCAAGGGACAGAGCATCACTTTCCTGGATACGCCCGGACATGAAGCATTTACGGCCATGCGTATGCGTGGCGCGAACTCTACGGACATTGCAGTCCTGGTGGTGGCGGCAGATGATGGTGTTATGCCTCAGACCGTGGAAGCAATCAACCATGCGAAAGCGGCAGGCATTGAGATCATTGTGGCGGTGAATAAGATTGATAAGCCCAATGCCAATATAGACCGCGTGAAACAGGAAATGACAGAATATGAACTGATTCCGGTAGACTGGGGCGGGACCACGGAGTTCGTGCCTGTGTCAGCTAAGTCCGGAGAAGGGATTGAGAATCTGTTGGAGACCATTCTGCTTACTGCAGAGATCATGGAACTTAAGGCGAATCCGGACAGAAATGCCAGAGGTCTGGTCATTGAGGCGGAGCTTGACAAAGGCCGCGGCCCTGTGGCAACGGTGCTGGTACAAAAGGGTACGCTTCATGTGGGTGACTTTATCTCCGCAGGGGCAAGCCACGGCAAGGTAAGAGCCATGATTGATGACAAGGGCAGACGTGTGAAAGAGGCAATACCTTCCACACCGGTAGAGATATTAGGACTTTCCGATGTGCCAAGTGCGGGCGAGGTATTCATTGTCCATGAAAATGACAAGAGCGCGAAGTCCTATGCAGAAACTTACATGGCACAGCATAAAGAAGAAATGCTTGCAGATACTAAGACCAGAATGTCCCTGGATGATCTGTTTAACCAGATTCAGGAGGGCAATCTGAAAGAGCTGAACCTGATCGTCAAAGCGGACGTACAGGGAAGTGTGGAAGCAGTAAAACAAAGTCTGCTGAAGCTGACCAATGAGGAAGTGGTGGTGAAATGTATCCACGGCGGCGTGGGTGCCATCAACGAGTCGGATGTATCCTTGGCTTCTGCATCTTCGGCAATCATCATCGGCTTTAATGTAAGGCCGGATGCCACCGCCAAGACTGTGGCGGAGCGCGAAGGCGTGGATGTGAGACTCTACAAGGTCATTTACCAGGCCATTGAGGACATTGAAGCTGCCATGAAGGGAATGCTGGATCCGATCTTCGAGGAGAAGGTGATCGGTCATGCCGAGGTACGTCAGATCTTTAAGGCTTCCGCAATCGGTAATATTGCCGGTTCCTATGTATTGGACGGTGAATTCCAGAGAGGCTGCAAGATTCGCATCCGCAGAGGCGATGAGCAGATTTACGAGGGTGAGCTTGCCTCTCTGAAGAGATTTAAGGACGATGTGAAGGAAGTCAGGGCTGGATTCGAGTGCGGTCTCGTGTTCGACGGATTCGATAAGATGCAGGAACTGGATATTGTAGAAGCCTATATCATGGTAGAGGTGCCAAGATAGCAGGGTGAATTGATTTCAGTAGGAAGGGGCTGGGATTATGCGTAAGAACAGTGTGAAAAATACCCGGATTAACGGAGAAGTACAGCGTGAACTGGCGGAAATCATCAGGGGAGGCATCAAGGATCCCAGGATTGCGCCAATGACCTCTGTAGTGGCTGTGGAAGTGGCGCCTGATTTAAAGACCTGCAAGGCGTGGGTCAGCGTTCTTGGAGATGAAAAGGCGCAGGCAGATACCCTTGCAGGGCTTAGAAGTGCAGAGGGGTTTATCCGGGGCAGACTGGCGAAGACCATCAATCTGCGTAATACTCCTCAGATTACTTTTATTATGGATCAATCCATTGCCTACGGCGTTACTATGTCAAAGCGGATTGAGGAAGTGGTGGCGACAGACCGAAAAGAATCAGAGGCAGATGAGGTAGATGGCAATGAAGATAATCAGTGAAGTAAAAGATGCAAAGAAGATAGCGATTGGCGGACATGTGAGGCCTGACGGAGACTGTGTGTGTTCTGTCATGGCCCTGTACCGCTATCTGCAGAAAGAACTGCCAGAGACACAGATTGATGTTTATCTGGAAAAGCCGGCAGCGGTCTTTGACTGTATTCAAGACATAGATAAGATTTGTTCTGATTTCCAGACAGATCAGGTGTACGATGTTTTCTTCGCCCTGGATAGTAATGATGAGCGGCTTGGTGATGCGCTGTCAATTTATCAAAAGGCTGGCAGACGGATCAACATAGATCATCACATCAGCAATACCGGATGCGGCGATCTGAATATCATCGAACCCCAGAGAAGTTCCACAGCGGAACTCTTATATGATCTGATGGATCCGGAGAAGGTGGACGAGGAGATTGCGAAGGCAGTCTATCTGGGAATTGCTCATGACACGGGAGTGTTCCGGTATTCTAATACTTCCCCCCATACGATGGAGATGGCAGCGAAATTACTCAGGTTTGGATTTGATTTCTCCGCGTTGCTTGAGCATACCTTTTATGAAAAGACATATGTACAGACCCAGATTATGGGCAGGGCGGTGCTGGAAAGTGTCCGTTTTATGAATGACCGCTGTATCGTCAGCATGGTGAGCCGCCGTATGATGGACTTCTATCAGGTGAACACCAAGGATTTGGACGGTATTGTGAATCAGCTGCAGGTGGTGAGCGGTGTGGACTGTGCAATCTTTATGTACGAAATCGGTACGTTACAATATAAAGTGAGTATGCGTTCCAACGGTAAGGTAAATGTGGCGGATGTGGCCGTGAAATTCGGCGGGGGAGGTCATGTGCGGGCAGCAGGCTGCACCATGAATGGTACATATCATGACAATATCAACAATCTGTCCAGGGAGATTGCAGGGCAGATGAAGAGAGCAGAACAAAAGGAACGGGCATAGCATATGACAGGGACTTTTGTATATAACGGAATCATCAATGTGTATAAAGAAGCGGGCTTCACGTCCCATGATGTGGTGGCCAGGCTCCGGGGAATCTGTAAACAGAAGAAAATCGGGCATACAGGAACACTCGACCCGGATGCGGTCGGCGTGCTTCCTGTATGTTTCGGTTCAGGCACCAAACTGTGCGATATGCTGACGGACTGGGATAAGGAATATATTGCGGTTCTTAAGCTGGGTATCACCACAGACACGCAGGATTTGTCCGGAAAAGTGTTGACGCAGGCTGAGCCTGCACAGATGACGGCACTGACGAAGGAGGCTGTGGAGCGAGCTGTAATGGGCTTTGCAGGGGCGTATCAGCAGATTCCGCCCATGTATTCAGCGCTCAAGGTAAATGGAAAAAAACTCTATGAGCTGGCCAGAGCAGGAAAAGAAGTGGAACGGAAAGCCAGGCCCGTGCAGATTAAAGAGATAGAAATAGAGGAGATGACGCTTCCCGAGGTGAAGTTTCGGGTGGTGTGTTCCAAGGGGACTTATATCAGGACATTGTGCCATGATATCGGAGAGCGGCTGAGCTGCGGCGGTGCCATGAAATCACTGGTCAGAAGCCGGGTGGGAATCTTCAGGATGGAGGATGCGCTGACTCTGGAGCAGATAGAGCGGCTTCGGGATGAAGGCGGGCTGTCCGGCGCTGTTTGGTCTCCGGATACTGTTTTCGAGGCGTGCAAGGCTGTCACAGTGACCGGGCCGGGACAGCGGATGGCAGAGAATGGCAACCGGCTGCCGGCGGGATTGCTTGCGGAGAAAATTTTGCTGGCGGACGGGGAGCAGGTGAGAGTGTATGATGAGGCAGGCAGGTTCTACGGTATTTATCAATTTCAGGGAGAAGCCTGTGATTTAAAACCCCTAAAAATGTTTTTATAAGGAATTGGCGGTAAAGACGAGAGAGTACAGGCGGGATGACAGAATGTTGATTGTAGAAAACACCACAGAATTTACCTTACAGACCAAAAGTGCTGTGGCATTGGGTAAATTTGACGGGATTCATCTGGGGCACAGGAAACTGTTAGAGAAGATACTGGAACAGAAGAAAGAGGGACTTGCGGCTGTGGTGTTCACGTTTGATACCTCGGCAGCCGCCTTTTTTGGCGGGGAAGATAAGGATCTCTCCACCAGGGCGGAAAAGAGGGCGGCTTTTGAACAGATGGGAGTGGATGTGCTGATTGAATTTCCGCTGAACAAGGAGACCGCGGCCACCGAGCCGGATGAGTTTGTCAGGCGGTATCTGAAAAGACAGATGCAGACGGCGTATCTGTGTGCGGGACCGGATATTTCTTTTGGCAGAAAGGGAGCAGGTGATCAGGCGCTTTTGACCCGTTATGCTGCAGAGTGCGGTTATCGGCTGGAACTGATTGAGAAGGTGCATGTGGACGGTGGGGAGGTCAGCTCTACCAGGGTACGCCAGGAGGTCCGTGAAGGGCGGATGGAGGCGGCTGCCCGCATGTTGGGACAGCCCTACAGCGTGAGCGGAAAGGTGGAGCATGGCAGACGGCTGGGGAGGACACTGGGAATGCCTACGGCCAATCTTGTACCGGAGGCAGACAAGCTTTTACCCCCAAACGGGGTTTATTATTCCAGTGTGTTTCTGGATGGCGTCTCCTACCGCGGCATTTCCAATATTGGCTGTAAGCCTACGGTGTCAAATGCCCATGTGATGGGGGTGGAGACATACCTTTATGATTTTGATGCATCGATTTATGGCAGGCAGATTATGGTACAGCTTCACGCCTTTCGCAGACCGGAGGAAAAATTTGAAAGTGTGGAGGCGCTGCGGGCACAGCTTGCAATGGATATCGTTGCGGGCAGGGAATTTGAAGCGTGATGATAAGTGTCGATACGCGTCGGTTTTTTGTTGTAAGGGGTTGTAAGTATGTTTTTTTTTAGATACAATAATAACGACGCTATTAATTTGAGGAACAAAGGAAGGAAACATAAACTGAGATGAATCCTGCGATTATTCTTTCCATGGCAGGCGGCCTGGGACTGTTTTTGTATGGTATGCGCATTATGAGCGACAGCATTGAAAAGGTTGCCGGCGCAAAATTGAGAGGAGTTTTAGAGCGGCTGACGACGAACCGCTTTATGGGAATTTTAGTGGGCGTATTTTTTACGGCAGTCATTCAGTCTTCGTCAGCGTGTACGGTTATGGTGGTCAGCTTCGTAAACTCCGGGCTGATGAATCTGACACAGGCGGCGGGCGTGATCTTTGGCGCCAATATAGGTACTACAGTGACAGCCCTTCTGGTTTCTTTGAAATTGGAGAAGGCGGCGCCGGTATTTTTGCTGGTGGGCGTGTTGATTGTCATGTTCAGTAAGAAGCAGAAACTGTCCCGCTGGGGTGAGGTTATCATAGGTTTCGGTGTGCTGTTCATGGGGCTCAGCACCATGTCTGGCGCCATGTCCGGCATGAAAGATTCCCCGGCTGTCTTACATATGTTTGCATCTCTGCAGACGCCAATCCTCGCAGTCCTTCTGGGCACCGTCCTGACAGCTATTATCCAGAGTTCGTCGGTGACGGTCAGTATTATGGTCCTGCTTGCCAATCAGGGGCTGATGGGGATGGATATCTGTATGTTTATTATTCTGGGCTGTAATATCGGTGCCTGTACTTCCGCTTTGCTGGCTTCTTTGAATGGTAAGAAAGATGCCAAGCGCGCAGCGGCGATTCATTTGATTTTCAATGTGATTGGTACGATTATCGTTTATATAATCTTTACGCTGGCTGTCAGCCAGGTGGTGGCGGGCATTTCAATGATTGCCCACAATGATCCGGGACGTGTGGTGGCCTATGCGCATATTGCCATCAAGGTATTCCAGGTTATCATCATGATGCCGTTTATCAAGGGGATTGTGAAACTGACTTATCTGCTGGTACCGGGCAACGATAAGAAAGTGGGATATCGGGACAGCTATCAGCTTAAATATATTGGTGAGAAAGTGGTCTTAAATCCTGCCACGGCTGTGGTAGAGGTTATTAAGGAGTTAGACCGCATGGCTTCCCTGGCTGATGAGAATCTGAACCGTGCGATGAATACCCTGATGACGTTAGATCAGGAGGAGATCGAGGAAGTCTATGAAGTGGAGAAGAACATCGACTTCTTAAGCCATGCCATTACCAATTATCTGGTGAAGATCAACCAGACCACACTGCCTATTGAGGACTTGAAAGGTATTGGCGCGCTCTTCCACGTGGTCAATGATATTGAAAGAATCGGCGATCACGCGGAGAATATTGCGGATGCGGCAAAGCGCAGGATAGAGACGGGCGTAGAGTTCTCCAAGGCTGCGCAGAGAGAGATGGGCGAGATGATAGATATGGTCAACACCATATTGCATTTCTCCGTTGACATGTTTGTCAAGAGCACAGAGGAGCATGTGGAGGATATCAGGCATCTGGAGGAGGCTATCGACGAGAAAGAGAAAGAGTTGCAGAAGAGGCATATCAGCAGACTTTCCAACAATGAGTGCACACCCGAAGCGGGGGCCCTCTTCTCAGAGGTGGTATCAGGTTTGGAGAGAGTGGCGGATCATGCCACCAATATCGCTTTTGCCAATACATATTATGAGACTGTGATGTAGAGAGGAACAGGAAAAGGATGCCGGAAAGCCTGTGGGTGCAACGGCATCCTTTTTTGTGATTTTCTTTCTGCGTCAGATAGCCGTAAGCCTGCAAAATAAAAAATCGCACAGGGATTGACAAAGCCTTATGGACTTGTTATAATAACTTCGAAATTGTTACAGAATTATTACGAATGTTACAAATATAATGAGAGGACAATCCTTCAATGAAAAGACGAGAAATATCTTTAATTCTGGCAGGCTTTTTACTTTTTATGATTCCGATACAGATTCAGTCTACGATGACTCTGCCGAAATTTTTGCCGGCTGGGCAGGTTAATATTAACAGAAATATTACAGAGAATATTTATAATGTTACAGAGAGGGAACTGGCACAGACTGATGCCGGTATGCTGTATCAGACAGATGAGGAATTTGAGGGCGGAATCCACGAGGCGCTGGGTAAGTCTGTTGGTCTTACAGATACCTATTCTGCAGACAAGACAGTGGAGGATTATAAGCGGGCATACGAGAAGGCTAAGAATGCCAATTGGGGTTATACCAATCTGGGAATTGCCAATGTGAGTGATAACCTGAATATCCGGGCTGTGGCGGCAGAAGATGGGAAACTTGTAGGTAAGCTGCCCAAGGATGCAGCCTGTGAGGTGCTGGATATGGATGATACCTGGGCACACATCAAGTCTGGCAGTGTGGAAGGCTATGTGAGTAAAGAGTATCTTCTGACAGGCGTTTCGGCAAAGCATAAAGCAGAGGAACTGGCTGCAACGATGGCACGCGTTACCACAGACAGCCTGAAAGTGCGGGCAGAGGCAAATACCGATTCAGAAGTCATTACCCTGGTTCCTAACGGTGAGGTGTTAGAAGTTGCTGCCGTGGAGGGAGAATGGGTGAAGGTGCTTCTGGATGCTGAAGAAGCTTATGTGTCGGGAGAGTTCGTGGAAGTCAGCGCAGAACTGGGTACAGCGGTGACCATGTCAGAACTGCTTTATGGACAGGGCATATCTGATGTGCGTGTGGATATCTGTCAGTATGCGAAAGAATTCCTGGGGAATCCTTATGTGTGGGGCGGCACCAGTCTGACGAAAGGTGCGGACTGTTCCGGGTATGTGATGAGCTTATATAAGAAGTATGGTGTGAATCTTCCCCATTCTTCCAGAGCACAGGCTAACTGCGGCACGACGATTAAGGTTTCTGAGGCACAGCCGGGAGATCTGATATTCTATGGGAAAGGCAAGACCATCAATCACGTGGCAATGTATATCGGCGGCGGCAAGGTAATCCACGCCAGCAGTCCGAAGACAGGTATCCGTATTTCCAATGTATCTTACAGAACACCTTTCAAGGCTGTGAGAATCCTGCAGGATTAAAGCGGAGGTTTATAAACGGCGGTATGAAGTGCACAAACAGTGCACAAATACAGGCTTTAATAGATGAAAAGACGCTTTACAATAAGACAGGTTTGTGGTACACTATACCAGTATGATTTTAGCCGATACGCAGAGGCGGGACACTCCGACCCCTTCTTGGTATCGGGCGTTTATCAGGGCAGCCCCCTGAGGGAAAGGAGAAATTATGATTTCGAAAGAAAAGAAGACAGCAATCATCAAAGAGTATGCAAGGACAGAAGGCGATACAGGTTCACCGGAAGTACAGGTAGCCGTATTGACAGCGAGAATCCAGGAGCTCACAGAGCATTTGAAAGAGAATCCGAAGGATCATCATTCCAGAAGAGGACTTCTGAAAATGGTAGGTCAGAGACGCGGCCTGCTTGGTTATCTGAAAGAGAAAGATATCGAGAGATATCGTGCTTTGATTGAGAGACTTGGACTTCGTAAATAAAACGGACAATAAAGAAGCGGAGATAGGGTTGGCAGGGCCTACCCTAAATCCGCTTTTTATGTGTATATTGCAGCGGTCTGGCTATGCCGGCCGGCTGCGTACTTTCGGCGGGAGGAGGATCTGCCGGAAGGAGGAAGCGAGAAGAAAAAGGAGAGAAGACTATGTACAAGAGTTATACCATGGAACTTGCCGGGCGCACCTTGCGTGTAGATATCGGCAGAGTCGGCAAACAGGCAAATGGCTGCGCATTTATGCAGTATGGAGAGACCACCGTGTTATCCACGGCGACGGCCTCTGATAAGCCCAGGGATGGAATTGATTTCTTCCCTTGCAGCGTGGAATACGAAGAGAAGTTTTATTCCGTGGGTAAGATCCCCGGCGGATTTAACAAGAGAGAGGGTAAGCCTTCCGAGAACGCGATCTTGACAAGCCGTGTCATTGACCGTCCCATGAGACCGCTTTTCCCGAAGGATTACCGCAATGACGTGACACTCAACAATATGGTTATGAGTGTGGATCCGGCCTGCCGTCCGGAGCTGGTGGCTATGATCGGTACTGCTATTGCAACCTGTATTTCAGATATTCCTTTTGCAGGCCCTTGCGCTATGACCCAGATGGGTATGGTGGACGGCGAATTGATCGTCAATCCCTCGCAGGAACAGTGGGACAAGGGTGATCTGAAGATGACCGTGGCTTCTACGGCTCAGAAGGTTATGATGATTGAGGCTGGTGCCAATGAAGTGCCTGAAGCAAAGGTATTAGAGGCAATCTATAAGGCACACGAGATAAACCAGACATTGATTGCGTTTATCAACAAGATTGTGGCAGAGGTGGGCAAACCGAAACATACTTACGAGAGCTGTGCAGTTCCCGAGGAAATGTTTGAGGAGATGAAGAAGATTGTGACACCTGAGGAGATGGAGACAGCAGTCTTCACGGATGAAAAGCAGGTGCGCGAAGAGAATATCAAAAATGTGACAGCAAAGCTGGAAGAAGCTTTTGCAGAAAAAGAAGAGTATCTGGCAGTGCTTGGTGAGGCAGTCTATCAGTACCAGAAAAAAACTGTCCGCAAGATGATCTTAAAAGATCATAAGCGTCCTGACGGCAGAGCATTAGATCAGATCAGACCTTTGGCAGCAGAAGTGGATATTATTCCCAGAGTACATGGTTCAGCCATGTTTACCAGAGGACAGACCCAGATTTGTAATGTGTGTACACTGGCGCCGTTATCCGAGATGCAGAAGGTGGACGGCTTAGATGAGAACATTACAAGCAAAAGATATATGCACCACTACAATTTCCCGTCTTATTCTGTAGGTGAGACAAAAGTAAGCAGAGGTCCGGGCCGCAGAGAGATTGGCCATGGTGCGCTGGCAGAGAGAGCACTGCTTCCGGTACTTCCGTCAGAGGAGGAGTTCCCCTATGCGATCCGGACAGTGTCCGAGACTTTTGAGTCCAATGGTTCTACTTCTATGGCATCTACCTGTGCGTCCTGTATGTCACTGATGGCGGCAGGCGTGCCGATCAAGAAGATGGTTGCCGGTATCTCCTGCGGTCTGGTGACAGGCGATACAGATGACGATTTCGTATTGCTGACAGATATTCAGGGCCTTGAGGATTTCTTTGGCGATATGGACTTTAAGGTGACAGGTACGCACGAGGGTATCACAGCAATCCAGATGGATATTAAGATTCATGGTCTGACCAAGCCTATCGTAGAAGGCGCGATTGCAAGATGCCGTGAAGCCAGAGAGTTTATCATGGCCAACTGTATGACACCTGCGATTGCAGCGCCCCGTAAAGAGGTTGGCAAGTATGCGCCGAAGATTATCTCTATTCAGATTGATCCTGATAAGATTGGTGACGTGGTTGGCCAGCGCGGTAAGACGATCAATGAGATCATTGCCCGCACGGGTGTGAAGATTGACATCACAGATGATGGTAATGTGTCAGTATGCGGCACAGACCATGAGATGATGGACAAGGCAGTGGATATGATCAAGCTGATCACCACAGACTTCGAGGAAGGACAGATTTTCCAGGGGACTGTAGTCAGCATCAAGGAGTTTGGTGCATTCATCGAGTTTGCACCGGGCAAAGAAGGTATGGTTCATATCTCTAAGATCGCAAGGGAGAGAATCAATCATGTGGAGGATGTGCTCACGCTTGGTGATAAGGTGACTGTGGTATGCCTTGGCAAGGACAAGATGGGCAGGATCAGCTTCTCTATGAAGGATGTAGCACAGGCGTAAATTCCTTCGGAGATTAACAGGCATGAAATTGTGAAGCTAGCGCTGCGGATTTCGGTATATGATTCTGTTTTAGGAAGATGAAAAAGGAGCCTATGGTGTGGCCGGTTGGTCACGGGGCTCCTTTTTGTATGAGTAGAATTTGATATCTATGGTTTAGAGTTTGGATCTGCTGGCCTTTTCTTCACAGTATTTACAGCGGTAGATTTCTTTCTCTTCATCCGCTAATACGAATATATGCGGCAGTTCCTGTTCGATGGAAGTGATACAGCGGGGATTTTTACATTTGATGACGTTATGGATTTCCCGGGGAAGTACCAGTTCCTTTTTGTCTACGATTTTGCCGTCTTTGATGACATTGACGGTAATGTTATGGTCGATAAAGGCCAGGATATCCAGATTCAGTGTGTTGATATCACATTCCACTTTCAGGATATCTTTTTTGCCCATTTTATTGCTTCTGGCATTCTTGATGATGGCAACTGTACAGTCCAGCTTATCCAGTTTGAGATGGTGGTAGATGGCAAGACTCTTACCGGCTTCGATGTGATCCAGCACAAAGCCCTCTTCGATTTTTCCTACATTTAACATGATGATCTCCTTTCAACGCATGTCCATTACGTGTGATTTATGAATACATTCAGGGGCAACCCCAGAAGGAATTTATTGCAGCTCTAAAAGGGTGAGAATGAGTGCCATCCGCACATAGACACCATACTTTGCCTGTCTGAAATAGACGGCCCGAGGATCATCGTCCACTTCTACGGAAATCTCATTGACACGAGGCAGCGGATGGAGTATCAGCATATCTTCTCTGGCGGCGGACAGTTTGTCTTTGTCCAGAATATAGAAATCTTTTAGCCGTACATAGTCTTCCTCGTTAAAGAAACGTTCCTTCTGTACTCTGGTCATATAAAGGAGATCCAGGTCAGGCATGCAGTCTTCCAGACGGATCACTTCTTCATATGCGATTTTTTTCTCTGTTAGCATATCGGTGATATAGTCGGGTACCTTCAATTCCGGCGGAGAGATGAAAATAAAGCGGATATCCGGATATCTGATCAATGCATTGATCAGGGAATGTACGGTTCTGCCAAATTTCAGATCGCCGCACAGTCCAATGGTAAAGTTTCCCAATCGTCCTTTCAGGGAGCGGATCGTAAGCAGATCTGTCAATGTCTGGGTGGGGTGTTGATGACCGCCGTCCCCGGCGTTGATGACAGGAATACCAGAACGGCTGGCAGCTACCATCGGTGCGCCCTCTTTGGGGTGGCGCATGGCACAGATATCGGCATAGCAGGAAATGATGCGGATGGTATCCGATACGCTTTCTCCCTTGGTAGCGGAAGAAGAAGCGGCATCAGAGAATCCAAGAACCTGGCCGCCGAGATTCAGCATGGCAGCTTCAAAGCTCAGGCGCGTGCGTGTGCTGGGTTCATAGAAACAGGTGGCCAGTTTCTTTCCCTCACAGATGTGCGCATATTTGGCAGGGTTTGCTTCGATGTCACTGGCCAGATTGAAGAGCTTGTCCAGTTCTTCCACAGAAAAATCAAGGGGATTCATTAAATGTCTCATAGTATTCTTATTCTCCATTCCGGAGTCTATGCGCAGTTGCCGGCGCAAATCTCCTGTTTATGATATAGGAAAGTACGTCTAAAAAAATAGAAGAGAATGAATCTCTTCTATTTGCATTGTTTATGATTGAAAGGAAAGTAATTCCTCTACGGATTTTCTTCTGGGTGCTGCAGGTGTTTCATCAGGATAACCAACAGGTATCAATGCAACCAATTCTCTGTCTTCCGGAATCTGTAGTAAGGACTCTGCCGCGCTCTGGTCGAAGAGTCCAAGGATAACGGAACCAAGGCCCTTTTCATGGGCCGCAAGGCAAAGGCACTGGGAGGCAATACCCGCGTCATACATTTGCCAGCCGTCACCGCGGGGGGTGCTGAAAGAACCGTCGCGCTCATAACCGCTGCGGTTTTTGATGATGGTTATTGCCATCAGAACAGGTGCAGCGGCAATGATATCACCATTGGGAGGATAGATTGTAGTACATTCTTTGGCAATCTGATCTTTCAGTGCGCCTTCCACTGCGATATAGCGGGTAATCTGTGTATGTTTCCAGCTGGGAGCGTAAGATGCAGTTTCCACAATCTCTGCCAGCAGTTCATGGGAAACTGTGTCAGATTTGAACTTGCGAATGCTTCTGCGTCCCAGGATACAATCTTTTGCGGTCATGTGAGTTCCCTCCTTATTATGTGGTGATATCTTTAGTGACAGCTATATTTTGTATATCATATCATAAAGGCAGGGGTGTTTCAAGTAGAGCTGGAATAATTTATAAAGAAGAATCCGGGACTGTTTCGGATGAAAACTTGTGCAAAAGGATGGGGTATGATATAGTAAACAAGGAGATTGCGCAGAGCGGAATCATGGAGGTTAGCGAGTGGTAAACTGCCCTGATAGGGGGGATCAGGTGTGGGTGACATGGGAAGGAGAAATATCATATGGAAGAAAAAAAGGCAGAAGAACGTAAGGGTTTGCAGAATGCGGAAGCAGATGTAAAGAATGAAGGTATAAAAGGACAAATCAGGGAATATGTGGAGCGTAAGAGATGGCTGTTTTTGGGGCTGCCTTTTACTTTTACAAAGTATAAGATAAACGAACAGGTGATTACGATCAATGCCGGGCTTTTCAGCACTACAGAAAACGACTGTTATTTATATAAGATACAGGATGTGGAGTTGAGAACAAGTCTGATGGAACGCATTTTCGGCCTGGGAACGGTGGCCTGTTATACGGGTGATAACACCCATCCGCAGCTGTTTCTGGAGCATATTAAACATGCCAAGGAGATTAAGGACTATATCCTGCATAGCTCAGAAGAGGCAAGGAGAAAGAGACGTACCTTAAATACCCTTAATATTGATGCGGATGATATTGATCAGATGTAGGATGTTTGGGTTATTGTGAAAGTGCCGGTGCGCAGGCGGGGCATCCATGTTAGTCCGGACGAAGAGAGTCATCGTTTTCCTTAAGGAGCCGTTCAAACAAAAGACCGGTGATAAACCAGACAGGCGCATAGTCCAGGCGGATCACGCTGGCCAGGTTCCAGCGGGAATGTTCATAGTTCCAGGGACACAGTTCTCGCCGGTTGAGCCATATGCCGGTGGCAAATTCACCGGTAAAGATCAAAGCTGTGTAAATAAGACCGCGGACCGCCAGGCTGCGGTTTCGCACAAGCCGGCAGACGGGGGCCAGGAAGGCGGCCATTCCGTATATGGGAAACATCCATAGGGAGGTGGCGCCTGATAACTTTAAGTCTCTTCTGCGAAAGGCATGAAAGGCCGTGAAGATGATTTCCAGAAACCATCCCAGCAGTCCGCAGTGTATGAAGTTGTGAATGAATTTTTTCATAGTCACAGTATAGACGGATATTTACTGTTTATTCAATCAAATATGACATACTGCCTGTGCTGGCATAGGGATTATAAGTGAGGAGAGTATATGAACTACAGGGAAGCCATGGATTATATAGAAGAACTTAAGCCTCTGGGCAGTGTCATGGGGCTTGAGAACATGCGTGGTTTGTGTGAGCGTCTTGGTAATCCCCAGGATCAACTGAAGTTCATTCATATTGCCGGTACCAACGGCAAGGGGTCTGTGCTTTCCTATATTTCTACGGTGTTACAGACAGCCGGCTATAAAGTGGGACGCTATATTTCGCCTACGGTACTGGATTATCGGGAGCGGTTTCAGGTGGACGGCAGGATGATTACCCAGTCGGGGCTGTGCAAGTATCTGGAACCTGTGAGAAAGGCGGCAAAAGCCATGGCCGAAGAAGGTGCAGATCACCCCACACTCTTTGAGGTGGAAACGGCGGTGGCTTTTCTGTATTTTCTGGACAAAGGATGCGATCTGGTGGTCCTGGAAACGGGACTGGGAGGAACACTTGATGCTACCAATGTGGTCAGCACCACGGTAGCAGCAGTCTTTACCTCTATCAGCATGGATCATATGGAAATTCTGGGAGATTCCCTGGAACAGATTGCATTGGCGAAAGCCGGTATAATTAAACACAAATGTTATGTCATATCTGCCAAGCAGCCCCCGGAGGTGATGAAAGTCTTGCGGCAGGCGGCACTGCTTCGCAAGGCGAAGTTTTTTACGGCAGATGTGGGTAAGGCGAAACATATCAAAAGCGGTGTGACCAAGCAGCATTTCAGTTATGATAAGTATAAGAATCTGGAAATTGGCATGTTAGGGCAGTTTCAGATTGCAAATGCAGTGGTGGCAGTGGAAACGCTTATGATGCTGGCTCGGTGCGGCTTTCCGGTATCGGAAGGAAAGCTGCGGGAGGGACTCATGCAGGCCAGATGGCCGGGCCGGTTCCAGGTGATCGGAAAGAAGCCTCTTTTCATCGCTGACGGAGCTCATAACGAGGATGCGTCCCGAAAGCTTGCAGAGAGTATTCGCTATTATTATCCCGACAGAAGAATCATCTTTATTATGGGCATGCTGCGGGACAAGGAATATGATAAGGTAATCCGAAATACCTTTGAACTGGCAGAGCATATCATCACAGTGACGCCGCCCATAAAAGAACGGGCGTTATCGGCATATGACCTGGCACAGGCAGTGCAGGAATATCATAACAGTGTGACAGTGGCAGACAGTGTGCAGGAGGCGGTGGAAATTGCCTATCTTTTAGCAGGAGAGGATAAGGAGACTGTGATTGTTGCCTTTGGTTCCCTGTCTTATCTGGGACAATTGATGAATATAGTAGAACATAGAGATACGATCAGGAGAGATTCTCATGGTAGATCAGAGCAAAATTAAAGAAGCAGTGGAATTGTTATTGGAGGGAATCGGAGAGGATGTGGGCCGGGAAGGACTGCGGGAAACGCCGGATCGAATCGCCCGCATGTATGGCGAGATTTTTGCAGGGATGGAAGAAGATGCGGCGGATCATTTGACGAAGACATTTCCTGTTGCAAGTAATGAGATCGTGGTGGTAAAAGATATCACCTTTTATTCTACTTGTGAGCACCACCTGATGCCTTTCTATGGCAGGGCGCACATTGCGTATCTGCCGAATGGAAGAGTGGCGGGGCTCAGTAAGTTGGCAAGAACGGTGGAGGTGTATGCCAGAAGACCTCAGATTCAAGAGCAGATGACGATTCAGATTGTGGATGCCATCATGAAGCATTTAGCGCCCCAGGGAGCAATGGTCATGTTGGAAGCAGAGCATATGTGCATGACCATGCGCGGTGTGAAGAAACCCGGAAGCAGGACCGTGACAGTGGCTTCACGAGGATGCTTTCAGGAGGACCCACAATGGCAGAGACTCTTCTTTGAAATGGTCAGAGATGAGAAAAAATATAATCAGGAATAAACATTTTGGAATGGAGATTACTATGAGGATTGGGCAGAGAGAGTTCAGGACAAAAGGCCATACTTATGTGATGGGTATTCTTAACATAACACCTGATTCGTTTTCGGACGGGGGCAGGTACCAGGCGTTGGACAAGGCCTTGTTTCATGTGGAAGAGATGATTGGAGAAGGTGTGGATATTGTTGATGTGGGGGGTGAGTCCACAAGACCGGGATATACCATGGTTTCGGATCAGGAAGAGATTCACAGGGTAGTACCTGTGATTGAAAATATTAAATCAAGATTTGATATTCCGATATCGCTTGATACGTATAAGGCTGAGGTAGCCCTGGCCGGTATAGCGGCGGGGGCGGATATGATCAATGATATCTGGGGCCTCAAATATGAAGGAAAACTTGCAGAAGTGATTGCGAAGGCCCAGATTCCGTGTTGTCTGATGCATAATCGCAGGAAAGCAGAGTATCAGAATCTGATAGAGGAGATTCTCTGGGATTTGGAAGAATCTCTGGAAATTGCCCATAAAGCGGGGATTGCAGATGATAGGATTATCCTAGACCCTGGTGTGGGATTCGGTAAGACCTACGAGAACAATCTGGAGATCATTAACAAATTACAGAATTTTCATTCCTTAGGATATCCCATCCTTTTAGGCGCAAGCCGTAAGTCTGTGGTGGGGATAGCGCTGGATCTTCCGGTAACAGAGCGCATGGAAGGAACCCTGGTGACCACAGTCTATGGGGCGAAAAAGGGTGCCATGTTTGTCCGCGTACACGACGTGAAGGAAAACTTGCGTGCCATCAAGATGACAGAAGCAATTCGGGGAATAGGGCCAGAGGATGACAATGGATAAAATCAGGATAGAGGATCTTCAGATATATGCCCATCATGGCGTGTATCCTAAGGAGAACGAGATAGGACAGAACTTTTATATCAGTGTGGAATTAGAGACGGACACCAGAAGAGCGGGTGTGATGGATGATCTGAATCTGTCCACCAATTATGGGGATGTATGCAGATTTTTACATTCTTTTCTGACAACCCATACATATAAGCTGATTGAGACGGCAGCGGAGAGAGCGGCAGAGAAGCTTCTTCTTACATTTCCGCATGTCAGGAGAGTTACCATGGAGGTCAAGAAACCGGAAGCGCCGATTCCGTTCCCTTTTAGAACCGTGTCAGTCAGGATTACCAGAGGTTGGCGGCGTACATACATAGCCTGCGGCTCCAATATGGGTGACCGGGAAGCCCACTTAAAGGCAGCGGTGGATTCCTTTCAGGAGGATCCAAAGTGCAGTGTGGTGCGTGTCTCAGATTGGATGGAGACGACAGCATATGGCGGCGTGGAGCAGGCAGATTTTCTAAATGGTGTGATAGCCCTGGATACGCTCTATACCCCGGAAGAACTGTTGGAAAAGATTCATGAGATTGAAAAGAAGCGGGGACGGAAACGACTGATTCATTGGGGACCAAGAACACTGGATCTGGATATTCTTCTGTATGAGGACTGTGTGATGGATACGGAGGACTTGATCATTCCGCACATAGATATGGCAAACCGTGACTTCGTATTGAAACCCCTTGTACAGATAGCGCCTTATGAGAGACATCCTGTTCTGGGAAAATCTGTTCTGCAATTATACGAGGACGTAAGACAAAGTGGAGAAGAACATGTGTTATCATAGCAAGAGGAATTTCCTATGACATAAAAAAGCTGACACCGAAAGGCGTCAGCTTAAATTATCGAAAGCAGCCTGTTTGGCAGCCTCAAAGGTGACCACATTGACAGGGCCGAAGGTACTCGTCTTGTAGACGGGAACCGATTCATTAAAACCGTTAAAATATACATAATTGGAAGTGATATTGATATTTTGGAACACGCCTTCCATTATCAGTTCCTGAGAGGAGCCGTCGGTCATCATTCGTTTGAGGGCCGGTGTATCTGCGGAGCTGACCTGGTAGTAAATATAATTGCGGTAGACGTTGAACATGTCAATCCGTTCGTTGGTAAGCACCTCAACCACGCCTCCGGACAATGAATAGCGGCAAAGCCGATAATTTTCCGATACATCCATGTAGTACACATAGCCGTCCTGAACGATGGGATTCCAGATATTGCCCTGCCATACCACCGAGTCTTTGTCAGTGGAGACATCGAGGGCGTGGAGATAATGATCCTTGGCAGTTCCCTGGTAATAAATCTTACCGTTTACATAACAGTTCGGATTGATGATTTCATTTGCTATGGTCTGTTTGTCTTTCTTATCGATACGTATTTTCTCCAGAGAAGTTCCCGCGCTGTTATCATATTTCTCATAGTACAGATAGTTGCCGCACAGCTGCATGCTGACAATGTGGCATCTTTCCAGATTGACAACCGATTTTCCTTTTAAGTTGCTTCTGTAGATACCGGAGGTCTGCATCATGTATCCCAGACCGTCTCCGCCGGATTTGCCGGAGCCGCTGGTCATGGAAAAATAGAGGTATTTGCCAGCCGCATTGATGGAGGAAACAGAACTGTTGCTCAGCTTCTGCATGTCTGTCTCATCAGGATTCATGGAATAAAGACAGTTGTTATCATAGGCATTGGCGAAGTATACCCTGCCGTCAGATTCGCAGAAGAATCCGCCATTATTCAGATTCCCAGGGGTATTGCCGCTTGTATATTCATCATTCATGGTAATTCTGCCAGTGAAATAAGAAAGCAGAAATAATAGAGCAAGAACAACGCCTGTTATTGTAAAAATAAGAATGTTCTTTCGTGTACTTGTCATTTACTTATCCCCCTACTGACTGATACATCTATTATATCTATAATCCCGCTTGCTATCAAGGGGGATTTGGGGTAAACTGATGTTAAAGTTTGGAGGATTACTTGCCGTATATGTGTGAAAAGTAACCAAAAGAGTTAGTGAGAATACGGATCATCGGGGAAAGGACAGGAGACATGGATTTACTGACATTACGAGGACAGCTGGATGAGATTGATGAGCAGATTGTGAAGCTTTATGAGGAACGTATGGCAATCTCTTCCCAGGTGGCGGATTATAAGATAGAGACCGGGAAAAAGGTGTTTGACAAGACAAGGGAAGAAGAAAAGCTGCAGAAAGTAAAGTCCCTGACCCACAATGATTTCAATGCCTGTGGGATACAGGAGCTGTTTGAGCAGATCATGTCGGCCAGCCGCAAGCTGCAGTATAATAAGCTGGGGGAGGCAGGGGCCCTCGGCAGACTGCCCTTTATTGGGGTGGACAGTCTGGACATGGGCAGGGCAAGAGTGGTTTTCCAGGGAGCAGAAGGCTCCTATTCCCAGATGGCTATGATGCGGTATTTCGGTGAAGAGGTCAATTCTTTTCATGTGGATACTTTCCGGGACGCCATGTGTGCCATAGAGGAGGGAAGCGCGGATTTTGCGGTGCTTCCCATAGAAAATTCGACTGCCGGCATTGTGAATGAGATTTATGACCTTCTGGTAGAATTTGAGAACTATATTGTGGGAGAACAGATTATCAGGATAGAACATTGTCTGATGGGAGTGCCAGGCGCGGATATCTGCGCGATTAAAACGGTATATTCCCATCCCCAGTCGCTGATGCAGAGCGCCAGATACTTAAGCGCTCATGAGAACTGGCAGCAGATCAGTATTCAGAACAATGCCTTTGCGGCCAGAAAGGTCAGTGAGGAAAAGGATGTTACGCAGGCAGCCATCGCCAGCGAACAGGCGGCCAGAATTTATGGTCTGGAAATCCTGAAACGGGGGGTCAACCAGTCGGAGACCAACTCTACCCGCTTTATCGTTGTCACGAACCAGAAGATATTTTTAAAAGGCGCTAAGAAGATCAGCATTTGTCTGGAGGTGCCCCATGAGAGCGGTTCCCTCTATCATATGCTGTCACATTTCATATACAATAATCTGAACATGACCAAGATTGAGAGCCGTCCTATCGAAGACAGGAACTGGGAATACAGGTTTTTCATTGACTTTGAGGGAAATCTGGCAGATGCAGCGGTAAAGAATGCCTTGAGAGGACTTCGGGATGAGGCGCGCAACATGAAGATCTTGGGAAATTACTGACAGGGAAGGGCATAAGGCGATGAGAGAAGCGGAACTGGTTATTTACAGAGAATTTGCGGAGGGAGAAATCCTGAAGGATATGGTATGGCTGATGGAGCATTACCGGGCGGGAGACGGCAGGGCGAGGCCCCTTCTTTACGGGTGTATCCATGGGCTGTTAAAGACGGCGGCAGATCATGGATTTTATGGAAATCTATGGCACTGTTATCTCACCAATCTTCTGGTCAACAATGAAAACAGTTACAGTATGGCCTGTGAAATCAGAGGAGAGGTGGAGGGCAGCATCAATGAATTGGTTCTGCATGACATCGCTATATTCAAGGAGTTCTATGATTATGATTTCACGGAGATGATGGAAATCTTGAAGGCGCCGGAGTTTGGAGTAATCTTATCTTATGAGAAGCCTTCCCACGCCGGGAAGGTCTACAACAAACGTATCCGTGACAGAATCTGTACACTGGCCAGGCAGTTTTTGGAGAACGAAGACGCCCGGGCCATGAAGGCTACACTGACCCAGTTCTATCGGGAGTACGGCGTAGGGAATCTCGGATTGCACAAGGCTTTCCGGGTGGTACATACGGATGAGGGAGCTCGTATCGTGCCGATCCTGAACATTGCTCACGTGCATCTGGATGACCTGGTTGGCTATGAGATTCCCAAGAAGAAGCTGCTGGATAATACGGAGGCTTTCGTGGCGGGCAGAAGAGCCAATAACTGTCTGCTGTTCGGGGATGCGGGGACGGGCAAATCTTCCTGTGTGAAGGCTATTGCCAATGAATACTACGACAGGGGGCTTCGCATCATTGAACTGTATAAACATCAGTTTCAGGATTTAAACAGTGTGATTTCCCAGTTGAAGAACAGAAATTATAAGTTCATTATTTATATGGATGATTTGAGTTTCGAGGACTTCGAGATTGAGTATAAGTATCTCAAGGCAGTCATAGAGGGCGGCCTGGAGAAAAAACCGGCTAATGTACTGATCTATGCAACTTCCAACAGGCGGCATCTGATCCGGGAGAACTATAGTGATAAAGAGGACCGCAGGATGGAAGACATGCATGCCGGAGATACGGTGCAGGAGAAATTATCGCTGGTGTACCGGTTCGGCGTATCCATATTCTTCTGTGCGCCGGATAAGAAGCAGTTCCAGCAGATTGTCAAGACGCTGGCTGACAGAAACGGTGTGGTCATGGAGGAGGAAGCATTATATCTGGAAGCCAATAAGTGGGAATTAGCCCATGGCGGCCTTTCCGGCAGGACAGCTCAGCAGTTTATCGATTATCTGCTGGGGCAGCAAACAGAATAAGAAGTGGGGAAGCGAGAAGTCATATGAAAACATTTGCAGCCATAGATGTAGGTTCTTATGAACTGGCAATGAAAATTTTTGAGATATCCTCTAAAAGCGGGATAAGAGAGATCGATCATATCAGACATCGTATCGACTTAGGGTCCGATACTTTCGCCAACGGCAAGATCAGTTATGAGCGGGTGGATGAGCTGTGCAGGGTACTGCGGGATTATGTGTCCATCATGAAAGGCTATAAGGTAGAGGCTTATAAGGCATACGGCACCAGTGCCATCCGGGAGACGGAAAATACCATGATTGTCCTGGATCAGATTGCCCAGCGCACAGGAATACGGATTGAGGTTTTAAGCAATTCGGAACAGCGATTCTTAAATTATAAATCTATTGCGTCCAAAGGCGATGCTTTTAACAGGATCATAGAGAAAGGGACTGCCATTGTGGATATCGGCGGCGGCAGTATTCAGATATCCCTGTTTGACAAGGACACGCTGGTGACCACCCAGAACATGCGGCTTGGGGTACTGAGACTGCAGGATCAGATCGGACGGCTGAATATCCGCCCGGGGCAGTTTGATGAGATTCTGGATGAAATGGTAAGTTCCCAGCTGGCAGTGTTTAAGAAATTATATTTAAAAGACCGGCAGATAGAGAATATCATCGTGGTGGACGATTATATCTCAGAGATTGTGGGTAAGAATGTGCCCGGGTTAGAGCAGAGCAGCATTGAGTCTCCGGCTATAGAACGTTTCCTGGAACGGGTCAAGGTGAAGTCAGCCCAGGAGGCGGCCCATGCGCTGGATATGCCGGAGGAGAACATACCGCTCTTATTTATTTCCGGTGTGCTGGTGAATCGGATTGCCAAGGTGATGGATGCCAAGCTGATCTGGGCGCCGGGCGTGACGCTTTGTGACGGCATGGCATATGAGTACGGGGAAAAGAATAAGATCATTAAGGAGAATCATGACTTCGAGCAGGACATCATTGCCTGTGCGCAGAGTATCAGTAAGCGTTATATGGGAAGCAGGCGGCGCAGTGAAACCCTGGAAAAGATTGCGCTGACGATTTATGACAGCATGAACAAAGTGCATGGTCTGGGGAAGCGGGAGAGGCTGCTTTTGCGGATTGCCACGCTTTTGCATGACTGCGGCAAATACATCAGTCTGGTAAATCTGGGCGAATGTTCTTACAATATCATCATGTCCACGGAGATTATCGGGCTTTCCCATATGGAGCGGGAGATTGTAGCCAATGTGGTGAAGTATAATCATATTGAATTTGAATACAGTGAGGTGGTGGGAGCCAGTGGCACCATCGACAGGACAGCCTATCTGACCATCGCCAAGCTGACAGCAATCTTAAAGATTGCCAACGGCCTGGACCGCAGCCATAAGCAGAAGTTCAAGAATGTGAAGACTGTCCTCAAGGAGGAGCGGCTGATTATCACGGTGGATGCTTCCGTGGATATCACGCTGGAAAAGGGGCTGTTTACCAAGCGTGCGGATTTCTTTGAGGAAGTGTACAGTGTAAAACCTGTAATACGACAAAGAAATTAGCCCAGGGCGTATCAGCCTTTGGGAACAGAACTGACTGGCATGAGGGTAAGGAAGCGGCCAAGGCAAATCAGCAGCAGGAGAGATATATAATATAAAGAAGGAGGCCATAGGGGGATGGCGGAAGTAAAGGATTTTTCTAAAGATGAGTATTATAGTAACAGGGAGCTTAGCTGGCTGCTCTTTAATAAGAGGGTTCTGGCAGAAGCCAAGGACAAGCAGCTGCCTTTGTTTGAACGGCTTAAGTTTCTTGGGATTACGGCATCTAATCTGGATGAGTTCTTTATGGTGCGGGTTGCATCACTTAAGGATATGGTAAATGCCGGTTATAAGAAGCGGGACATCGCGGGGATGTCCACAGAGGAGCAGCTTATGAGGGTGAATGAGGAGACCCATAAGCTGGTGGGACAGCAGTATACTACCTATAACAGGTCCCTTCTGCCGCAGCTTTTGGAGAACGGGCTGCACCTGATCGGTCATCACGAGGATTTAAGCAAAGAAGAAGCTGCCTATGTGGATCACTATTTTGCGGACAACGTCTATCCGGTGCTCACACCCATGGCAGTGGATTCTTCCAGGCCATTTCCGCTGATTCGCAATAAGACACTGAATCTGGGTGCGCTGGTGACCAAAAAGAATGGGGATGGGGAATTGGAGTTTGCCACCGTACAGGTGCCAAGCGTGCTCTCGCGGATTGTGTCGGTTCCTGCGCAGGAGGGTATGAAGCTGATTCTTCTGGAAGAGGTGATTGAACGCAATATTCATAAACTGTTCTTAAATTATGATATTGTCTGCACATGTCCTTTCCGCATCATGCGAAATGCGGATTTGACGATTGAGGAAGAAGAGGCCGAGGATCTGTTGCAGGAGATCGAGAAGCAGCTGAAAAAGAGGCAGTGGGGCCAGGTCATCCGTCTGGAAGTGGAGGAGGGTATTGACAGCAGGCTTCTTAAGCTGGTCAGAGAGGAGCTTTCGATTTCTAAAGAGGACATTTATGCCATCAATGGACCTCTTGATTTGACTTTTCTGATGAAGATGTATGGTCTGGATGGCTTCGACCACTTGAAGGAACATAGTTACTTAAAGCCGCAGCCGGTACCGGAACTGCCGGAGGATGCGGATGTTTTCGAAAAGATCCGGGAAGGGGATATCCTGATGCATCATCCCTACCAGACTTTTGAGCCGGTGGTGCGGTTTATCCGGCAGGCAGCCAGGGATCCGGAGGTACTGGCCATCAAGCAGACGCTTTATCGTGTCAGCGGCCATTCGCCCATTATTGCGGCACTGGAACAGGCAGCGGAGAACGGCAAGCAGGTTTCTGTGCTGGTGGAGTTAAAGGCCAGGTTTGATGAGGAAAATAATATTGTCTGGGCCAGGAAACTGGAGAAAGCGGGCTGTCATGTCATTTATGGTCTGGTAGGGCTTAAGACCCACAGCAAGATAACCCTGGTGGTCAGAAGAGAAGAGAACGGCATCAGACGGTATGTGCATCTGGGAACCGGCAATTATAATGATTCTACGGCTAAACTTTATACAGATGTGGGACTTTTTACCTGTTCGGAAGCTATCGGTGAGGATGCGACGGCAGTCTTTAATATGCTTTCCGGTTATTCGGAACCGCGAAGCTGGAATAAGCTTTCTCTGGCTCCCTATTGGTTGAAGGACAGATTTCTGTATCTGATAGGCAGGGAGCGGGAGCATGCATTGGCGGGCAGACCGGCTAAAATCATTGCCAAGATGAACTCTCTGTGTGATAAGAGCGTTATCGAGGCGCTTTATGCGGCAAGCACGGCCGGGGTGAAGATTGAACTGATCATTCGTGGAATCTGCTGTCTGCGGACGGGGATTAAGGGGGTCAGTGAAAATATCACAGTACGTTCCATTGTGGGTAATTTTCTGGAACATGCCAGAATCTTTTACTTTGAAAATGATGGAAAACCGGAGTATTATTGTGCCAGTGCAGACTGGATGCCGAGAAACTTAGACCGCCGGGTGGAGATTCTTTTTCCCATAGAGAAAGCGCTCTTACAGGAGAAGCTGTGGCACATCTTAGAATGTCAGCTTAAGGATACGGTGAAGGCCTCCATTCTGCAGCCGGATGGCAGCTATGAGAAGATAGACAAGAGGGGAAAAGAAGTGTTCAACGCACAGCTTCATTTCTGTATGGAGGCAAAGTCTGTGGCCAAAGAGGAGGCAGAAGCATCACACAAACGAATATTTATTCCCAAGATGCACCATACTGATACGGCAGGACAGGAGGAATAAAGCATATGAAAATATATCTGGCCTCGGCATCGCCCCGCAGGAAAGAACTGCTCAGGCAGGTTGGGCTTTCTTTTAAGGTGATGCCCAGTACCGTGGAGGAAAAAGTCACCAAAGACAGACCGGATGAGGTGGTGGAGGAGTTATCTTATCAGAAGGCGGTAGACGTCTGCGGCAGACTGACAGCAGAGGGAAAGGAAGACTTCGTGGTCATCGGCGCGGACACGGTTGTGTCAGCCTGGGGTAAGATTCTGGGCAAGCCGAAAGATAAAGAGGACGCTGCGCGGATGCTTGGCGATCTGCAGGGGGCAGGACATCAGGTCTATACAGGCGTCACCATTGCCTGGAAGTATAAGGATATGTCTGCCATGTATGCCACCTTCAGCGAGTGTACGGATGTGACCATGTATACCATGAGCCAGGAGGAAATCAAACGGTATGTGGACAGCGGGGAACCTATGGATAAGGCGGGAGCCTATGCAATCCAGGGGCTGTGTGCCGCTTACATCCAGGGAATCTGCGGGGATTATAACAATGTGGTGGGACTGCCTGTCGGGAGGCTTTGTCAGGAATTGAAAAAGAGAGGGCTTTTCCCGGAATCCTGAGAAGCGTAGTGCTGATTTAGGACTCTGCGAAGCTAAATCCCGGCGGCTTTCGTGAGAATCATAAAATAACAGCGCAGGTAATCTGTGCGGAAATGGGGGATATTATGTTTGATGAGAAGGTAGTACAGTGCTTTCTGGACAATCAGTTGCAGCTGTATCCGGAGGAAGTAGCCACAACGCCTGAGGAGGCAGAAAACTTTCTGGAAGAATGTATGGCGGTAGTGGTGGATTCCCTCAGAGAAGTCTGGGAGTTTTTTGAGGAAGAGGGAATGGATATGGAAGGCGCCGATGAGGAGGAAATCCTGGAAGCGTCAGAGGTGTTTGAAGTTGGAGATGGCAGATATCTGATTGTGGAGGGATGACTGCGCACAGCGCAATCCGGGAATCCGTTTCGCAGACTCGGATATATATGCAGACTTGGATAGCAATGGGGTGTCAAATGTGTAACAGTTGGCGCATCGTAGCTGCCAGTCCGTCATGATCGTTGTCCAGGCCGGTGATTACATCGGCCTTTTGCTTTACCTTTTCGGAAGCATTCAGCATGGCGATGCCGGTGCCGGCGGCTGCCAGCATGGAAATATCGTTATCGGCATCTCCTGCGGCGTAGGCGTCGGAGAGGGGAACGTGAAAATAATCGCACAGAAAACGTACCGCGTTGCCTTTACCGGCATCCCAGTCAAAGAGTTCCAGATACATATGGTTGGAGTAAATGGTGCGGACTTTGTTCTGAGCCCAGTCGGAGATGCTGCTGCGAAAGGCTTCCAGTTTGTCAAAGTCGTTCAGACTGATAGCCAGCATCTTAAAGGGGCCCTCGGTGAGCGCGTCCCTGAGATTGGGGGAGATGAGCAGGGGCAGATGGATTTTCCTGCGGTAATAGGTAATCTCTGCATCCTCTGCGGGAGAAACGATAGCATCCGCTGTGTAGGTCTGGATGTGCAGGCCATAGTTGTCTGCCTGTGCCTGCAGATAGGGTACATAGGAAAGGGAAAGTCTTTTTTCCCAGATGCTGCAGGCACGGTCACAGTCATAAATCTGCGTTCCGTTACTGCAGGTCAGAAAGATACCGGGCTGTGTGAGCCCGGCGTTTTCTTTTACTTCCAGAATACTTAAAAGGGGCCTGCCCGAAGACAGAATCAGTTTGTTGCCTGCCTGAAGAAAGTCATGCAGAAAGGTTCTGGTGTCAGGGGATACCTGACTATCATTATTTAAAAGCGTGCCGTCTAAATCTGTGAATAAAAGTTTCATATCGTTATTTCTCTGTCATTCGTTTGAATATATTATGTTAACTATAGAAGATTGTTTTGCAGCATCTTTGATTCGATCCAGTACTTCTTCCGGAACAAACAGGCGGCCATAGCCGGTGCCTAAATCCAGATTCGGTTTGTTGGCGCCGTGAAAATCGGATCCGCCGCTTAGAAGCAGACCGTACTTGTCGGCGATTCTGCGCATTTCCCGTTCATCCTGCGGCGTGTAGGTGCTGTAGAAGGCTTCAATCCCCATCAGACCGGATTCCTTTAAAGAAGCTACCAGCGCACAGAGTCTGTCTGTTCCCATGTGATAGAGCGTGGGATGGGCCAGAATCGGGACACCGCCGGCCTGAAGGATCAGTTCCACAGCCTGGGCCGGGGTTACTTTTTCACGGGGCACGAAGTACTTCGTGTGGTCTCCCAGATATTGCGAGAAGGCATCCGGGCGGCTTTTCACATAACCATGTTCTAAAAGATAGGAAGCGTAGTGTGCCCGGGTAATGACAGCGCCGGGATTTTCAGCCTGCAGTTTATCAAAAGTGATATCAATGCCTGCGCCTTGAAGATTCTCGCACATTTTATGATTCCGGTTGATGCGGGAATCCACGAAGGCATTGAGTCTGTCCTGAAAGGAAGGGGCGTCATAGGAGATATAGAGCCCTACGATATGCACATCCTTCTGTTCGTATTGGGTAGAAAATTCTATTCCCGGAATGACCTCAGTACAGGGAGCACCCTTCTGAGCCAGCGTGGCGGCGTAAGACAGAGCCTCATCCAACCCATCTGTGGTATCGTGGTCTGTGATCGCTAAGGCAGCAAGGCCTTTCTCCACAGCATAGTCCACTAACTGGGCAGGGGATAAACTTCCGTCTGATTTAGAAGTGTGGGTGTGAAGGTCTACCGGTCTCATGTTCAGTCGTCCTCTTCCTGGCTGGCAGTACTGGTGTAGACAGTACGTTTTCTTGCCATCTCATCGCTTTCCAGATATTCATCGTAGGTGGTGATCTTGTCAACCAGAGTGCCGTCGGGCAGGATTTCCATGATGCGGTTTGCCGTGGTCTGTACCACCTGATGGTCATGGCAGGAGAACAGTTCCACGCCTTTGAATTTCTTCATTCCTTCATTGAGGGCTGTGATGGCTTCCATATCAAGGTGGTTGGTAGGCTCGTCAAAAAGCAGACAGTTGGCGCCGCTGATCATCATTTTAGAGAGCAGACACCGTACCTTCTCGCCACCGGATAAAACCTTTACCTTCTTCACGCCGTCTTCCCCGGCAAAGAGCATACGTCCCAGGAAACCGCGCACATAGGTCACGTCCTTTACGGGAGAATATCCCATCAGCCAATCCGTGATGGTGTAATCGTTGTCAAATTCTGTTGTATTATCTTTCGGAAAATAAGCCTGGGAAGTGGTGACACCCCATTTATAGGTGCCTTCGTCGGGCTCCATCTCGCCGGTGAGAATCTTAAATAAAGTGGTCTTGGCAAGCTCATTGCCGCCAACCAGTGCAATCTTGTCATCATGTCCCACGATAAAGGAGATGTTATCCAGCACCTTTTCCCCATTGATGGATTTGGTAAGTCCCTCTACGGTCAGTACTTCATTACCGATCTCGCGCTCAGGCCTGAAATCAATGTAAGGGTATTTACGGCTGGAGGGACGGATGTCATCCAGCTCGATTTTTTCCAGGGCGCGTTTTCTGGAGGTAGCCTGTTTGGATTTAGAAGCATTGGCGGAGAAGCGGGAGATGAACTCCTGCAGTTCCTTAATCTGCTCTTCCTTTTTCTTGTTGGCTTCCTTGCGCTGTTTGACAATCAGCTGGCTGGATTCATACCAGAAATCATAGTTGCCGGCATAAAGCTGAATCTTGCCATAGTCGATATCTGCGATGTGTGTGCAGACCTTATTCAGGAAGTAGCGGTCATGGGAGACCACAATGACGGTGTTTTCAAAGTCGATCAGAAAGTCTTCCAGCCAGGCGATAGCGTCTAAGTCCAGATGGTTGGTAGGCTCATCCAGAAGGAGGATATCAGGATTGCCAAAGAGCGCCTTTGCCAATAATACTTTGACTTTCTCGTTACCATTTAAATCTGCCATCGTGCTGTAGTGCAGATCGGTCTCGATGCCGAGGCCGTTTAAGAGCATAGCGGCGTTGGTCTCCGCATCCCAGCCATCCATCTCTGCAAATTCCGCTTCTAGTTCACTGGCGCGGATACCATCTTCGTCAGTGAAATCTTCCTTGGCATAGATGGCATCTTTCTCTTTCATAATCTGGTAGAGACGTTCGTTGCCCATGATGACCGTGTCCATCACAGCGTAAGAGTCATACTTGAAATGATCCTGCTCCAGGACAGACAGACGCTGTCCCGGTGTGATGGATACATCACCGTTGGTGGTCTCCAGTACACCGGAGAGAATCTTAAGGAAGGTGGACTTTCCTGCGCCGTTTGCACCGATCAGTCCATAACAGTTTCCCTCGGTGAACTTGATATTTACATCCTCAAAAAGAGCTTTTTTGCCTACACGTAATGTTACATTATTTGCCTGTATCATGTTGAAACCTCATATTTTCTTATCGTTGTTGCCTTTGGTTACTCATATCATTATACATGAAAACATTGTTTTTTCAAGGGAAATCATGGAGGGTGCAAAATTGTATAAAATATGAAACTTTTTACGGGGCTGAATCGTATTAAGATTGACAGGATATATTAGGGATACAAAGAGTCTGGTGTATTTAAACATCAGTGACGATAGAGAAGGCGTCAGACGTAAGCATCTGTGGGGAGGGATGACATGAGTGGATTTTTATTGACACCAATGACACGCTTTTATATGGAAGCCTTGCAGAGTGCCAGTAACGCTGCCGGGAAAACGGCGGGTGCGAAAAAGGATGGGACCAGTGCGGGAGGCACGGCCAGCGGACAGACAAACAGCGTCGGAACAGGTACAGCAGCCACAGGACAGACAAACAGCGCCGGAACAGGTACAGCAGCCACAGGACAGACAAACAGAAATCGGTTCGCAGATGCTGTACAGGAAAAGCTTGCCCAAAAAGATGGGGCTTCTTTGGAGAACATGGTGTCCGGTGTGAGGAATGAGGCAATGGTACGGGCCATGTCCAGGGAAGAATATAAGCTGTATATTTACCAGAAGATAGCAGCGATACCGATGCATCCTTCCCAGAAATGGGACGCGGTCTTTGTGAACATCTCTGAGGAAGGGTTTGCTGCCATGCAGGCAGATCCGGCATATGAGAAGTGGGTACTCGACACGCTGCGAAAGGATTTCGCTTTCTATAATCCCTGGAGCGCTTATGCAGGCGGAAGCTATCGGATCCATTACTTTGGCGCTACCAAACAAGAGTACCGGGGAGAGAGCTTTGCCATGGGATTTCGAAATGGCGGCAAGCGCACGGATTCTTCAAAGAAAAAGAAAGAAAAGAGTTTCTGGGAAAAGAGAGCCGAACGGCATAAGATGTACATGGATCTGGCGCAGAAAGCATGGTATAAGCATGAGAACGAGCAGCAGTATCGGGAGACCATCGACATACAGAGAAAGGAAGTAAGCAGCGCGCTGCTTACGCAGTGGGCCATGGAGCAGATTACTGGGGAGGAAGTTGAGCTGGGAGTCAATCCCTGCGTGTTATCCCAGGCGGCCACGGATTTTGCCCAGGGGTATGTGTTCTTCAAGATTCCCAGCACATTGATAAATCCCCGGACTAAAATCAACAAATAGAGACGACCACACCCTATGTTCCGGGACAAATCTACAGCAGGACAGATTTATGGTGGGACAGATACAGAGTCAGGGCAGTATTACCGTAAAGATACTGCCGCCGCCCGGTTGGTCAGAAACGGTGATTGTGCCGTGGTGGAATTTTATAATTTCTGAAGCAATCGACAGACCCAGCCCGAAGTGCCCTTTGGTGCTTCGGGATTTTTCTGCCCTGTAGAAGCGGTCAAATATTTTCTTCTTATCTTCATCTGAGATGCCGATTCCGGTGTCTGCCACTGTGAGACAGAAGTGGTTCTTTTTATATAGAAGAGACAGGTCGATTTGTCCGCCGGATGGTGTATAACTGATGGCATTATGCAGAAGGATGGACAACACCTGGCTGATACGCTCATCGTCTGCCGTGCAGGTAGGGATGGTTTCTTCGGGCAAGCTTATGTTCAGGGTCAGGGAGTGTTTTCTGGCCAGCGGTTCAAAGGCCTCGTAGGTGTTTATGAGCAGTGTGTCCAGCTCCACTTCCTTAGGACGAATGGGGAAATTATGATTATCTGAGCTGCTCAAGGTGAGCATATCGTTGATCAGGGAGGACATCAGGGCGCCTTCCTGCTGTATGGTGTCCAGAAATCCCATCTGCTTATCCGGGTCAGCGCTGCGGCAGCAATCCGTGGCAGAGAGAATCACAGATAAAGGGGTGCGCAGTTCATGGGAGGCAGCAGCGATGAAAGCAGTCTGTCTGCGTCTGTTTTCAATAATAGGCTGCAGGAGCCGGCCTGTGAAGAAGAAGGAAAAGAGCGTCAGCATGAGGACAGCGGTTACATCAATCAGAAGAAAGCGGGTGCGCTGTCTGTGAATCTGCTCTTCCAGAAAGTCCAGGGAGCATAATACCACCATTTGAAGGGACGAGTTATTCCGATTCATCTCAATGACACTGGCATAAAATTCGTGTTTCCGGCCGCCGGGATTGAAGGAGAATTCTGCGTGGAAACAGGGGTTGTAGAGAGCGAAATTAGGCTCTGTTGTGATACTTGTATTTGTGTCTGTCAAAGAATCTTCATAGGCGTTCAGACATTTTTCCAGAAGTTCCTTCGTATCCGAAGTGTCGGATAAACCGCCAAGACGATTGTATAGAAATGGTATACCGTTATCTAAAACAAAGAAGGAATAGTTGCCGCGGGATTCCATTTTAGAGAGCCATTCCATGGAAATGACAGACTGCTGTTCTAAGCTGGTGGCAATGGTATTGATATCATTCTGAAAAGATGTATATTGGTTTTCATAGAGTCCTTTTTCCGAGATATACAGATAACATAAGGACATGATGAGCATAATGGCAGCAGTGATGCCTGCGCACATTGCTGTCAGATACAAGTGAACTTTCTGAAACATGTTTCCTCCGACTAACGGGTGAGTGCTGAACGTAAGCCTGGTGACCGGGAGTATGAATGATACGGACAAAGCAGGTCAGTTGGGTTTGACCATACAGTAGCCAATGCCACGGACGGTCTTTAACGTGAGACGACTGCCTATGGTCCGCAGACGCCTGCGCAGGAAGTGAATATAGTTGTCCAGATTGCCCTCTTCCACATCACTGTCAGGTCCCCAGACTTTTAAAAGCAGTGTGGAACGGGGAATGGTGATTTCGCCGCTTTTCAGAAAAGTTTCCAGGAGAGCGGCTTCACGTTTGGATATGGTACAGCTTCCTGCCGGTCCGCTCAGACGGCTCTGGACGCTAAACCAGGTGATGTCAAAAAGAGTGACGGCATCCTCATCCACAATCTGATGGGGACGTCTTGTGACGCAGCGGATTCTGGCCAACAGTTCTTCTAAAGCAAAGGGCTTTACCAGGTAATCATCGGCGCCCATGTCTAAACCGGTCACTTTGTCAGAGAGTGTGCCCAGTGCTGTGATTAAAATGATGGGTGTATTGATGCCATTATCGCGCAGGGAGCTGAGCACGTCCGTGCCTTCCATGCAGGGAAGCATGCGGTCTAAAAGAATCACGTCATAAATATTCTGTTCCCCATAGAAGAGGGCGTCTTCCCCGTCAAAGCAGGAGTCTACGGTAAAGCCGGCCTGTGTCAGCCCGTAAGTGAGGGTTTCATTCAGTTTTGCGTCATCTTCTGCAAGTAGTATTCTCATGGTGTTTTCCGGACCTTTCTTCGCAGTGGCACTGCTTCTCGCTTTGCAAGGGCACTGCCTCTACTCCGCAGCGGCACTCGAGAAACCTGTGGTTTCTCTCGTTCGCGGGCTTCGCCCTATCACGTAATAATCTGTCAAAATTGACTGCAAGCAGTCATTTTGCCATCTTATTGCGTGGCACTGCTCATTGGTTACGCGTACATTATAACATAAAAATCTGGAAGGAATCTCTAAAAAAGATTTTCCAAAAAGATTGGAAAAAGAATGGTTATTGCTTTGGGGTGGAAAAGCGGATATAATTAGCGTGGACGCTAAATACGAAATTATGAAAGAGAAGGTTATATGTATTCGATTGCACTTTGTGATGATGAAATGGAAGAGCTGAACAGGACGCAGGAAAGTCTGCATCATTATATGAGACTGCATGCCATCAGTGATTTTGATATTAAAAAGTTTGAAAATGCAGAAGAATTGTTATATGTTATGAGGCACAAAGATTATATGCCGGATATTCTTCTGCTGGATATTTATATGCCTGAAAAACTGGGTACGACTCTCGCCAAGGAGATTCGGGAAATGGGCAGTAACAGCCGGATCGTTTTCCTGACATCTTCCAGGGATCATGCGCTGGAGGCTTTTCGTCTGGAAGCGGCACAATATCTGGTAAAACCAGTGGTGGAAAAAGAGCTGTTCACTGTGCTTGACAAATGCTTTCGCGATCTTGAGGAAGAGGCGAAGAAGTATCTGCTGTTTAAAGTGGACGGCAAGATACGCAGGGTACCGTTAGCTGACATTCTTTATTGTGAGGCGCAGGGGAAACGGCAGTACATTCACCTTTCAGATGACACACATTTGGTCTTGAATATGACGATGGGAGAAATCGGGGGTCTGGTTCTGAATTACCCGGAATTCACCAAAGTTGGTATTTCTTATATCATCAATATGAATCATCTGGATACGTTAAATGCAAGAGAGGCACATCTTGACAACGGCCATTCCATTTATCTGCCAAGAGGTTCTTACGGCGTACTGCGTGAGAATTATTTTCGCTATTATTGTGGTGGGGGGGGGGTAGAACTCCCTGAGTAACAGATTAAAGGACAGGCTTTAAAATATGCCCCCGCGTTTATGCCGCAGGCACAGGAAGCGGAGGCATTACAGTTTCTGTCAATATTCCCTTTTATGGAATATACAGGCTGTGAGCGGGCAGGATACAGCGAAAGCCAATATGCCGCAGGCGAGAATCATCACCCCGCTAAGGAAAAGCTGCAGATCGGTCATGCCGGCGGGAAAGAATGCGTTGATCAGGGTTTTAAGCCCCATAATACAGCCAACTGCGCCAAGCAGACTGAGAATCAGGGATACTTCATTGCGTTCTTCTCCGCCCAGGAAAAACAGCGGAAAGAAAATGGCTCCCATGAACAGACTGATGCCGACGCCAATCACAAACAGCATGAAAATGTCCATATTCCGGTCAAATGGATTGCCATGCAGAGAGATGGATAAAGCGGTACTGACTGCGGCAAACGTGATGCCCACCGCCAGCCACAAAAGTTCACTGACAAACAGGCTTTTTACAATATCGGTTCTTCTGACAGGTGCGGTCAGCTTGTATTTATGCCATTTCGTGGCACTCTCTTTGCGCACACTGGCAATGGAATTAAAAGAGAAACCAATCATGACCAACAACATATAGTCGATGATCAGTGTGGCAATCGTATTATCCATGGCAACCACGAATATACCAAGGAAAAGCAGAATGACTGAAAATGTTTTGGCATTGGAAAGTGTTGCGTAGAAGTTATTTCTCAAAAGACCTTTCATCTCTGTTCCCCCTTTACTAACAACAGCATAATTTCATCTAACGATACATGGTCGATTACCACATCTTTGTATTTCCTTTTTGCCGCTTTCCCGTCTGTAACCAGGACATCAATCTGATAATCCCGTTTCCGAAAGGCAATAATATCAGCAGGATCCAGTGAGAGAAATTGGTTTTCCCTGCAGCGCATAACGGCATACTGATAGATCAGCTCGTCCTTGGAGACGGTCATGATCAACCTACCATGATGGATAAAGGCGATATAGTCTGCAACTTTTTCTAAATCACTTGTGATGTGTGAGGACAGGAGAATCGAATGATTTTCTTCCTGCACAAATGTGAGAAAAACATCCAGCATTTCATCACGCATGACAGGATCTAAGCCGCTTGTTGCTTCGTCTAAAATCAATAACTGCGGATGATGGGACAGGGCCGCGGCAATGGCCAGTTTCATGGTCATGCCTCTGGAAAAATATTTGATCTTCTGTTTCATCGGTAGATGAAAGTCCTCCAGATATTTTTGAAACAAGGCATGATCCCATTGGGTATAGAGTCCCGCCATGACTTTGTCTAATTGTCTGGGCGTATAATAGCCGGGAAAATTATCTCCGTCGTAAACCACGCCGATTTTTTCACGGATATCGGTATCCGTATCCTGCATCTGCTTTCCAAACAGTTTGATGGTTCCGCCATCTTTACGGACTGTATTTAAGATACAGCCGATGGTGGTAGTCTTGCCTGCCCCGTTTTCTCCAACAAATCCCAGAATGGCGCCGTATGGCAGGGCAAAGGAAAGGGAATTCAGTGTAAAATCAGATTTGGGATAGGTCTTTTGGACCTGCTGTAATTCTAAGATATTCTCCATAGGGAACCTCCATGATACGAAGTGTTTATTAGTTTTAGGATGTATGTATGGCGCTAGTCCGGATCTTCATAGAACAGGGCCAACAGTTCCGTTAATTTGGCGAGCGAAATATTGTTTGTCCGCCCAATCTCTGCGGCTGCCTGTAAATGCTCCTCGGCAATACGCTGTTGTTCTTCCTGATAAAATTCCCTGTTCTGTGCCGATACAAAACTTCCTCTGCCAACAGTGGTATCGATGAATCCGTCTCGCTGCAGATCTTCGTAGGCCTTTTGTACTGTGATAACGCTCACATGGATTGACTTTGCCAAAGACCGCATGGAAGGAATGGAATCACCGGCCTGCAATTCACCGCTCATGATCATGGCCTTGATCTGAGAAGTGATCTGCTCATAGATTGGTTTGTTGGCGTTGCTGCTGATTATGATTTCCATCTTTATCTGTACCCTCTTTCACAGTGCGCATCTGTTTTCTTAAATGTACTTATTGTACAAGTACATTATAACAGCTGTGAGAGTTTTGTCAATACAAACTATACTAAGATATTTGACAAGTCTGGTATGAGTTGTTAGAGATACTTTAGAGAAAATCCTGTTATGATGTGAAACTATAGCAAACGAGGGTATGCATAGTAAAACAAAAAGACAGCCCTCAGGAAGGAAAAGGAGGCAGCGAGGTGAAAACAATTAAAAAGTGGATTATGGAAGTCTGTATGAGCATGGCACTTCTGATAGCATTGACAGGGTGTAGCCAAACCACGGAAGCACAACAGCAGACACAGGAGGAGATCAGAACCGATACGGACAATCAGGTGACCCCGGAAGTGTCAAAGGAACAGGAGGATGAGCAAAAAGAGGAGGAGAAAACAAGCCGCGAGCCAGAGCAGGCAGATGGGCAGTCGAAGGAGTCTGAGAAGCCAGAGCAGGCAGATGAACAGTCGAACGAGTCTGAGAAGCCAGAGCAGGCAGATGGGCAGCTCAACGAATCTGAGAATGAACAGACAGAACCGCGCAAAATTACGCCCAGTGAGGGAACAGAATACCTTGGCGGGAAAGTGCACAGCGTGGAGGATGATGGTATGGTTCTGGCCCAGACCACCGTGAGGGGAGTAGATGAGAGAGATATTATCCTGGTGGATGAGCAAGAGGCAAAGAAGATTCCTGTTAAATTTACAGAGGATACGAAAGTGGAACACTGGACCATAGAGGGCGGCGGCGCAGATATTGACATGAAGGAGGCCGCTTTATCGGATCTGCAGGCAGGTCTTGGTGTGGAACTGGAAGGATTTTATGAGGGAGACAATTTTGTGGCAACGAGGATTTTGATTGAGGTATACAAATAGTGGCTGAAAGAGGAAAGATTTCTTAGAGATTCTTTAGAGAAAAATTTGGTATGATAGGAAGGAGATTATCAGAATGATTTTACGGATGATGAAAAAGAGCAAAGCAATGTTGACGGTTATCTGCGTCATGATGATGTTGGCAGCAACGGGGTGCGGTAAGACGAAGGAGACGCCGATTCCTGTGGATATATCCTCGGAGAATACGCAGGATAGAGAGGATGCCCCAGAAGATTCCATCGATGAGGATGCAGGGGAAGATGGGAACCGGCAGGAGAAAGGACACACAGGCGAAGACGCCCAGGAAGATGCGAGTCAGCAAGAGAAAGGACACACAGATAAAGACGAAAAGGCAGAAGATGGCAGCTCACAAGAAGGCCAGACTTCCGGGCGTGAGGAGTTAGCGGGCGATGTACAAAGTATGGGGCAGGACAGCTTTGTAATCTGCAAAGTGACAGAAGAGTCTGACGGCGTTGCCGTCGTTGCAGCGCCAGGGACTGAAGAGGCAGATGATCTGGTTACAGTATATGTAAATCAGAATTGTGTTTATCAATATGAGACAGTCAGAAACGGGGGTGTCAATCCGGAGGATATTTCATCCCGAGAGGGTTCCTTTGGAGATTTGCAGGAAGGGATGTCGTGCTTAATAAAGGGCAGCTGGCGGGATGGTTCTTTCTATGCGGACAGTATTGTAATGATGGAGTTTGTCTAAAAGGGGTAATCGATGAGGCAGACGGATTTGGGATAATGGTACAGGTAATGAAGAAGAATGCGACATACAGAAAGGCAGTGTGAGGGAAGGCTATGAATCGGCATGTATATAAGAGTGGTATAGAATATAAGGTTAAGAAGAGGGGGAAGGTTCTGGCAGTCAGTCTTATTTTTTCCATGATGATCGGACTGCTTGGCGGCTGTGGGAATGGCGGTCAGGCGGCATCGTCCGATGATCAGGAAACGAAGGGCGCTGCAGCGGATATTAAGACAGCCGCGGACGGCACACAGGCGGATGCAGATGGTATGAATCATGAGAACAAGGCCATGGGACGGTATGTGGAGATTCCTGTGGATATTTCAGAGTATACAACCTTGTCCTGTGGTGTTACGCAGCTTACTGACGGCAGTCTTTTGATTCTGGATAGGGAAGCGGGGAAACTGGTGTCGGAGGATGTCGGTGAGACCTGGCGCGTGGAGGCAATCCCGGGGATTTCAGATCTTGCGGCTTTTACAAAGGACAATTACATCTTTACCATGAAAGCCAATCGGGACGGCACGGTAGTGGTCTTATCTTCTCCAAATCCAGAGGGGGAAGAGACGTTTCATACGGGACTGCTTGTGGCAAGGCCGGATGGCAGTTCCCAGACAATTCAGGAACTGAAGGCCGGAGAGGAAGGTTATGTATCGGATATCTGGTTCGGACCGGAGAATCGGTTGTTCGCCAGTATATTGGGTGACAGTGCCCTTTATGAAGTGGATATGGACACTGGTGACATGCATAAATACCTGTCTCTCCCCAGCATGCCGGATCTTGTGCAGTTTCAGGGAGATTATATGATTCTGCTCACTTCGCAGGACGGGATTACCTTCTATAATATGAAAGAAGAGGAGTGGGTGGATGATACGGTGCTGGCAGATTTCATGCGGCAGAATTATCTGGCCGATTATTATTGCAATGATACTTTTACGGTCTATATGGTGCCGGGAGAAGAAAATATCATATATGTGGCAGGCAAGGGCGGCGTGTATCGGCATGTGATTGGCGGCAGTGCCATGGAGCAGATCATTGACGGTGCCTTGTCCAGTTTCAGCAATCCGTCTATGGGTATCGTGAATGTGATAACTTTGGATAATAATGAGTTTATGGTACTTTTTAATGGCGGTAAATTGATTCGCTATGCTTACGATCCAGATGTCCCTACGGTGCCGGATGAGCTGGTGACGGTTTACTCTTTGCGGGAAGAAGATAAGGTGCGTCAGGCGATTGCCCAGTATCAGGCCCAGAATCCGCAGGCGTTTGTCAGGTATGAGGTAGGACTTAGCGGTTCGGATGCAGTGTCCGGGGAAGATGCTGTCAAGAAACTAAACACGGAGCTGATGTCTGGTGCAGGACCGGATATCTTGATTCTGGATGGCCTGCCGGCGGAATCCTATATAGATAAGGGTGTGCTTTTAGACTTAAGCAATCATATCAGTAAAATGACAGGAGAACAGGAACTGCTGCCCAATATCGTGGAAAGTTTCCGACAGGACGGTAAGATTTACAGAATGCCGATTTCCTTTACCATACCGGCCATGCTTGGCAGGGCAGATGATAATGCACAGGTTCATGATCTGGCTTCTTTAGCAGATACCGTGGAGCGTCTGCGGAAAGAAAACCCCGGAAAAGAGATTATCGGCATGTTTTCGGAAGAGGCGGCGGTGAAGTGGTTGCTGCCTGTCTCAGCGCCTGACTTTGTAAATGCATCAGGGGGGCTTGATGAACAGGTGATTTCAGATTATCTGGAGCAAATCAAGCGGATTTATACAGCGTCTTTGGAAGGTATTTCTGCTGCCGCACAGGAGTCTTATGCCCACAGGCGGGAGTTGTACAACAAGGGAAGTGATCTTTATATAGAATCCTATAATAATGTGAGCAGTGGTGCGATGGATATTATCATGGGAGACATGGTGTTTGGCGCAGGTAATCTGAAGAATACGTATAGCTTTCAGGAGGCGGTCTCTGTCAACAGGATAGAAGGATATGAGGACATGAGGGTCACTCCACTGGACGGCCATTGCAGTCATGTATTTATACCCGATGTGATGGTGGGAATCAATGCTTCTTCTTCACACAGGGAGGAGGCAGAGGCGTTTTTTGATGTGCTGATGAGTAAAGATGTACAGCAGCTTCTCTATGACGGATTTGTGGTCAACCAGGCAGCCTTGGAAAATCAGCTCAGTCCGGATTGGGTCATCTTATCAAACAGCGGCATGAATGTGGAGTATGGCGAGGTGTCAAGCAGTATTGCTGCTTCTACGGGAGATGGCAGGGAATTTTACATGGAGATTTATATGCCGACGAGGGAAGAATATCAGGAATTATATGATATTCTCTGCGAACTTAACACGCCCTATCTGGCAGAATCGGTGGTGGAAGAAGCGATTGTGGAGTTTGGCGCGCAGTATCTGAGTGAATATCTGTCTTTGGAGAAGGCTGTACAGAAGATTAAGAGCAAAGTGGATTTATATATGGCAGAGTAAAACTACTATACCGGATTATATCAACGTGGAGGAGTATTTGATGTATAGAAGAAAGAATCTGGAACAGGTGAAGACAAAGGAAAGATGGACAGCTATGTGTCTGGCGGTGGTAACTGCCGTATCCCTGATGGGATGCGGCAATTCCGCCGGCGGGGGTAAAGCAGCACAAAAGGAGGATATTCCAGGCAGTGGGGACGGGAAGGATGCAGTTGCTATGGGACGGTATGTGGAATCGATAACAGAGGTGGATGCCGGCTCGATCATGGACCTTGTGGAACTGTCTGACGGCCGGCTTGTGCTTTTGGAAGACGGCGCGGTGGGCCGGATGGTGTCTGCGGATGGCGGTATCACCTGGGAGGAGGACATGCTGCCTGGCTGGTATGCTCTTTTAGAGGCCGGAAACTTTATGACGGATATGAAAGCGTCTCCGGATGGAAGTGTGGCTCTTTTGTGCCGAAATTATAATGACAGATCAAGTACGGAAGAAGGACAGGAGGAAGCGAAAGGGGAAGCAGGAAAGTCAGAAGGGGAAGCAGAAGGGGAAGAAAAGACGGAAGAAAAAGCGGAAGGGGAAGAAGAAAAGTCAGAAGAACAGGCAGAAGAAGAGAAGACGAAAGAGGAAACAGAGGCAGAACAGACAGAAGATGAGATAGCGGATATTGTGCTGCAGATGCCACAAGCGGATATGGGAGTATATCTGATTTCTCCCGATGGAAATGTGCGGTGGGCACAGCTTTCCCTGAAAGAGGAAGAGTATTTGAAGAGTTTATGTTTTTCAGAGGATGGCAGCAGGCTCTTTGCAGCCTCGATAGAAGGAAAGATTTATGAGATTGATCGTAATACAGGGGATGGGAAACTGTTTATGACAGTGGACACCGCGCCGGATGTGTTCTGTGTCTGGGAAGACTATATGGCAGTCAAGAATGAAGATGAAGGGGTTTTCCTATATGATATGAACACGACAGAGCGGATTGTGGATGATGTGCTTTCTGATTTTGTAGAACAGAACTGTAAGGGAAACCCTAATACTATGTTTTTTACTTATACAATCTTTCCGGCAGAAGAAGAGAGCCTTTATCTGGTCTGTGATAAAGGAACATATCGGCATGTTATCGGCGGAACTGTCATGGAACAGGTGATCAATGGCGGCCTGTCCAGTTTCAGCGATCCAAGCATACATGTGGCAAAGATGATATGCGCTAAGAAAGCGGAAGGGTTTTTGACAGCGTTTTCCGAAGGGAGAATTTCAACCTTCACGTATGATTCCAATATCAGTACCACACCGTCACAAAAGCTCATAGCTTACAGTCTGACGGAGAGTGCTATTCTGCGGCAGGCGATCATTCGTTATCAGGCAAAACATCCTGATGTCTATGTAGAATATAAGGTGGGGATGAACGAAGAAGAAAGCGTCACCAGAGAAGACGCCATCAAGAAACTGAATGCGGAAATCATGGCGGGTAAAGGACCGGATTTCCTGATTTTAGATGGCCTGCCGGTGGACTCTTACATAAATAAAGGCGCCCTTATGGATATCAGTCCCTATCTGGCAGAATTGGAGAAAGAAGAGAAACTTTTATCTAATATAAAGGAAAGCTTTACCAAGGATGATAAAATCTGTGTCATGCCGGCAGCCTTTATGATCTCTATGTTTATGACCGAAGAAGAGAAGGTGACAGAAGTGTCGGACTTGTCCTCTCTGGCAGATATGGTGGAGGGGCTGAGAAGTCAGCATCCTGGAGAAGAAGTCCTGGAGACTTATAGTGAGGAAATGCTGCTTAGCACGCTTATGCCGGTGTCCGCACCGCTTTGGCTTACGGAATCCGGGCAGTTAGATACGAAGGAGTTATCTGACTATCTGGAACAGACAAAGCGGATTTATGATGCCTGTATGGAGGGCCTGCCGGAAGAAGTTCTGGAAAAGTATCGCAGGAGAGCCGACAATACAAGTGTCATTGCAAGCACCGATGAGGTTGGCGCTTACAATGAACTGCAGGGCGGGGGAATCCAGATTGTAGCCGGTGAGATGCAGCTGTCTGTGGGAGCGCTTAGAAATGCGTATAATTACGCGTTTATGCAGTCGGTTAAAAAGACGGAGCAGGGAGAGAACTATCAATTGGCTTTGCTGCCCGGCAGTGTGAAGGATGCGTTCACACCGATAGGGCTTATGGGGATTAACGCCGTCTCACAGAATCCTGATCTGGCGGGAGGCTTGTTACAGGAAGCGCTTTCCAAGGAGTTGCAGAGTATGATTTATCCGTCCGGATTTCCTGTGAATGAGGCAGGACTATCGGAGTATCTGGAAAGTCTTGGCGGCATGCTGGCGAAAGAGGAAAGAACACCGGGAGAGCGATGTGGCGGATATGGTTTTGCGGCAGAGGACGGAAAGGTTATCAGCCTGATTGTATATGTGCCTACCAGCCAGGAGAGCCAGGCATTGTATGATATGCTTGCTTCGGTCCGCACACCATATCTGTCTGATGTGATCATGGAGGAGGCAGTGCTGGAAGCGGGTAAAATATATCTGCATGACATGTGCAGCCTTGAAGAGGCCTTAGAGGCGATTCAGAAAAAAATACAAATCTATATGGCAGAGTAGTTGTGTATGGATTTGTGAGGTTGGATGTAACGGAGCAGAATCAGAAAGGTTATTGTAAACGTGGAGTTTGGATGAAATGACAAGGAGTGCAGGGGATGACAGTGCAGAAGGTAAACCGACATAAAAGGGGCAGTATCAGGGTGGCAGCCAGGCATGGTGTTCCCTTTATGCTGTTCCTTCTGCCCAGTCTGGCGGGGGTGATGCTCTTTGTGCTCCTGCCTTTTCTGGATGTAATGAAGCGTTCTTTACAGACGGCGGTCACAGGCGAATTTATGGGAGTTAAGAATTACAATGTAATCTTTCATAATCAGGCATTTCTGCTGGCGGTACAGAACACGATACGTTTTACACTGGTCTGCATTCCGCTTCTGGTGCTTGCAGGGCTGTTTGTGGCATTTCCCCTGAGTAATTTAAAAAGTGCAGGACTGCTTAAATCTGTGTATTTGTTTCCCCTGGCCATGCCCACAGCTACGATTGTGTTGGTCTGGAAAATGGTCTTTTACAGACAGGGGTTTCTCAATTTGTTTCTGACAAGGGTTGGAGAGATGACGGGTTTATGGGGACCTGTGATGACAGATTATCTGGGAACGGAGGCATCGTTCTGGGTGCTGGTGGCCAGCTATTTATGGAAAAACACGGGGTATACGGTGGTGCTGTGGCTGGCCGGGATTCTGGCCATTCCCAATGAACTTCTGGAGGCAGCCCGGGTGGACGGGGCAGGAAGATGGAAGTGTATCCGCTATATTATCCTGCCTAACTTAAAGGGGAGTTTTTATACGATTGTCATTTTGTCCTTCTTAAATTCCTTTAAGATTTACAGAGAGGCCTATCTGGTGGCGGGTTCCTATCCCCAGGAGGACATTTATCTTTTACAGCACCTGTTTAATAACTGGTTTGTGAATATGGAATTTGATAAAATGGCAGCAGCAGCGGTCTGTGTGGGCATTGTGCTGTTTGGCGCGATTATGCTGCTGCAGCGGTTGTGGGATAAAGCAGAATAGGAATGTACGAGGAAAGATATGGGAGTGGAAGAATGACGACATGTGGAAAGGAAGAGGGCAGATGTTTCGTAACGTATGGCAGTCTGTGAAAAGAAATATAACCATATTGCTTCTTTTAGTGCCAGCAGTGTTGATCTGTCTGCCAGTGGTGTTGATCATTACGGGGTCGGTTATGGACAGCATTGAGTTAAAACAGTATTTATATCCAGTTTTTGGCGACGGGGAGGAGTTTATCCGCTGGAAGCTGATGCCGGATTATCCGACCTTTGAACATTATGGAAGGCTTCTTTTTATGACGCCGTCCTTTTTTGTGCTTTTCTGGAATTCTGTCAGGATGGTGGCCTGTATCCTGGTGGGGCAGATGGTAGTGGGGGTACCGGCGGCCTGGGCTTTTGCGGCGTATCGGGTACGGGGCAGCAGAACCTTGTTTGTCCTCTATGTGGTATTGATGTTACTGCCCTTTCAGGTAACCATGTTGTCCAGCTATCTGGTGCTGGACAGACTGTCCCTGATGAATACTCATCTGGCGATTATTCTGCCGGCGGTGTTTTCCACGTTTCCTATCTTTTTGTCCTATGGCGGGTTTCGCGCAATTCCTATGCAGCTTCTGGAGGCAGCACGGATTGATGGGGCAGGGGAACTTAGAATTTTTTTGAAAATAGGGCTTCCTTTGGGGAAAAGCGGTTTATTGTCTGCTATAGTATTAGGGTTTTTGGAGTATTGGAATCTGATGGAACAGCCGCTGGCGTTTCTGGAAGATAAGGCGCTGTGGCCTTTATCCTTATATTTGCCGGAGATTTCCTGGACCCAGGCGGGATTTGCCATGTGTGCATCTTTCATTACGTTGATCCCGGCGGCCTTTGTGTTTGTGCTGGGACAGGATTACTTGGAGCAGGGGATTATTTATTCGGGATTAAAGGAATAGAAGTACTAAACTTGTACAGGGATTGCAAGGAGGGACCGATAAAATGGAGAAGCGTAAGAAGGGGATTGCTGCGGGACTGGCATTTTTTCTGGTGTTTATGTGGGTGTGCACGCTGGTGTCCAAGAGCATATATGCGTCCGGACTGCCGATGGTCAGTACAATCTCGATAGAAGCTAAGTATATTGAGCATACAGTTGAGGCAGAGGGTATCGTAGAGGCAGGCGCCAAACTGCCTGTTATTGTGCTGGGCGGCCTTCGGGTGGAGGAATTGGCAGTTCATGTCGGAGATAAGGTGGAAGAAGGTGATCTTCTTTTTACGGTAGACCTGGAAGAAATACGGGAGATTATAGCAGAGCAGGAGACAGCCTGCCAGAAAGTGCAGCTGCAGATCGATGCGATTGTGCATAATAAAGAACTTGCTGAGGCGCAGAAAGCGCTGGAAGAGGCCAGAGCCAGAGAGGATTACGATGCCCTCGCCAGATATCAGGATACATTGGTGGGCAGGGCAGCAGAAGAAGTGGCCCAGGCAGAAGAGGATCTGGAAGAAATGTATGATGAGAACAGAGAGCATGAAGATGGGGAGGAAGCAGAGACCGAGGATGAACAGGAGGCGCGCAGACTGGAAGAAGAAAGATTAAAGCAACAGCTGCAGGCTGCCGCTTATGCGGAGGCAGATGCCAAATGGAATCGGGAGAATACCATGAGGGATGCGGAACGTAAAGTGGAAGATATACTCCAGGAAGAGGATGTGGATGCAACACTGTCCGTCTATCGCACAGAGATTGGCAGTATTCGGGAAAAGATTGCAGAGTATCAGGCAATCATAGATAAAGAAGGAAAGATTACAGCAGACAGGAGCGGCATGGTGACGGATGTGTACGTGGAAGTAGGCGGCAGAGTTCCGGATACGGCCTCGCTTCTTCTTGCTGATAATGAGGTGGCCTGTCAGTTCCGGGCTACACTGACCAAAGAACAAAAAAGTTATGTTAACTTAAATGATGATGTCAAACTGGAACTGGATGGCAGGAAAGCCATGAATGTTTCCATAGACTATCTGGCAGAAAACGAAAATGCACCGGGAACTTTCACGGCATTGGTGCAGCTTCCGGAGGAGACCGGTATGCCGGGTCTTTCCGGTGTCCTAAGATGTACCAAGGCGGGAGAAAAACAGCCTTGCTGTGTTCCTTTATTGGCACTTCATACAGACAATGACAGGAATTTCGTTTATGTAGTGAATGAGAGGGAAGGCATTCTGGGAGAGGAATACTATGTGGAGGAAATCAATGTCAGTGTGATAGATAAGAATGATAAGTGGGCGGCTGTGGAAGGAGCCCTTACAACGGACAGCGAAATTGTTTCCTCTTCCACGAAAGAGGTGGAAAAGGGGGGCGTGGTGAGACTTGCGCAGCCGTAAAGTGACCTTTGCGAAATTTCCATCAGGAGTTCAGCGTTTCCAGTCTTGAAAACTCCACGACAGGGTTGTACAATAGCAGTAAGTATTTGAAGACTGCCCTGACATGGAGGTTAAAATGATTTCACTGATCATCAGAATTACATTGGAAATTATCGGCGGAATCTGTCTGCTTTATATGTTGGCTATTATGCCGCGTATGATCAAAAGACCGGATACCACACTTTTCAAAAAGGTATATTTTGCCCACAGGGGATTGCATGACAATGCCGGGGATGCCCCTGAAAATTCCATGGCAGCTTTCAGGAAAGCAGTGGAGGCCGGTCTTGGCATGGAATTGGACGTGCAGATGACCAAAGACAATGTGCCGATTATTTTCCATGACTTTAAAATGGACAGGATCTGTGGCGTGGAAGGTAAAATCAAAGACCATACATATGAAGAACTTCAGGCCTATACACTCTGTCAGTCCAAGGAACGGATTCCAAAGTTTACAGATCTTCTCGATATGGTAGACGGGCAGGTGCCGCTTATCATTGAGATTAAAGCAGAAACTGCCAATGTCTCTTTTTGTGCTATTATAGATGAACTTCTGCGCGCCTATGGGGGCGCTTATTGCATTGAATCTTTTAATCCCATGGTCTTATGGTGGTTCCGCAGACATCACAATGGTGTGGTGCGGGGACAGCTTTCTTCTAATTTCCGCAAAGACGGTGATTACCGAAATGTGGTCTACTTTGTGATGGCACATCTGTTGCTTAATTTTCTGACAAAGCCCGATTTTATTGCATATAATCATAAATTTGGCAGAGAGCCCGGCAGACGGATATGCAGACATATTTACAGGCGGCCTTCAGCAGCCTGGACAATCCAGAGCCAGAAGGATTTAGAGCAGCTTAAAGGAGAATATGATGTGTTTATCTTTGATAGTTTTTATCCTCTGCGGGCAGAATAGTTAATGATTGACAAATGTTTTGAAGTATTTGCACTTATTTTTGTAAGAAATTTCAAAAAGTCCGTGCCAAAACTTCAAAAATATGGTAAAATATTTTAAAATCAGGGTAAAACATATTAGAAATATTGTGCCGGGAAGCACAAATTTGCAGGCAAAGAAAGGAGCATAGCAGCAAAATGGCGAAATGGGTTTATTTATTTGAGGAAGGAAACGCCGATATGCGAAACCTTCTGGGTGGAAAGGGCGCAAATCTTGCGGAGATGACAAACCTGGGATTGCCAATCCCACAAGGATTTACCGTAACGACAGAGGCCTGTACAGACTATTACAATAACGGCAGACAGATTTCCGAGGAAATCAAAGAACAGATCTTTACAGCACTTGCCGGACTTGAGCAGAAACAGGGCAAAAAATTTGGTGATACCGAGAATCCGCTTCTGGTGTCAGTACGTTCCGGCGCAAGAGCTTCCATGCCTGGTATGATGGATACTATCTTAAATTTAGGTCTGACAGATATCGCAGTGGAAGGCTTTGCGGCCAAGACCGGAAATCCCCGGTTTGCTTATGATTCTTACCGCAGATTTATCCAGATGTTCTCCGATGTGGTCATGGAGATTCCCAAATCATACTTTGAGAGAATCTTGGACGAAATCAAAGAGTCCAAAGGCGTCAAGTTTGATACAGATTTGACGGCAGAGGATATGAAAGAGATTATCGTCCGTTTCAAAAATATTTATAAAGAGAATAAGGGGGAAGAATTTCCGCAGGATCCTAAGGTGCAGCTGATGGAGGCTGTGAAGGCCGTGTTCCGCTCCTGGGATAATGAGAGAGCCATCGTGTACCGCCGTATGAACGATATTCCCGGTGACTGGGGTACCGCGGTTAACGTACAGGCCATGGTATTTGGTAATATGGGTGATTCCTCTGGTACCGGTGTTGCATTCACCAGAAATCCTTCTACCGGCGCCAAAGGCATTTACGGAGAATATCTGATCAATGCGCAGGGTGAGGATGTGGTGGCAGGTATCCGTACACCCCAGCCAATCACCAAATTGGAGCAGGATCTTCCGGAGTGTTATAAACAGTTTATGGAGATTGCAAACCGCCTCGAAGACCATTACCGCGATATGCAGGATATGGAGTTTACCATTGAAGAAGGCAAGCTGTTCTTCTTACAGACAAGAAACGGTAAACGTACTGCGCCGGCAGCGCTGCAGATTGCCTGTGATCTGGTAGATGAAGGAAAGATTACCCCGGAGGAAGCAGTGCTTCGTATTGAGGCCAAGTCATTGGATCAGCTGTTACATCCGACCTTTGATGTGGATGCCTTAAAAGCAGGCCAGGTAGTGGGACAGGCACTCCCTGCATCTCCTGGTGCAGCAGCTGGTAAAGTGTATTTTACCGCAGACGAGGCCAAGGCAGCTCATGAGAAAGGAGAGAGAGTGGTGCTGGTGCGTCTTGAGACCTCTCCCGAGGACATCGAAGGCATGCATGCTGCAGAGGGTATCCTTACCGTGCGTGGCGGCATGACTTCCCACGCAGCCGTAGTAGCACGCGGAATGGGCACAGCCTGTGTATCTGGCTGTGGAGAGATTGCCATTAATGAAGAGGATAAAGTATTTGAACTTGGCGGAGAAGTATTCCATGAAGGGGATTACATTTCCCTGGATGGTTCTACCGGTAAGATTTATAAAGGTGATATCAAGACCGTGGAGGCGTCTGTCAGCGGCAACTTCGGACGTATCATGGAGTGGGCAGACAAGTACCGCAAACTTAAAGTACGCACCAATGCAGACACACCCGCAGATGTAGCCAACGCAGTGAAGTATGGTGCAGAGGGTATCGGCCTGTGCAGAACAGAGCATATGTTCTTCGAGCCAGACAGGATTCCAAAGATTCGTCAGATGATTCTGGCAAGAACAGCAGAACAGAGAGAGAAAGCGCTCAATGCATTGATACCTTTCCAGAAAGGTGACTTTAAGGCGATTTATGAAGTAATGGAGGGCAGACCGGTGACTATCCGTTTCTTAGATCCCCCGTTACATGAGTTCGTGCCTACCGATCAGGCTGATATAGACGATCTGGCAGTACAGATGATGATGACTGCGGAGGAAGTACAGGAAATCTGTGATTCCCTCCATGAGTTCAACCCGATGATGGGACACCGCGGCTGCCGTCTGGCAGTGACTTATCCTGAGATTGCCAGAATGCAGACAAGGGCCGTGATGGAAGCAGCCATCGAAGTGAAGAATGAGAAGGGATACGATATCGAACCTGAGATCATGATTCCTTTAGTGGGTGAGAAGAAAGAGCTTAAGTTCGTTAAAGATGTGGTTGTAGAAGTAGCGGAAGCCGTGAAGAAAGAGAAAAATTCTGATATCAAGTATCATGTCGGAACCATGATTGAGATTCCGCGTGCCGCACTTCTGGCAAATGAGATTGCAGAGGAAGCAGAGTTCTTCTCCTTCGGAACCAATGATCTGACCCAGATGACCTTTGGTTTCTCCCGTGACGATGCCGGTAAGTTCTTGAGTGATTATTATAAGAGTAAGATTTATGAGTCTGATCCGTTTGCAAGACTGGACCAGAACGGTGTGGGGCAGCTTGTGCAGATGGCAGCAGAGAAAGGCAGAAGCACAAGGCCGGATATCAAGCTTGGTATCTGTGGAGAGCATGGCGGTGATCCGTCATCCGTTGAGTTCTGTCATAAGGTAGGATTGACATATGTGTCCTGCTCACCGTTCAGGGTGCCTATTGCAAGGCTGGCGGCGGCGCAGGCGGCAATATCACAAAGATAGGCGAAAACCATTCTGGACTTTTACCATAAGTTTTGAGGAAGCACAGGCTTTCCGCAGAGCGAGTGGCGGCTATCTTAGAAAAAATCAATGGGAAGATTTGACCGTTGATGTTTATATCTAAATAATCATAAGCGTATCATTAGAAATAGTGGTACGCTTATTTTTTTGACTTAATTTGCACCTTTGAATATCAAACTGTCCTTATAATATAATGAATCCAAGAAAGGACGGTGGACGGTATGAGGGAAAAGAAAACCCACTTATATGTAGACAGCAGGGAGCGAACATTACTTTTACATAGCCAAGTCCATGAAGTCAAAGTTTCCTGCGGCTTCGCTCATTTTCCTCACCACCTGTACGGATAGATTTTGTCCTCTTATATTGTACTGAAATGGGAGTTCCACTGAAACGATGTGAAATCTCTTTGCACAGGAGATTTAATCTCTGCAATCAAGGAATGAAAGTTCGTATTTGCACAGTTGAGATTGTTTGTTCAAACGAATATAATAAATACAATATGACTTAGGAGGTCAAAAATAATTCCTAAAAAGCAAAAAACCTAACGATGCACGACGAAAAAAGGGATAATCTGTCACCCACATTTTTAATTTTAGTGCGAGCTGTAATGAGATTGTAAGAAGTGTTCGCTATACTAAAATTACAAAAACATTGGAGGGCATATCTATGGCAATACTTGAAACAAAAGATTTACGAAAAATATATGGCAGCGGTGAGAGTGAAGTCCACGCCCTTGACGGAGTGTCTGTTACTGTCAATGAGGGAGAATTTGTTGCCGTTATCGGTACATCGGGCAGCGGTAAATCTACTCTGCTGAATATGATTGGCGGATTAGACCGCCCCACCTCTGGAAGCATTACTATCCGGGGAAAAGAACTTTTGAAAATGAAAGACGAGGAACTGACAATTTTTCGCCGCAGGAATATTGGCTTTGTCTTTCAGAACTACAATTTACTTCCCGTTCTTAATGTATATGAAAATATCATCTATCCCATCGAGATAGATGGCGGCAAAACAGATACAGAATTTGTAAGGCAGATTATCCATACACTGAGGCTTGAAAAGAAACTTGAGAATATGCCGAATAATCTTTCTGGCGGTCAGCAGCAAAGAGTAGCGATTGCCCGTGCATTAGCTACCAAGCCTGCCATAATCCTTGCTGATGAGCCGACGGGCAATCTGGATTCCAAGACAAGGATGGATGTCATTCTGCTGATGCAGTCCATTAGCAGACAATTCCGCCAAACTACAATTATGATTACGCACAATGAAGAAATCGCTCAGATGGCAGACCGTACAATTCGTATAGAGGATGGCAAAGTTATTTCGGGAGGTATCAGATATGCACGATAACCGAAACAAAAATGCAATGAAACGGGTAGAGAAAGGAATGATGAAAGCAAACAGTACCCGCAATCTGTTTGCAATGTCCGCAATCATCCTTACCACCTTTATGATTACCACGGTTTTCAGCTCAGCTATTAACTATATAGAAAATATGAATCTAATGCAGATGCGTACTCTGGGTACAGCCGCTGATGTTTCTCTTGCTATGCCGACAAAAGAACAAGAGCAGCAAATTACATCACTGGATTATGTGAAAACTGTTGGTGTGCGATATATGGCAGGCTCGATTTCCAAGAAGAACGCCGAGGGACGTGAATTTTCCATAGTGCTTCAATATTATGACACCACCGAATGGGAAAAACATTATCAGAAAGCAATCAGTGGTTTCGTTGGAAAATACCCTGCAAATGAAAATGAGATTATGCTGTCTGAGGACGCCCTCTCACAGCTCGGCATCAAAGCCCCAGAGCTGTATATGGAAATCCCTCTGTCCTATTCTGGCAGGAATGGCAGGCAGGAAAGAATTTTTACTTTAAGCGGCTGGTTCCATTCCTATACCGATACGGGAATGGGTTTTGTATCGGAGAGCTATTGTAAAAATGCAGGCTGCACAATGGTGGAGGACGGTGTGCTCTCCTTGTCGTTAAAGAAAATGCCCGATGATTTTCTCCGTCTCCAAAGAGATGTGAAGCTGAACGAAAACCAATTTTGGGATGGTGCGGTTTTGATGAAATCCTCAAGCGGCTCAGTCGTCGCAATGGTCATCTTTTTGGTAATGTTTATCATTGGCAGCGGTTATCTGTTGATTTACAATGTCCTATATGTATCGATTTCCAAAGATACCCGTTTTTACGGCTTGATGAAAACGCTTGGCACAACGCAGACACAAATTAAATCGCTGGTTAAAAGACAGGCAGTAAAATTTGCCTGTATCGGCATACCGATTGGTATTTTATTGGCAACAACCGTTTCCTTTGGATTTGTTCCGCTTTTTCTGGAAAAGGGGTTTAATCAAGGTAAGTCGGCGATGGAAGCCGTGGTATTTTTCCATCCGTCAATCTATATTTTGTCTATCCTCTTTTCAGCATTCACAGTCTGGATTGCTTGCAACGCACCTGCGAAAGCTGCGGCAAAGACCTCGCCCATAGAAGCCTTGAAGTATCAGAACTTTGCACCTCAAAAGACAAAAAACAGAAATTCCAAAAACGGCGGCAAACTATATATCATGGCGTTTCATAATGTTTTCCGTGACAGGAAACGGGCAATCCTTGTGTTTATGTCTTTATTTATGGGAATTACAATGATTTTAGGAGTGAATGGCATAGTTGGAAGCTATAAAGCAGAAAACTATGTGAAACAGTATATGGATTACAATTTTGAATACGCTGATATTCAAGTCAGACAGTATGAACAACTCCAAAAAGAAGTACCGCAGTTTGACGAGCATTTTATAGAACAGATTGAGCAAATCGAGGGTATTAAAAACGTGGAGATTCAAAAGACAGTCTGGGCGGGCATTGATTTTGACGAATCAGATTTTAGAGATTTTATGAAAATCAAGTATGAGGACAGCAGCTATAAAGCCAACAGCTATAAAGCCAACAGGCAGTCTTATGAACAAATGCTTGCAGGATTAAGGGCGTATGCGAATGCAGGCGAATACGGCTGCTACATCACGACCCTTATGGATGAAAGGATTTTAGAAGAATATAATGAAAACCATCCCAAAACAGCCATTGACCTTGAAGCCTTTTGTGTTGTCCTGCAAATTAGATGCACCAGCTCCATGCAGATTAGATGCGCCTGATTTTAGCTTTGTGTGCCACGTATTAGCAGATTGCCTGCACCAACATTGGCAAGCTATTTGATCGTCATAAAGATTGAGCCAAATTAAGAGATCAGAGAAAAGCAGCAAAAGCAGGTTGCCCTGCTTTTGCTGCTAAATCTCATTATTGTTGATTGCCTGCATGACGATTTCTG
>CAJTOO010000007.1:0-339 GCA_910577735.1 uncultured Lachnospiraceae bacterium
AGGCAATGCCTCAATCACATCGATGAATTAGAAATGCACAAAGCAGAAATAGAACGGGAAATCTTTCGTCTCAGTGATAAATACGAAGAAGCCCTTACTCTTATTCGAACCATACCGGGATTCGATAAGAACCCATTGACTGCTATTCAGGTGCTCTCTGAAATCGGAGGTGATATGTCTGTTTTCCCCACAGTTAAAAACCTCGTCTCATGGGCCGGATGTTGTCCTCGTAATGACCAAAGCAATCGCAAAATCAAATCCACTCGGATTTCCCGTGCTGGTTCCTATTTTAAACCAGTTTTGGTGCAAGTTGCAAATGCTTTAATCAAATCCAAGAAA
>CAJTOO010000007.1:349-175759 GCA_910577735.1 uncultured Lachnospiraceae bacterium
TATCATTGCCATCTGCCGTATGATCCTGACCGCTATCTGGCACATACTCACAGATTTAAAACCATATACACCAGAAGGCTTTCTTGAGTCGCGTCCTGTGAATGATTCAAAAGTATTGACCACTTCACAGGCACTTAATCTACTGAAACAACGAGGATATGTCATCAAAGATGATACTGCTCCTGTTACCTGATTAGGTGTTGTGTCTATATTTGATTTTTAAACCACCGAAAGATGGTTTATTTGCTATGCCCTTCATTTCTTGGCTGTCTTTTACTTATTTGTTTCAAACTTACTCTCCTCAATCTAAAGAAATAATATCATCTATATCAAAATCTCTCTTTGCGGTTTCCCCCACAATATTATCATAATATAATGCAGAAATCCCCTCTCCGTTTGTTCTTTTTGCTACAATATTCTCTGCCTCAAACTTCATTCCTCTTTTTATCTCTTTAGAAGCCACTATACACTTTTGCAAAGATCTGCGTGTCAATTGTTCTGAACAGGATGGCATTTTTATTCCACTGCCTAAATATTTATCAACCCGTCGAATATCAGACACTAACTGCCGCAATTCTTCCGGTGTCACTGAAGCTTTATGATCAGGTCCTTCCATACTTTTATCTAATGTAAAATGTTTTTCAATAACTTTAGCTCCTATTGCAACTGCATACGGAGATGCCCCTATGCCTTGAGAATGATCTGAATACCCTACTAAAATGTCAAATGCATCTTTGAAAGTCTGAATGACTTTTATATTTGCTTCCGTATCCTGTATTGGATAATTTGCCGTACACTGCAGTAAAATGACATCCCTGTTAATAGGATATATTGCTTTCAACGCTTTTTCCACTTCTTCTAAATAACACATTCCCGCAGAAAGAATAATAGGTTTCTTTTTCTCTGCGACCTGTCTTAAAAACTGTATATTAGTTATATCTGTAGCCGCGACCTTAAACGCTGGAACCCCTAATTGATCTAATTCATCTAAACTCGCCTGTTCAAACGGAGTAGAAAGAAAAATAATTTTTTTCATTTTACAATACTCTATAAGCTGAACTGTCTGTTCCCTTGTCACTTCCAGACGTTTCAACATATCATATTGGGATTCAGAGCTATTCGTTGTTTTCTTTTGATAGGGTGCCTTTTCAATATTTTTTAAAATAAGTTTTTCCGCTTTAAAAGCTTGAAATTTCACCGCATCCGCACCTGCTTCTGCCGCCACATCAATCATTTGTCTGGCAAGATTCATATCCCCATTATGATTTACACCTGCTTCCGCAATAACAAAAACTTTGCTTTCCAAATTGATATTTCTATCATTAATAAAAATAGATTTATTAAATTTCATATAGCCCCTTTCCACATTCAATGTCTATCAAACATCGTCGTATATAATCATCCCAGCAATTCTTCAAGTACTTCGCAAAAGTCTTTCTCTAAGCAGCCCTTATCTGCTTCCGATGCTCTAATACTTTGTGTTATGCTAACATTTTCCTTAATAACTCTTTCATCCATTATTTGGCAAAAATCTCTTACTTTAAAAGACACTATATCTATACCTATTTGTTCTGCCCATTTTTTTGTAGAACACTCTTCGAGAACAACAAATAAATCTGCTATACCAATCACGCTGCTTAATGCCTCATCTAATATATGAACTCTCTCCATCTTTTCAAGATATGAATACATGCTCCTTTCCATTTTGGGATGTAAAGATACTAATAAACAAACGTTATGACTCATTATATTGTCTATAATCTTAATGATATTATATCTACACACCTCCCATGACGCCATTTGATGTTCATACATCTGGGGTAATGCAAAAATTACGATATTCTCCTCTTCAATTCCATATTTCTCAGCAATCATTTTCCTTACAGATTCTCTATTAATAAAACTCTCTCTGACCAGACTGTCTTCTACTCCTTGTGTTAAAATATATTTCTTTTTCATTGAATCATCTCGGCATAATCTAAGCAGTTCTTTATAATCTTCCTGCCTTGAAACCGCTACCATAGTTGCATCGCCCCCACCAACTATCCAGGGATTCAAAGAAACTCTCCTCAATATCCATCCCGCAAATGCTACCCATGGTTGATAAAAGATATATTTTTTCCCTTTATATTCCAAGACCCAATCCGAATTAATTTTTTCAATAAATCTTTTACTATCAGGGTGTTGCACATCCACTTCACATTCCTTTTTTCCATACCGCATATTCATTAAATTTTCAATAAGTGCAACAGAGGTAGTTGGAGCAATGACTCTTGGCACATTCTGAATTTTGGCTGTATAGATCATTGACTGTACTAATCCTATATTTCTATCAGTGCTGAGTAGTAATATCTCCGGTTTATATTTCGAAAAAATACTTTTTGCAATTTTTTCTTCCCTTTTCAGCCTTATAAGTTCTTTTGCCGTCCTCCAAATAAGATACGGCATGCTGTAATGCATATCTTTGCATTTTCTTTCATAGATACTTCTAAGTTTACCAGCCTGTTTTCTTCCATGCAGATTTTCTTCATTTATGTTCTGACTTTTTCCCGTTACTTTTGGGATATATTTCTTGAGAATACCGCAATCATATACTAAGATTTCTACATCCTCGGCAGAAACTCCGTATTTAATCATCTTTCCTTTTATATCTTTAACTTTCTCACATATAATCACTAACTTATAACGCTTTTCATATTTCAACAGACTAGATAATGCACAAAAACCATTAAACGGCATATCGCCATCAGCCATCATGAATATTGTTCTTTTCTGCATTACATATTTTTCCTCTCCTGATATTCAATCCATGCCTTTACAATTTCCAAATCATCCGCGCTATCAATATCAAAGGAACGTTCTTTACCCATTATATAAGGAATACACCTTTGTCCATAATAACTTTTTGTTGCTCGAAATATATCCGTTTTAAAAAGATAAATCGCTGCACCATTCCTTGCATACAATCTTCTTTGTTGCTGTCTTGTTGTATGACTCTGTCCATCATTATATAAAAACTTTAACTCGTCACCTTCCATTTTCATCAATTTTTCCGGCAAATAATTATGCGGCAAATCCACAACACTAATCACAGAATCTGCCTTCTTTTTCTCTATCAATGCAATAGAATTATCAATATCCTCTGCTCTCCTTAAGGGCGACGTCGGCTGCAGAATCATAACATAGTCCGGAATATATCCTTCCTTTTGTTCCAAATAATCCAATGTGTACTCAATTACATCTGCAGTTAATGTCATGTCCTGTGCTAATTGTTCTGGTCTATCCACCACCTCAACACTTCTACTTTGCGAATATTCTTTTATTATCTGATCTTCTGTAGAAACTAAAAACCTAGTCAGTTTTCTCGCATTTCGAGCTGCTGCAAATGTGTATTCAATTAATGGCCTGCCGCACAAATCAATTATGTTCTTATGTGGAATTCCTTTCGAACCGCCTCTTGCCGGTATTATACCCAGTACTTCCTTCATTACTATTTCTCTGTAACCATCCTTTCCCCGAATGACTAATATGTGATTCTCTTTTGAATATCAATCTTGCCCAATCCTGCTAATATCTCTGCTATTTTTTCTCCTGCCCTTCCATCTCCATAAATATGCTTAGATATATATTGACCATGTGAAATCTGCTTTCTGACAGCATCTTCAATCTGTTTACTATCATTATCTACATCAATTACATTCTCCCCGCGTTCACGTCCTGCCTGTCGGCTGCCAATATTTACACACGGCGTTCCAATAAATTCTCCTTCGCGTATACCACTGCTTGAGTTTCCTATCAAACAGGCTGTTTTCATCATGAGAGTAATGTAGACTTCCATAGGCAGGTTTTTGAATAAATGTATTTTATTTTGAGGATTTTTTTCTCTATAAGACCTAATCGCCTTAGAAATAAAGTCAGAACCTGCATCCGAATTTGGCCACAGCATAACAGTCTGCATATCCAATACTTCTATAGCCTGTAATGTTTCCGCCATTTGTTTCCTTGCACTCACAAATTCGGTTGTTACAGGATGTTGAGACACAAGCAAAAAAGGTTTGTCAAAATCTATTTCATAACCAACTCCACCAAACAACTCACATAATTGATTTATATTCTCAAAAGGTGATTCCATAATCTGTTTAACCATATCAATCCGCGGACACCCGACTGTAAATACCATATCTTGTCTTTCTCCAAGCCGAATAATCCTATCCGCACTTTCCTTATTCGCCGGAAAATGTATATGCGCCAATTTCGTAACTGCATGACGTATGCTTTCATCAATGGTACCTGTAACTTCTCCACCCATGGTATGCACAAGCGGTATATTCATATATGCTGCTGCTAAAGCCGGAGCCATGATTTCATACCGATCTCCTACTACCACTACATAATCTGGCTTAAGTTCATCAAATATTGTGGACATATCCATCATGCACAACCCTGTTGATTTCGCCATTGTTGCAGGTGTTTCACCCTGAATACTCATATATGACTTTCGTACAATATTAAACCCGTCCTTCTCAATCAAATTGATGACCGCACCATATTTATCTAAAACGGCTGAAGATCCCACTACAATCTGCAGTTCCAGACTCGGATTTTTATCAATTGCAGACATAGCTGCCCGGATACTACTATAATTTGCTCTGCTACCAATAAATACACATACCTTTTTTACCACTCTATATCATCCTCCCCAATCATAGTATCTTTTACTATATCTTTATTTGCTCTTTTACCAATTAAATCTTTATATCTCTTAGCTGCAATACCAGAACCTGGTTTTTTATAGGCCAGCATTTCTTCTCTGATAATTGTTCCCTCTAAAATATCTTCATTTGCAACAATACTTTTTTGAAATGTAATTCGCATCGTTTCATATTGGCTGATATCATTCTTGTCAACTTGGCTTCCCAGCGCCTGTACTGTATAATCCAGAGCTTTTCTTAACTGGAGCAATTCAGCTGGCTCTAACGACATATAAGCATCCGGACCATACATTAACTTACTCAACGTAAAATGCCTTTCAATTATTTTTGCCCCAAAAGATACAGCCAAAATAGATGACCAAATATTATCCGAATGATCTGAAAATCCTATTGTCGCATGAGGAAATTTCCGTTGCAAATCCGTGATAATATTTAATCCCAGATGCTCCGCTTTACAGGGATATTCCGATGTACACTGTAAAATACTAACTGTATTCTTACGATTCAATATCGTATAGGCTTCTTGAATCTCATCCCAAGTATTCATTCCAGATGACAAAATGACTGACACCGGGTGCTCTGAGATGAATTCCAAATACGGCGTATTGGTGACTTCCCCAGATGGAATTTTAATTGCATCAACCCCTATTTGCATCAGTCTTCTAACTGCTTCAATCGAAAAAGGTGAAACTATAAACTCCACTTCCTGCTCTTGACAAAATTCCCTGATACTACGCCACTCATCTAACGTAAATGCTGTCCTCTCAAAATAATCATATCTGCTTTCTCCGGTAAAATATGCTGGTGCCGGTGCGCATCGTAAAGTTTCCTCTTCAGAAATATGCATCTGAAATTTAACAGCATCAGCACCACTTTCTTTGGCGGCTTTAACCAACATTTTAGCTTGTCCAACACTTCCTTCATGGTTCATTCCAATCTCAGCAATCAATTTTATTCCAGACATATAACCTCCAAATTTAATGCGTACTACTTTAAACTGCCGTCTCAGTTCTCTCTGCATATTTTTTGCCAGCCATATAAATATGGGACTTTCGCATCTTTGCAAAGATTTTTCCAGACAACATTTTCTTCAGAAACTTTATATTAATTATTCTGTAAGAAATAGTTCCCTCTTTTCTCTCCTGTGTAGCTTTTTTAATCTCTTTGCCAATGTCATCATTCATAATCTCATAGGTTGATAGGGAATGGGCGTAAAAAATTTTCTTCGCCAAATCTATTTTAGATGCATCCAACCGCTCAATCTTATCAATGTCAAACAAACATTTTTCGTATTCTTCTGCTGTATCAAACGTATGCGTATATCCCCAAACACTATAGCAGGGTGAGCCTGCCGTAATAACCGGTATCCCATAACACGACATTTCTTCTCCAACCTTACCCCGCGCTGTAACCACAGCATCTGCTAACATTTTTACAGACAATAAACTATATTCATCTGGATATATATATATATTGTTTGACTTTTCACACTCGTCAATTATTTTCTGAGTGTCTATCTTTTCCTGTCCAACTCTTTTAAATCTATCTGGATGTAATTTTACAATCCAATTAACTGATTTAACCCGTCTTGCTATCTCCAATGTTCTTTTTAACCATACAAAATAATCCTGATATAACAAATTATAACATGCATGCGGTCCATCTGTCATACAATGGGAAAAGATAAAAATATTTTTTTTATTAGGGTCGAGATTTATTTCCTTTATCATTTCTTCTTTGGTTTTTGTTACCTTATCTTTAACCGCTGCGCCGCTCAGAACTCTCCCCTTAATATCTCCTATATCACCCTTTTGATAATAGTTGTTTAACTGCCGCTCTACTTCAGATGTATAAATCCCCTCTTGCTGAACTTTTTCAAGTTTTTCACCGATTTCTCTTTTTAAAATATTGTCATAAAAAGTTGTCACATTACCATTTTGATCAACATACTCTTTTAACATTTGGCTTATCCAAATGATTCGAGCGCCATAGGCTTTTGCTACCCGTCTATATATTTCAGCCTCATATGCCTCTTCCATTACAATACATAGTGATGGCGGCTTCTGGGAAAAAATATTTGTCAGTTGCTCTACTAAAAGTATGCTCTTAAAAAAAACCCTAAAGGTTTTAAAATTTCTCTCACCTTCATACGTACATCTGCCAATGTTTAAAAGTATAGAATCATACACACTTGGACCTATAAGTATTTTTCTATATTTATACCGTAATAAATCGCGTCCATTAGTAATCTGGCTACGCATCTTTAAAGTTTCCTTGAAAACTTTTGCATAGAGTTTAATCGAAAACCTATTGATAAAAAATGGCTCAATATAAAAAGATTTACAAATCTTTTTAAACGATATTTCTCGTCTGGATGACAAAGCAATAAAATTGTATTTTGAAATACATTCCATACCTTTACAAAAAAGCATTTCTGAAAACAACATTTCAAACATACTTGGAAACGTATGCGCAATATAAATATATGTCCCTTTAGATTTGTAAGAATTCCAATACTTTTTATTTTTCGTACAAAATTTACATACCATAAGAAATTCTAAAAATGCCTCTTTTAAATGTGTTATTTTTTTCATAAACATTCACTTTTCCTTTTTACAAGAGCAATCTCATTTTAAAGAAATTAGCAATCGAGAAATATTTTTCGTTTTCTCATCTTGTCGCATTTAAAGCCAAACCATTTCTAGCACCCTTTACACTATATATCGTATACTCCTCCAGATCTGCCCATGCCTTAAATTCTTTGAAAGAACAAGGTCTGTCGTATTGAGGCGATAGCGCATCAAAAGTATCCATAATTGCGTGCTGTATTCTCTCTTCTCTCGAAAATCCTTATCCAAATAGTTCCAGCAAGGTATGGGAATTATGCCTGAAATATACCATCCTACTGGTATTTCACTTCCTTTTAACAGATTTTTCCAATTGTATTCTAAAAGTTTAGTGTGAAAATCAATGTACTTAGGAATATACCACTGTAATATTTCTAAAAGTTTCCGCTTATTCATCCTTTTTGTGACTGGGTGCCAAAAATATTTGGGCCCGTAATATGGATTAGGCTGCCTGATTTTGGTATATACATCTATACTTAATCGAGCATTTTTCTTAGCATACTCCCCTAATTTATGCAGTGTTTCCTGTGGATTAGATGTATGCTGCAACACCACATAACAAAATATGTAATCTACTTTCTCTTGCAGATAATACATCTTGGTAATGTCATCTTGTATATATAGTAATTTGGATACAGTCCAAGATTATCCAAGTTTACATCTATTGCACCGCTCATATCCACAGCAACAACAATACCGACAAAAAATCTCAGTAAATCTGCCTGGTCCGCAACCACACTCAATAATAACACTTTCTGCCAATTGATTCTTATCCCACTCAGTATCCTTCAGCAATCTTTCTTCTGCAAGATTATTTCCATTTTTGCTATCATGCTGAAGGGTCCTAAATCTGTTCCACTGATAATCAAAACTCTCTGTATACCCATCTTCTTTCACAAAACGCGGAATATAGTTCTCAATCGTAATTTTCTTCCCATCTTTACGTCTTATTAATCCCCCCTTATATATTTTACCCCTCTATTTCCTTCTGTTCATAAATTTCCACATCAAACATTGACTTAAAAATCTATCATACAATTCTATGTTCATACTATCATCCTCTCAGTTTCCTTAATAAAACCTCTTGTAATAATCAATCTAAAATCATTTATTTTTTTCACACACCATAATCAAATTTGGCCACTTCTCCATTTTTAACATACACTTAACTACAGTTTGTACATATTTTCGCTTTTTCATATTTGTTGAGTATAACATCGTTTCTTTACACCAAACAACCCTAAATCCCCTATTCTCTACGTATGATATTAATGTTTCTTTTGTCCATTTCCTTACATGCTGCCACTTATGAAACGAGCAATCACAATTTGGACAATAAATCATACTCATACTCAAATCTTCGTCATTTGGTGTAGAAATTACCAATTTACCCCCCCCCCCTAAGCAATCGCTCCCATTCTTTCAAATCCCAATCTAAAATTTTATTATCAACATGTTCTACCATTTCCGTAGCTAAAATGATATCAAATGAATTCTCTTTACATGAGATGGGAAAATCTTCTATATGAATTGCTTCTATTTCATCTCCATATTTTCTTTTCAAATATCCAATAGATTCTGCAGAAGTGTCTGCCCCTGTATAAGAAAAATTGTTGCATAAATTTTTCATCCATTTATATAAATACGCATTACCACATCCAAAATCCAATATTTTCTTATTATCAAAAGTAATGCCCTTTCTCTGTAAATATCGAATCAGAGAATTACCTGAATGCCATCCAAAATAGGTCCTTTTATCACCTTTTGAATAATGTTTCCACAAACGCGAAATATTCTGTTCATTCCACACAATTTCTCTCATATCTATTTCCCTCCACCTTGATAAGTCTCTTCATAGAGTCATATTTTTAAAAACAACACCCCTTACCCTACATACGTGTTTCGCACACTTTGATAAAATTCTTCCAGCTCCCTGACTGTATTCTCCGGTCTTAGCCTTAAAATACGCTCATGTGCATTATCTCCTAAATCTTTAATATTCTCTGCTGGCATCTCCAAAATCATATTCATTTGATCAACCAACATTTCGTCATTATCTGCTTCTATTAATAAACCACTGACTTGATCCTGAATCAGCTGATCCAGGCTTGTCCCTTTTGTTCCTATCACTATTTTTCTAAGATACATAGCCTCCATACATGAATTCGGAAGGTTATCCATCAAAGAAGGAATTAATACAGCACATGCCTCAGACACAATCGGATATAACTTTTCTTTCTGCAGAGAACCTAAATAGAGAATTCTTTCTATATGCTCTTTTCCATAATCACGAAACATGTCCAATATATCTCTTCCATCTATACTGAAAAGATCCCCTGCAAAAACAAAAAATATATCTTCATGTTTGCATAAAATAGAATACAGGCTTCTTGCTATGGTTAATATCCCTTTATCCGGAGATAATCGTCCAAAAAAAAGAAAATATTTTTTTCCTTTCAGTTTTTTATTGTAGACTGAATAGTCCCAATCTTTCGGATCTATTTCTAATTGAAAAGGAGTTTCTATCACTTTTACTTCTCTATGAATATCCTGTGCAAATCCATTTGCTATCACTCTGCTTGGCGCAAAAATTGCATCCATGTTTCTGCTCGCCCAGCGCTCCATTCTTGAAATCACATCAATTTGTTTTGGCGTAAAAGCTGATATCAGCTGAACCCTTGCATACGAAGACATTCTCATTACCGCTGGAACCCCAACTTTGGCAGAATGCAAACACCCTACCCCAAACCAACCTGTATATTGAATCATATCTATATTCAATTCCTCAACTAATCTGCGCAGCTTCCTTTGCAAAAAAGCATCTCTTATAATACTCTGCAAACCAAATGAAAGCCATGCAAACCCTCTCAGGCGTGGAAATATTTTAACAGAGTAAACTGCTACACCCTTATATTTCCAACTACAGGATTTATCATCCGCCGTCAGAATATATGCATTATGCCCTCTTTGTTCTAAGGCTGTAACCGTTTTATAAATATAATTCGGCATCCCACTAATACTCGCATTTTCTTTTGCAAATAACCCTGTTACGAATAGAATGTTCATTTAGATTTCTCCAATAATTTCTTGTTTTCAAACCACGCTTCAAACATTAATAAATTCCATACTTGAACAGAATATTTTCCACATTCATTGAACTCATTCCATACTTTTTGTACCATTTCAACATTCAAAACATTTTGTTTTTTAATGTTCTGAGCATCTAATAATGTATTAGCCCAATCATTTATTTTCTTATCAGTGAGCAGCCATTTGCTAATCGGGATTGAAAACCCCTTTTTCTGGGGGCTGATCAGGTGTTCCGGGATATACTGACTTAAAATCTTTCTTAAGATAATCTTATTATCACCCTGCTTATTCAACTTATGTTTTAAGTTTATTTTCCCTGCAAACTGTACAACATCTCTATCTAAAAACGGTGCTCTTGTTTCCAATGAACAACTCATCGCCGCCCGATCCATCTTAACCAAAACATCATCCGGCAAATATGAAATTGCGTCAAGGTACATCATTGTTTCCGAAATATTTTCTATCCCCTCAACATTGGATGGCAGTCTATTACCACTTCCGTCCACACACCATTTTTCGTCAGATAATGATAATATACCGTACCGCATAATATCATATAAAGTTTCTATGCTATCTGCCTGAAGCCAATCTCCCCGCTTAGCCATTTTAGTATGACGCATACACCATGTATTCTCAAGTATCTTCCGACTCAAGACTGTTCTCAAACCAAGCGGTATCTTTCTAATAATCCTCCATTCTCTTGGCAAAAACCGATATTGATACCATGGATATCCCCCAAACAACTCATCTCCACCATCTCCGGTCAAAGCAACCGATACTTTTGTTTTAGCAAACCTGCTCACTAATATAGATGGAATTGCCGAGGAATCCCCAAACGGCTCTGAATAGAATTTCGGCAACATGGGGATAACATCCTTAATCTCCTTTTCGCTAATGTACAGTTCTGTATGATCAGTTCCCAACCGCTCTGCGATTTTTTTAGAATCCCGTGCTTCATTCATCACAGAATCTTCCACTCCGATAGAAAATGTTTTAATTTTAGCAGAATTGATTTTCTGCATAATTGCAACAATAAGTGAACTGTCCACTCCTGACGATAAAAAAGCTCCTATTGGAACATCTGACAACATTTGTCCGGCTACTGAATCTGTAAGCAACGTCTCTAATTGAGCACTTGCTTCTTCCAATGATAAAATTGAAGATGGGTTGTATCCAGATAAAATGATATCTTTATAGTTCCAATAAGAACATTGCCGCACTATATTTAATTTAGAATCTATACTTAATAATTCACCCGGACGTAACTTATATATATTATCATAGATGGTTCTATCCCCGCTAATAAAACCACGACTAATAAACTCACCAAGAGCATTATAGTTTATCGATAAACTGTTCTGACTTATACTATATAAACATTCTAATTCAGATGCAAAGACAAATATATCACTAATACGTCCATAATACAGAGGTTTTTCACCCATCCGATCTCTGACTAATGTCAGAATTTGCTCCTTTCTGTCATATAAGGCAATTGCAAACATTCCTTTACACAATGCTAATGTTTCATCAACACCATATTCTTCAAAACAGTTAAGAAGCACTTCTGTATCAGAAGTCCCTAAAAAAGAGAGATTTCTCTCTCGTTTCAACTTTGATGCCAATTCTATATAATTATATATTTCGCCATTATAGGATATAACAAACCTTTCCCCTCTAGAAACCATAGGTTGTTTTCCTGTAACTGACAAATCCAATATGGAAAGTCTTCGATGAACTAATACAGCTTTCTTCTCATCTGAAATCCATAGACCCCGATCATCTGGTCCTCTATGTTGCAGTAATTCCCGCATTTCAGTTGCCATGCCTAATTCACGTGTTCCTATTTTATTACATAATATTCCTGCTATACCACACATTACCTTTACACCTTTTTCCCCGGGAACTACCGATAGGACATCTTTTTCATCCTAATATTTACCAAACAAAATCTTATCTTTGAAAATTTCTTTACATTCTTATCCATTCATCACAGGCAAAAAGATTCTGGCATCCTGTATATGGCAAATCCGGCACTACTATTATTTTTGAAACATTGGAATTAAGATATGCACTCCAAAAACCAAATGTACTATTTGCAATAATATTATGCTTACACATACTCATCAACTGCATATCTATATAACTATTGTTCCCTGTATTCCCTTCAACAACCTTTAAGTTTACTATATCACTGTATGTTTCATTGGCAAAATGCGGATCATCTGTAAACACAAAATATTTGAGCTCTCGATTTGAAATTCGTTCCTGAATATAATGAATTGCCTTTCTATAAAATTTCTCTGGTACCAGTTCAACGCCCCACGCAGTATAGTCACCATGTCTGATGTGGATACCCACTGATTCAGAGCTCCTAATTTCATTTTCCCAACACTTATTAGAATCATCTGTAATCTGCGGGAACTTATAAATCTCACGGATTCTGTCCTCAATACCAGCAAAATACTGACAGTTTGCAAAAACACCATATAAATAATACGACTTAGACATATCTAAATGAAAGAATCTGTCCTCATACACCGTAAAATCCTCTTGCACAATACACGTTGCTTTATGACCAAATATTCTATATCTAATTCTTTCCAGGAAATGATGGTATTTATAATGAGGACCATCAACGGGATAAATATCTGAAAGCCCTTTTAGTTCCTCCTCTGTACATTCCTCTGCCTGCACACCAAATATTTTCTCTAATTCATATCCATTATGATTATCACCAAGCGTATGCATGATATCCAGCTTCACTTCGGCATCAGGATATAAATATTTAAACATGCTGTAAAAAGCATATTCAAACATCTGATTTCCCAATCCCCCGCCAATACTAATTATTATCATTCTTATGTCTCCAAGAAACACATATCCTATATCTTAATACCCCTACAGAATCATGACAATCATACATATTTCCATACAAATGGAATCAAACTACTATTTCATTCTATACTATCGATAACTAAAACACAACATGGATTTCCTATTCAGTGGGTACGCCCAAAGTACATCCTGAATCACTAAACTTTCAACAAAACCAAGTCAACTCCCCACAATATTCCCTGTAGCCTTTAAATAGGCATACTTATCACGCTTATCAGGCTCTAAACAAGCCCCTTCCGCCCACTCATTCCACGCATTGACAAACAGAAACTCCTGATTACGTTCTGCTGCCTTTTTATATTGCATTTCTAAATATTTTTCATACAATCGGGCATTACTTCCCACAATAATCATTGCTCTTTTTCCCATTCTTGGAGTATTGTCCCAATTGGGGAAAAAACCCAGAAACGCATCACTATTTCTTTTCACTATATTTTTACATATCTTCTCATAATCGAGTTTGATATATATTCCCAACTTCCAAAGCTTCAACTTACCAATCAACTCTCTCTTCAACATATAAAGCGGCATCCTATTTCTGACTGTATACATTGGTTCAAACTCTAAGGCCGCCTGTGTTTCCGGATAATGTTTCTGCTTTTGTGCACCAGATAACGTTTCTATAACATATAATTCCGGCATCTCCAGCTCTTTCAATCTCGCATTCCAATATGACAGCATTTCAACAAAATTCTTTATCTCTGATGCCTTATATATAATAAAGAGGAGTTTACCTTGGATTTTAATATAGCGATCATCTTTAAAAAAGGGTAGCAAATAGTTCAAATGCTCTTCCCAATCATCTTTGTCTCCATACTCCTGCTGTATTAAGATTTCTTTCTCTTTACCACTCCAGGTTCTTGACCAGGTTTCATTTGCCCAGGAAATACAGTAGTGAATATCTATATCCGGATTATGCAACAATAGTTCCATGGGTTTTTCTAACAGCTTCTTTCCATGAAACCAATAGTGATAATAGCAAAATCCATAAATTCCATATTTATTTGCCAGAGAAGCCTGCCATCTGTGCGTATCAACATCAAGCAAAGAATAATAACGGTCATCTAACGGTTCATACGGCTGATTATGGCCTTTAAACAGGGGCCGGCTTTTCCTCGTGTTTGTCCACTCTGTGAACCCTTCTTCCCACCACTTATCGTTTTCAGGAATGGCATGAAATTGTGGGAGGAAAAAAGCTATGATTTTAGGTTGACTCATTGATTCTGCTTACTGCCTTTCCTTTGTTTCATAATATGACTTAAAAACTTTATACTATCATAAACAACTCTTTCAGCATATGCTGCCAAATACATAATTCCAAATAAGATCTGTGCCGGTTTGCCACATCGAACATAAAATTGTAGATATATCATAAAACTCGGATAGAACAGTTTAAACGCATTTGTTTTTGATTTATATGCCTTTTTAATACTCGTTGAATGTTCATGGATATAACAAATATCTGATAAAACAATTTCCTTATATCCCTGCTGCCTTAACCTATAGGCAAGAATATTTTCCTCCAGATAAAGAAAAGTTCTTTCATCAAACCCTCCCACTGCCTTAAAGATAGGAGTTTTAATTGCAAAAAAGGAACCTTCAACAACACCAACCTCATGTATTTTCTTATTTTTTATAAGTTTTCTTTTTACAAAATACTTATGTGATGTAAAAACAAGCATAAACAACATTCGTATCGTTCCCAAAAATCCAGGCAAGTCCCATGCATTGTATCCTCTCTTTACCAAAGCTGTCGCTACTGCATACCGAGGATTCATATACAGTCCTTCCTCTATTCTTTCAACGATATTTTCCTCAAACTGCACATCCGGATTCGCAAAAAAAAGTGTATCAGGACTCCATTTTTCAATCGCGTATCTTGCTCCATAATTATTGCCGGCAGCATACCCACAATTTCTTTTAGTACAAATAATGTGAATTTTATCATTCGTGTATTTGCTCATAACTCGATATGAATCATCATTTGAGCAATTGTCTACAACCAAAATGTGATCTAATGCAACATAATGCTTTATTTTATTTAATAATTTAACCGTTGTCAAACAATCATTATAATTTAGTATTATCAGGCAATTTCCCATACTCTTAAATGTCCTATTCGGCTTTATCCGGCCATGCTAACAGTTTATCAGCATATTTTCTTATTTCAACGTACCTTCTTCAGCCAAATACTCCCTCCACTGTTCTTTAGGCATAACGGCATATGTTCTCTAAACCATGTTGGGTTTTGCGCAATCAGATAATGATTCCATAGCACAATTTCAAAAGTATGGTTATACTGCAAAAAGCTTCTGAGCATGTAATCCTCATTCCAGGCCCGCCCTGTCATTACCCATTCTCTGGGATACTCAAACGGATAAAATATATCATGAAAATGAACATATACACCTTCCTGTAAAACCGGTAAAATTTTGCTGAAAATATAATTTACATCGCTGCCTGTCTTTACTACATGGGTACTGTCAATAAAAAGAATGTCTCCTGCTTTCAGTGATTTAAATACTTTTAACTCCACATCCTGCAGCTTATTTTCCAAAATACGAACTTTATCTGACTTTCGCAAAAGCTTCTTTAATCTTTCAGTATATGGCTCAATAAAACACATTTGTGTATTGGATGATAAATATTTTTCATTTACATCCATTAAAAGTGCAGAGGTATAGCCTGATCCAACTTCAATAACTCTGCGAGGTTTGATTGTCCGCAGCATAAAATAATAAAAAATACCGTCAGCGTATGAATACATATTGTTTTCAAAATAATAGCGCTGTTGCTTTTCTTCCTTTTCATGAAAAGGAAGTTCATCGTAATATTGCTGACATTCTTTCAAAAACTCCATCTGACGTTCATACTGTAAATCAACACCCGGAACCGAATCAACATCGGAAGCAAACAGTTCTTTTTGTTGTTTAATCTCCTTGATTGATGGCAAGGGAGAATAGTAATGCCCCGGATACCAATACAGTCTCCGTAAAAATAATTCCAAAGTTTGTTTTATATTCATACTGTTCATTCTTCACACCCCTCCATACTATATACCCTTAATAGCCATGTCTCATCAATCAATTCTGCGCCCATATTTCTCTCACAATATCCAACCGCTTCTTCATCTTCCGGCTCCACCATTATGATAACATTTTCGTCAGGTAACTGTTCCAGTTCCTCACCCAATACCACATGAATTGTCCTGTCCGGAATTAGAAACTGAAAATACTTCGGATGCATACATGTAGAATCCAAGGCATCATTCCTTACATAATAAATATCATAATCCTTCAAATCATCTGAAATCTTCTCGACTAAAGGAACTGTCTTCTGGTCTATCATATCTCTGATCCCAAGGGCATATCTCCCCCCATAATGTCCTGTCACACAATATACCAATGCAAATCCCACTAAGACCACACTAATCTTTATCTTCTTATCCCTGCAAAAAGTAATCCCAAATAGGACAACAAACACTATTGTCAGCACAATTACCAATAAGCCAAAAGCTTTAGGCATACTGTTCATAGCCTGATAAAATGCACCTATCACAGGGCTGCAAATTGTATTAAATATGCCAGATGCATGTGTAACCCAATAATAAACCGGCAAAATACCAATCAAAATGGATCCACCGGAAATCAACAATCCTGCTCTTGTCTCACGAATATACATAATGCAATAAATGATAGCCAAAAAAAGAATCGGCCCAAAGCCATTTTCCATATAACGCGCATAAACAACATAATCCTGACGCGCCGGCCAGTAACTCATTTGAATGGCGCATATACCATACATAAATGCTGCCACTAACAAAATCCATATTTTACTGATGTAATAATCCTGCCACCAGTCTCTGTCTTTTATATTACTGATTGAGTCTTTGAAAACCTTATAAATTACAATGGGCAGGGTTAATTCCGTCCCTATGAGCAAATAAATATACTTGCCAAATAATGATATGAGAAAGTGACCTGTGTGCTCAAAAATCCTGGAAGAATATTGGGTAATTGTAGCTGCATTTAAACTCACATTATTCATGCCAGAAGCTTTAGAATTTGACCATAAAGCCTGAATCTGATAATTTTTTACCATGTCAATGCCCTGATATCCCACCAACATAATCAAGAAGAGCACGGGAAAATACCAAAACTTTTTTTTATGCTTGATTAACACCAGACTCAATGCAATGATACCTGCCGCAACAGCACCAATATTCCTGTTATGAACTGCGTATGCATAAATAAGCACCCATAATGCGCCCACAAAATACTTATTAGAAAAATTCTCATCCAGACGTACGATTAGATATGTCTCTAACCATACAAGCATATAAGACAGACTCTCTGTCCATGCCGCTTGAGCATAAACAATATTTGACGGGTATATGATCACAAGAAAGCTGACCAATGCCATTAATTTATCGTCCGCATTACGAAATAATCTGCGGCCGCTTTGATAACACAAAAAATACGAAAAAATCAGAAAAAGAACGTTCAGACCAATAGCTGCTTTATACCATAATCCCGGTGAAGGAAGCAATGCTATGATTGGAATAAGCCATATACTATAACCCCATGCATAATATGGCGTTTGGGAAATCAGATCTTTCCAATCATACCCCGCTGTAGAAATTGCATGTGCCCAATATCCAAACTCATCATTGATAATAAAAATATAATCTAATGCCCTGATGTGAATACAACATAACCCTGTAATAATAATGATTATTATTACATGGATACTTAAGTTTTTTACTTTATTAACATCCGCCTTCATAACTTGCGCCATTGCCTTCTTGCTTCTATCCTCTTTACTTACTGCGCCACATTAAAACAATCTGTTTACAATCTACTTTTGCATTCTGTTCTGATCATATTCCTGCTTCTTCAAATGATACTGCACATCCTCCAATATTTTCCGGTTTGCACTAATCACATCTGCCAGCATTCCAATCACAAAAGTGACAAAACCAATAATCAAGAGCGTACATGCTAAGATGAGGGATTGGGTATGACCTCCCCCCCTTCCAGTACAATAGAAAACCAAAAATCTAATCCACACCAGTATTCCAATCAAACTCGGCACCATGGCCACCATTGTAAAACAATATAATGGCTTATACATCATCAACGCTCTGACAATCGTCAAAATAGATTTCTTCACATAACCCCATATACTATGAAATAGTCTTGACTCTCGAAGTTCTGGATTTGTCCTGATTGGCACACTGGTAATCGGTATCCGATTCCTGCCCGCCTGCACAATGGTCTCCAGCGTATACGTATAATCGTTAATGACATTAATCCGCATCGCAGCCTCTCTGCTAAATGCCCGAAATCCACTAGGGGCATCCGGAATATTCGTATTGGATGCTTTGCGTACCACCCAGCTTCCAAAATGCTGCAGTTTCTTCTTAATCCACGAAAAGTGCTCTGTATCATCAATCGGCCTCTCACCAATTACAATATCCGCTTCATGGTCCAATATAGGCTGTATCAGCTTTGGAATGTCGTCTGCCACATACTGATTGTCTGCGTCCGTATTTACGATAATATCCGCACCATTTCTGAGACATTCGGCAATTCCTGCCATAAATCCTTTTGCAAGGCCCTTGTTCTGCGTAAAACTTACTACGTGATGTACTCCCCAGTTTCTGGCCACTTCCACGGTATTATCCTTGCATCCATCATCTATGATCAGATATTCAATCTCATCAATTCCATCAATCTGCTTAGGAAGATCGTTCAATGCGATTTCTAGGGTTTCCGCTTCATTATAGCAGGGAATCTGGATAATTAACTTCATTCCATCTCTCCATTCTATAGTTTGTAAATCATACTTCTAAATTAAATCATCAAATTACCTGTATAAAACACCATCTGCTTTTCTCTATTATTTTTGCAGCTTTATGATAACATCCTTACCATTCGGAACCATCTCAAATTCCAGATAAGTGTCTCCTTCTTCTTTAAAAATACGAACTTCATTCTTCTTATCAGACGAGATAACTTTCGTAAAATCATCTGCCTCTTCCGGCACCAAAACTCTTATCGTCAATGCATCATTATAAATATCCGATGGTAATTCTGCTGAATCACATGTCAGGCTGACTGTAATCTTTGCGCCATTATAAGCTGCACTCACCGTCGCATACTCTTTTTCTGATAAATACTTGACTGCATCAACCATGGATGCAGCCCATATGTCACCATCTGACTGCTTGTCCGCTATATAACTCAAATGTGCGTCTGCATCAGCATATGCGATTTCCTGATAAAGCCCATGATCGCCATTCTCTGTGACATCATGCCACATTTCAATCAGCCATGCGTGGTTTTGAACCGCTCCGTCTATCCATGCATTTCTTTCCTCTGTTGTACTCACATCACCTATACCGAAAGTATATAGGTTATACCACTGAGCTGCCTCATATCCTCTCTGCGGCTCTATTGTATTATATCCTCTTCCGCCTTGCCTCATAGCACGTATATCATTATCTGCCAGAATCTCGTAGCCCTGCCCGCACATCTGATTCTCAGGCGGTGTAAAGGCAACCTGGTCCGTCTTAAAATGTTTCTTATAAAACTGAATGGAATCTGTGATTTCATGTTCCAAATCACTTACGGAGATACCTGCATCCTCGCTCATTTTCAGATGCGTATAAGAATGACTTATCAGTTCCAAGTTCCCTTTTCTTTCCAGTTTTTTCCATTCTTTTAAATGCGGCTCCACATAGCTCACGATTCCTGACACCGTTATCTTGATATTGTGCTTATCACCCAATTCATCCAGCATAACGCCGGTCTCATATATTCCATCATCCGACATAACTGTCACAATTGCATCTCTGTTATATTTAATTGGGGTAATCTGTGCCTCCAATGCCACTCCCTTGTCCGCATCTTTCACACCACAGCCGGTAAACAACAGACTGCATACTGCTGCCAGTCCGATTACCCCGCCCCCAACAATTTTACGTTTTTCATAGTATCTGTCCTCTGTCACATTGTATCTTTTACTTTTCATGTTCTTTCTGTTTGATACCATAAATAGGATTCCATTTCCTCCTTCGAATATCCGTTACAGACATCCAATGATTTCCCATCAACTCTCTGATAACCGTTCTTATCATAAAAACGCACAGCTCTCTGGTTTTTGCGTGACACGCACCAGAATACTTCATTTAACTGCATCTTCTCAAAAGCAATCCTGAGAATCTCCCGCATCGCATATCCAGAATATCCCTGTCCCATCGCCGCCTTACTGACTACTATGCCAAACTCTGCATTCACACCGTTAATATGTTTTAAGCTGACTGTTCCCATATACTTGTCCTCATCATTGACTACAGCCAGGTGAAGATTCTCTCTGGTATTCTGTGCTTCCTGAATAAACGCTTCACAGTCAGCAAGAGTTTTCTTTGTAAAATCTGCTTTCAAATCCCCCACCACAGATATATCATGCATCCATTCCAGCATAAGCGGCGCATCTTTTTTTTCTAACATTCTCAATCTCATAGCCCGAATTTCCTCTGTTTCTAATCATACCATGTAAAGTTAATTTTGTCAGCAATTATAAAATGGCTTATTTTCAATTTAACAACAATATCATACTTCATTCCTCTATAAGACACTTTACTTTTCTTTGAAGATATAATATTACTGCTGCTGTTGATAATGTCATAAACAAGAACATCATGGCCCCATATCTATATCTCACACCCGGCCAATAGTTCTTTAACAATATCAACATACCATAATGAAACAGGAAAAGAGGATATGATAACCTGCCTAAATAAAGCATCATCACATTAATCCTCTCTGGCACACGCAGCTGCCACGCATATAAAGCTGTTATCAAAAAACCAAACAGAAAAACATACAGTATCAAATCATAACTGCTGATAAAATCCCTTCCCCAAATCAAAAACACAATAAAAATGCAGGGTATAATTACTCCTGCTACGATAACCCGCCTTTGTTTGATTTTCCTAAAAAACGGAAGCAATACCGCTGCACATAATGCTCCTGCACACATATCTGCAACTCCTCGAAGTAATCCTATATTGATATAACCGTCAAATGCCATCCACTGACTCATATTTCCATAAATATTAATAATACGTCCAAAGCCGATAATCACCGTCAATGGTGCAATTACATTGACAAAAACCGGCCTATGACGGGTAATCAGAAAATGCAGAATCAACGAACCCAAGAGCAACGCAGATATTTGCTCTGGTGCACCGCCTTTATTATAGACAGAACCCCCAAATCCGTACATCACGCCAAGTAAAATTTCCCATTTTGCTCCCCACAACGCTGCTGCCCACTGCCCAAGCGGCAATTGCTCTACCATATTTGTGACAACATATGTAAAGAGAAAGCCCGTCAAATAGAGTGGATATATCTTCTTAAGCTGCGAAAAAACATAACCAAATGATGATGACCGATATTCTCCTTTCCTATCTTCATTATCCATGGAAAAATATAAAAAGAATCCGGAAATAAGGAAAAAGAGTTCTACCCATATATAGAAATGCTGCAATAAAACCGGATGGCCTATATAAATCCATTCAAAATGATACATCGCAATAGACAATGCTGCTAAAAACCTTACTAATTCAATTTTTCCGTCTCTTTGTGCTCTGACACTAGTCATACAAACGCTCCTCTCTCAGATTCTCAAAATACCTTTTCAATCTGTCCACTATGATTTTGCTTGGCATCACTTCGGGATGTATCCGTGGCTTGGTATAATCCTGATATTGTTCATAAAACCGTTCAACCATATCAAAGTCATTTTGGAAGTACACAGCATTCCACCCCAATCCTTCTGAATCATCTTCAACTTTTGTTCTCATAATCAGGTAGGGCTTCCCCAGATAATAAAATTCCTGTTGATTTCCACATCCGTCTGCAGCCACAAATTCACTGTGGTATACACTGTTGATGAATTCACAATACGGAAGTCTTTGTACGATTAAAATATCAGGGTTTTCTTGAATCCGCTCCCAGAGGCCAAATTTACACAGAGCATCATATGTCTGCACATGATAGATAAACATACATTTTATTCTTTTTGAAAGTTTGAGCACCTGTTTTATGGTGCTTTCCATAAATTTTCTATTTAGCAGGTTTTCCTGACGATGAATTGCCAGTACAAAATATGGCTCCATGATAGGGCGAGGCAGTTGATTTCTCTCATTCTCTTCCAGCGCATAATACAGTGTCTCTATGCCTGTATTGTATACTGTACTGACAGATTCCCCTTGAAATCTCTTCGCCGCATAATCCGCATAACTGTCTTTCGGGCAAAAATTTATCTTAGAATGTAAAGAAGAAAAAAAGCGGTCAATCTCCTCCGGAAACGGAGATAGCCAATGAAATGAACGAAGGCCGCTCTCCACATGCACATAATCCATATGCACCTTTCTGGCAATCCTGGCTCCCATCAACGTAGACAATGTATCACCATGCACCACCAAAAGACAATGGTCTTGTCTATGTTCCTCCATTTCTTTTCTGAGTGCTCTGACACCTGCCCTCTCTGTCTTCACAAACCATTTCAGGTAACCGCCTGAACTTTTCGATGCACTGGCATACTCTGATAAATCAATATCGATTGCCCCACCCGCCATCGGTAAAAACGAGCTGTTATGAATGATGTTCTGCCCACTGGAAATAATTCTGCAAATAAATCCTTCCTGCCTTGCCCGGCTGATTACCTTGAACATTTTCATTAATTCTGCTTCTGTTCCAATAAAGAAATACAATATATTCATTTATTCATTCCTCTCCTTTGACAACTCTTTCACGGCCAATTATCTAATAATTTTCTTTATCTCATTACGACATGCCTTACTGATCCTTTTTGAATACACTGAACAGATAGATTAATAGCGCACCGCCCATTCCTATCATTCCAATTCCTGTCAGGATAACCCTGATATCACTCTCCAAAATAATCAGGGCAAAAATAATCCCATTTATAGCTGTCATAGAACAAGCTGCAAACCTGGTTCTATCCACTCCAACCAAATAATTGACTAAAACTGTACAGATACTCAAAGCCGCAGAAATCAGACTGACATACTTCACATATGGTTGTGCTCCCATATATCCGCTTCCATACAGCAGCTTTATCAGAAATCCTCCTCCCACATTAAAAAATCCAATACAGACCGCCATAAAAATCAACAATAATCCCATCATTTTATGAAACATTCTAATTTGCTGCTCTCTTTTGTTCTGTTTGGCTGCCACGAGCGGTAAAAGTATTGTCCCGAGCGTAGTGGCAAAATAGTAAATAACCCTGCCGAACAACAGTGCCGAACTGTATAGACCGCTCTCTCCCTCTCCTCCATAATACCGAACTGAAAACAGATCAATATTCATATATACCATAAGACATATATTAAGTATTAATATATTGATAGATTTTGTTGTGATTTTCATGGAATACTCAGACCTCTGAAGAATGGAAAACTTTCCCAGTACCCGCTTAGCGCCATAATGTCCCAGTGATGCCGTAAGGACGGTGCCCACAATCATGACCGCCAGGATTGTATATAACCTTTGCCAGTCATCCACAAACAACACCTTTGCTGCAATAATCGATATGATTTTATACACCGGAATCGTCAATGCATATAACCCTACCGTAAGAAACTGTTTATTTCCTGCAAACACACCGGCATACAGCGGCTGATATAGACTCAGCGCGCTCAAAACAAACATTAAAATCAAAACAGCCGCATCAACAATTGAAAGGATCTGTGACAGTGGATGCATCGCTGCAATGCACAATACAAAAAACACCACACCGGAAAAAGTCACATATCTGAAAACCCTGACAATAAATCCTGTTTTCTCACTATCCTGACAATCCTGTGGCAGTTGTGCATAATACTTTGAAGCTGTCATTGTCAGGGCGGTCCCCGGTACACTGACAATCAGCATAAAGGAAAATATTGTATTAACGGTACCGAAGCTTTCCACCGACAGCACCTGTGCCATAAGCAGCTGGCACACATAATTTAAAATACTGGCCAGCATATTCAACATAAACAACACTGTACTTTCCCCTATCAAATCACCTTTTAAGAATTTCATCATACAAGCAAATCCCTGTCATAAATATTTCTTTTCTTCTCACTCAGATTTTGTACTAAGAATTTGGGACGCTGCTTCACTTCCAGATAAGCCTTGGCCAGATACTGCCCCAATATTCCAATACAAAACAGCTGAACACCTCCCACCAGGAGTATGGTACATATAATCGTCGCATAACCGGATCCCTCCACTCCAGTGACGATTGTCTGAAGAATCATGACTATAATCATGAAGACCGCAATCAGGCAAAGCGCAAAACCTATAAGAGAAGACAGTGCCAGAGGTAACGTTGAAAATGCCATACACCCTTCCAGTGAATAATGAAACAATTTCATCAACGACCACTTCGATTTACCCGCTTTTCTATCTGGAATCTCAATCTCAAGCCAGCATGTTCGAAATCCTACCCATTCAAAAATGCCTTTAGAAAAGCGATTATACTCACCCATAGATAATATTGCTCTCTTAGCTTTGCCGTTCAACATACGAAAATCCATCGCATTATTTCCCATATTAATGCCAGATATTTTATTCATAATCTTATAAAATAACTGTGCGCCAAAAGATCTGAGTTTTGTATCCGTCAGACGATCCTTCCTGCGTGTCGCAATCATATCATAACTTCCGCTTTGCATTTCTTCATACATCCTAACAATCACTTCCGGCGGATGCTGCAGATCGGCATCCATGATAACGGTATAATCTCCCTCTGCAAACTGTAAGCCTGCGTATATGGCGCTCTCCTTACCAAAATTTCTGGAAAAGGAAATAAATTCCACATGCTCATCCTTCTTGCTCAACTCTTTCATAATACCTGCACTGGCATCTTTTGAACCGTCATCCACAAAAAGTATTTCATACTCAGCCATCTGCAGCCTTTCCGCCATAATCCTGTGAAGCTCATGGTAAAACTCTAAAATCACATCCTCTTCATTATAACAGGGGACTACAACACTAATCTTTTTCTCAGCTTTCATATATTTTCCTTCCCCCATATCAAGATTGCTCTTCACTCAGCTTAACGACAATCGTATCCCTAACTTTTTTAACGCTTCCATCCATAGGATAACATGGCATACCGTTAATTATTTCCTGTTCCTCAGCCGTATACCTTTCTACAGGTACTTCCTGACAGGAAAGCTGACACCCCGTGTCTGTCCGTATCAGTCCCTGCAACACATTTGTATTCGTAATTCCATGCCTGAAGCCATCGAACATTATCTCCTCGTCCCAATAGTCCCATGTACTCTTACCTGTCGGGTCTGCCGCAGATATATATGTATTTTCATTCATGTCTCCAACCAACGCTATGACTTCAGTGCCTTCAAATCCTTCACAACTTTCAACACGCCCCAACAGACGTGTGGTAAAGGATTTGTTTGCCGTATCCATTTTATCCAACTGAATATAAGCCATGTTAGCCGTTAAAATGCCATGATATACTTTCAGGCACATCAATAGAGTCAGTACACAGACCACTGTGAACACAGCTGTTTTTCCCTGTGAAGTTTTCGGAAAACTGCATGCTTCCTCTTCCTTTCGCATCTCCGTTCCAAAATGCTCCAATATCCACAGATAAACCATATAAACTCCGGCACAGGCGATAATCCCAAGACAAATAACACGAAGCCTCCCACTGATATAATTTATGAAAAATGCGCACCCAACTAATATAATCAAAGAAAGGCTCCCAAAGATGGCCCTTTTATTTATCCTAAGTTTACTGTCTTTTTCTGATAACCTTTGCGCCTCACGGTCTAATAATGCTATCATTCCAATAAATGGCATTATATATGAAAATTTCATCAATCCATGGACCTTGCCAAATGCCATCACATGTATTAAACCGACACTCAGCGGAAATATACAGATGAGGAAGAACATAAATAGAAAATTGATTTTAGGAAGCATTTTGTCTTTCTGACGAACAATCTGCACGACTAATAAGCTGATGCTCAATATCATCATCAGCCTGATACCTATGTCCTCATTGAATGAAACCACCGCACTAAACCACGCCTGTTTCATCAGTGCAAATATTTCAAATAAACCGGGGAAACTGTCAACAAGCCGATTCTCATCAGCATAACTGATCAGGGAAATCTCCTGAAAATTTAGAAATAGCCTTAATACGATATAGTAGAAAACCATACCGGTCAGAAAAGTAACAACATATTCTATGCCGCGTTTAAAAAGTTTAACCCACTCCTGCCCGTCGATCAATGCAAAAAGCAGCAAAATGATAACCATACACGGTGCCACACTGGTGTATGCACCATAACATGCCAACGATGCGCCTACGCTAAGAGCGCCTGCACCTATGCGGACTGCTGTGTGAAGTTCTTCCTTCTTCCAAATCCAGGCAGAAATAAGAGTAAGCGGTAATGCAGCTAATATCTCATGGGGCCAGTACATATGGGCATTAATCACTGAAGCATTCGTAATACAAATACCGGCAATCAGCCAAATATTAAGCGTATATCTGATTTCAAGAATATCCACAATCATATATACACTAAATGCAAAAAATATAAGCACCAGCATACCAAACAGCCATGGAAGATATGCAAAGACCGTCAGCAAATCTATATACTGCGCCATCCACTTGGCACGTACTGCACTGTCAAACTTTATGGAAGAGAACATTCCACTGCGGTCATGAAAGTAGGTGGCATTGAAATACGCAAATGCATGCGCAGCCAAACCTATAACAACAACTGCTATACAAGAAGTTTTAAAGAGATGATTTACCCCCCCCCCTTATAAATTCCGTACTATTTATCTTTGTATCATTCAAATCAGCATCTCCTTTCAAATCCCTGACAAATACTGCTTTATCCTGCTTCTTCTAATAGCTGCAGCAGATTCTGTTTCCACGCCTGTACGCTAAAATCACCTTTATAATGATAATCCACCTTTTCATCAGTGCGCAGCCATTCCCAGTCAATATCTTCTATCTTCTCAAAATACTGCATATAACGCGAATCATAATATGGAAGTTCCTTTATCTCCACATTATTCGTGATTAAACGCTTATTATATATCACCGCTTCCAAATATCTCTGAGTAATCCCCACATATCCTTCATGCATGATTTCCAAAATACATTCCGCATTCTTAAGCCGCTGTACATTCTCCGCATAAGGTATCTGAATATAATGCACGTGGGCATGTTTCATATCATTATTCTGATATGGTTTTAACCAAAAATCAAACTTGATACCATTATGCTCACACTGTCTTATCATCTCCTTAAGCAGTTCCTGCCGATAATCATCGACTACACCACAATAAAACAGGTTTATTTTCTCAAGATTTTCAACCGGCTTTTCTATTTTGGGTTGCGCATAGGCGTATGGAAGATATTGAAATCCATATTTTTGGCAATTATAAGGATGCATGGTCATGACTTCATCAAACACATCCATCACATACTGAATTTCCTTCCACAGACCATTCGGCATCGGATCAATAATATATAAAATGTATCTGATATTCTGATACTTCTGCCGCAGCCGCTCAAAATACTCTTTGGAATAATAGTGAAGCAATGCCGAATTAAAAATTACGACATCATTTTCCTCATTGCTTTCAAAATCACAATGTGATAACGCATATTGGTTATCCCAAAACTTTGTTCGAAGAAACCACCTGACAATCCCACTGCCATGTCCGCCAAGCCTTTGATTGACAAAACGCCATACTTTTCTCATCTGCTTGGCAAGGAAAAAGTCCTCCTTTAGAAATTCTACCTCTGGGTCCTCGTCAAATTCTTCCATAATACTGATATTGCCGATTCCCCATACACCTGCGATAAAAATTTTATGTTTCATTTTTGTGTCATACTTTCACATACTTAACTTTAAATAAACTCTCATGCTTCAATATATTGGATAAATCTCCTGCATTTATCCGGGTTTAAAACAAAAGTGTCCAAACTATAAAATTTTTCTTTCTTAACAATATCTGCCCCCAATATGATAAACTCTACATTCACCATATTTGCAATGTTAGAAAAGAAATAGGAATCATTGGCGCTCGGAATAATAATACCGACTTTTGCGCCTTCATGACAAAATGCCATGTTCGTAAATGCCGCTCCCGTTGCACCTACAATAACATCCGCATCATGAAATACTGCAACTTCTTCTTCAAAAGACCAGTCTTCAGGAAAAACAATCTGGAAACCATGCTCTGCAAATATCTTTTCGATCTCACCTGCGTTCATCAATCGTTGATTCCCACATTTTCGTCGTGAAAGATATATTTTATTATATGAACTGTCTCGATGATATCTTTCATCCGATAATATTCTATTTCTGATATTATCAACAATCGAACGGGAAAATAAATAATCTTTTGCTGTTGTTATTGTACCTGACTTGAAATTAGGCGGCATCCATAAATTTCTGGAAACATATACAAGTTTCTTAACGCGGATTTTAGCATTCTGCCCAACAAAAATAATTGGATGTTTATAAATATTGACTCGATCAAATAAATCCTTCATTTGTGGAATCTGAAGCGCACCAGCATCAACTAAAACCGGCATAGCACGATATTCCTCATACTCATCTATAAATGGCAGCCTGGAAAGAATCTCAAACGTGAAATGGAAATAGTTTTTGCACGCCCACCCAACACAGTTAATTGCCTCTTCCACCACAATATCTGTCTTCTTATAAGCCACTTGAAACCACTTTCCTTTTCTATGGCAGCTGACAATGCATCCTCCTTCCACATCATATCTGCCAATCCCCTTATCCCTATAACACATGTCTGATAATGCTATTCTACCTTTCGACAAAAGATTTGTATCACCATATACATCTATATCTGTAAAAACCGTCAGATAAATTGGCGGGCTATCAAATATCGTTCTCTGTACCTTGCTTCTTTCTTCAAAGCTCTTTGCCAGAGCAACTTCTATTTTTTCACCCTCATTTAAAATTCTATATTCCTGGCTATTTACTTTACAATATTCCAAACCTCCCATGATTGTTTTGAATTCAGTAAAGGCATCCAGATTTAATTCCCTCTGTAAACGACCAAATTTAATCCTCCCCCTATACCTTGCCACATGATCAAAGAGATATGACCGTAACCAATATCTGCGCCAAATAATATATTCTGGCACCCATTTTACAATCCTAATAATAAATTTACCGATTCCCTCTTTTTTATAAAATTCAACTCCTGCACGAAAAGCATTTTTCATTATATCATCTACCTCTTATTTTACTGGCATCACAATAACCCTACGCATCTGGAAATATATCTGTCTTTTCCCTTTCCAATGCTTTCCCACCCTTGATTTCGTAGATTCTATCGCAATTTCTAATTGTAGTCAATCTGTGCGCTACAATTATCAACGTTTTGATTCCCTGTAAAGCATCAATCGCTTCCATAACAGCAGTTTCTGTCTCTGTGTCAAGCGCCGCTGTGGCCTCATCCAGTATCAATATATCAGGATTTCCATATAATGCTCTTGCGATGGCGATACGCTGCTTCTGACCCCCGGAAAATTGTACACCCCATTCTCCAACCATAGAATCCAGCTGAATGGGCAGATTTTCGACAAAATCTTTCATCTGTGCCATCTCAAGCGCCGCCCATACTCTATCATCATCGATATCAGCTTCATCAATTCCAAATGCGATATTTCTTCTGATACTGGAATCTGTCATATAAATCGCCTGAGGTACATATCCCACAATCTGATTCCATCTTCCTCCAAGATCTGCTATATCTATTCCATCCATTAATATCTGTCCGCTCTTCGGTTTCAATAACGCAAGTACAATATCAGCAAGTGTTGTCTTTCCGGCTCCTGAACTTCCAATAAAGGCTACAGACGTTCCCTTTTTAATTGTCATATTGAGGTCACTAAGAACAGTTAAGTCTCTTGACTCATAGGAAAACGTGATATGTGATAATATCAGCTCATTTTCAAACTTAATATTTCCTTTATCTTTTCCATTTATTAAATTGTAACTACTATCCCTTTTTTCCAAATCTTTTACCAAAGACAGTGTTCCATATGCTGCCGATAATGCCGGTGCATTGTAAATAAAAGCATTTACAGAGCTCAAAATACCCCCTAGTGTTGGAAGTATTCTAAATGCTGCCACAGCCAAAATCGCAAGTTGTTCCAATAATTCCAATGCATTATCTGACACAATAATCTGTATGGCAACTGCTGCCATTAACCCGGCTATACAAATTGCTTCAATTATATTAGCCGGCGCAGTCTGGCCTAATTGCATTTTGACTCTTGCATTATTAGCCAGCGCCGTGCATTTCGAAAAATGGTTGACAAAATACCCCTGTCGATTTGTAACTAATATTTCTTTGCTGCCTTGAATCGCCTCTAATGACGCCTGGCTGCACTGATAGCTATACTCTCTTGCCAGCTTTCCATACTTCTGCATTGGTTTTCTAAAAATAAGCTGTGTCAGAATAAAACAAAACACTACAAGAACCATCAGGAATACTGCCAGTTCTGGGGTCACAGCAATAATCAAAATTGTAATGCACAACATAGTCAATCCTTTATTAAAAAGACCAAACAAATGACTTATAATCGTATACACACTGGATACATCAGAACTGACACCCCTAATCAATATTGCACTATTATTCTCCACAAAGAAACTATATCCTTGTTTCATATAAGCTGATAAAATACGGGTGGATAGCTCTCTTTCTATTTTACATGAAAATTTCGTAGAAGCCCACACATAAAATATCGTATAAATATTTTTCAAAATATAAAACAAAATAATTCCAGTACATATGAATACCACAACTTCATTTATTCCCTGCAGATGAAAGCCATGCACAAATGGCTGTACATACCACTTCTCTGTAAGGCTTTCCGGTTCAAGAAATGCATTGAGAAGCGGGACAAGTATAGACACCCCAAGCATCTCAAAAACAGCCGAAATAATAGACAGCAAAAAGACCACTACACTGTAACGCTTCTGTTCCCTGGTCAATATAAAATTCAGTTTATGGAACGCATCTTTTACTTTTGCGAGTTCATGCAACATACTGTTTTATTTTCTCCTCATTTACCTGCATTAAATTCCTGACCTGTCAACACCATGGTACTCATATCTCCACTTTGCCCTGTCTGCAAATACTCTGTCATATGATTGCTATCCTTGATATCATACCAGATAAACTTTCTCTCCCTTTGACTGGGCAGTGCGTCAAATACGTTTCCTCCTCCGCTTCCATCAAGCAGATTGATATAGGCATCCTGCATGTCCGCAAAGGAAACTGGTTTGTTATTTACCTGAAACTCGTGTTTTTCGCCAATTCCTTTAATCAGTAAGGCAGGATGCTGGTTCATATTATTCTGTTCATAATACTCCCCCTGACCATGGTCACCTAAAATAATGATCACAGAATTATCATACATCCCATTCTCTTTCAGCTTCTCCAGATAAGAATCCGCCATTGTAACACATAACGCTATACTCTGTGGAAAAGTACCTCCCTCCGGCATATAATTCAAATCCCCATCATATAAATACGGCGGATGCGCACCCCACAGATGATAAAACTTAAAGTTTTTATCTTCCCGATACTGCATTGGCTGTTCTGCAACTGCCTGATAAAAATCCATGTTATTATCCATATGGAAAGGTTCCCGGCCTTCCTCTGCCACTTTCAGCCGCTCGAATGCACCAGGATTAACATAGCTGAATCTCTTTAAATCATGAGGCGCATACTTTGTACCGACAAGTAAAATCTGCCATCTGGCAAACGCTGTATAGGAGGACACTTTTTTCGTATACATACCAACATTTTCAAAGCGATGTCTGGTCTGTTCATTAAAGCCGTCAAAGTCAGGGGTATAAAGATCAATTGCATATCCCTGCTGTTCCAATTCCTCAAAAAAGGGAGATGTTGTCAGCACTTTTTCAAAATATTCTTCGTTGGTCGTCCCATTTTCAAACCACATCCCCGACAAAAGAAATGGAATATTATATTTCGTATGCGGGTATGCGCTCACAGTATTATCGTAGTAGGTAAAATCCTCAAAGACTGATTCCATCTCCTCATTTCCCACGACCACATCTGAAAAGGCTCCGCCATCCAATGTATCCATCAGCAGAATAATAAAATTCTGATCCGATGACATGGTGAACTCATAATCTGTCGTGACACATATATTCTCTTTGCTCTTCAACCCATCATTGGCCATACATAAAGTTGTCAATGTTACTGCAAACATAAGAAGCATGCAGATACTGACCACCCGTATCAGGACATAGGTTCTTTTCATGGTCAAAAATCTGACCAGAATCGCTACAAGCAGCACCACTGCAATCCACAATACAATCGACTGGATTCTTCCCTTTGTATATAAACTCCAATCAACCCGGTTTCCATCCAATACAGGCAGATATTTAATCAGATAATTTCCCTGCACATAAGAGCACACAAACACCACAAACAGAAAGAGTACTGCTGCCTGATACAACCTCATACTGCATCTGTATAACAGGTAAAATCCACCCATACAGACTGCTGTAAAAACTGCAAATACACACAACATGATTGGTAGCAAAACCCATAAATCATACCAGAACTCTTCTGTATTGGTCAGATATAATTCAACAGGCGCATATAGAAAAAACATAAAACAAACTGCAACCGACAACGTGAATGCTGATTTCAGTACTCCTTTATCTTCCATGGTGCTTCCTCTTTTCACTCTGTCTTCCATGCACATCCCTGTAATCATGCATTCGTATTAACATATTCCAGAAATTCCTCATAATCCCTGATATAATCACTCTCATCATAATAGTCAGAAGCAAGCACCATCAGAACTGCATCCGGCGTAAAATCATACATTTCACGCCACACACATGCCTCCACCAAAAGCCCTTCTGTAGACTTATCCAATCGAACTTCCCTGACCTCTGTGCCATCGTCCAAGGAAATCGTACATGCACCGCATGGACAAAACAGAACCTGCTTCAAACTCTTATGGGCATGCTTCCCCCTGTGCACTCCTTCTATGGTGTCGTACATAAAGTATACCCTTTTCACCTCAAAGGGTATATTCTTCTTCTCCTCCAAAGCAATGAGCATTCCTCTCTCATCGCCATGAGGCTGAAACTGAATCATCTTAACTTCCATAATCAATTATGCCTTTCTCTCATTCCAGCCGTTCCGCAGACAGCATGCGCTTCCTTAATCCGCCTCTTCTATTGCCAGTCATTCAATGCCTGAATGACATAATCAACCTCATCCTTCATGCCATAATACATGGGCAGACTAAGCTGTGTGTCGCTGATTTCCTCACAGACTGGCAGACTTCCACGGGCAATGCCCAGCTCCTGATATGCCTGCTGGTTGTGCATGGCAATCGGATAATGAATATTGGTATGGATATCCTTTTCCTCCAAATATTTCGCAAGTTCATCCCGTTTGGATGTTCTGACTGCAAAAATATGCCATACCGGCGTATATAAATCCCAATCCACATGAGGCAGAGTCAGTCTGGGATTTCTTATTCCTTCCAGATATCTTCGGGCAGTATTTCTTCTGTCCTCATTTACCTTATCCAATATCGGCAATTTCGCCCGCAGGAATGCGGCCTGTAACTCATCGAGTCTGGTATTATATCCCTGATAAATATGATGATACTTATAATCCGACCCATAGTTGGAGAGGGCGCGTATTTTCTCTGCCATTTCATCATCATCCGTCGTCACACATCCGGCGTCACCCAGTGCTCCCAGGTTTTTACCCGGATAGAAACTGAATCCGGCAGCATCTGCCAATCCTCCGACTCTCTTACCCTTGTACAAAGCCCCATGTGCCTGTGCAGCATCCTCAAATACTCTCAGACGATGTCTCCGCGCCACTTCCTGCACAGCATCCATATCCGCAGGCTGACCATACAAATGCACCGCTATCACTGCCTTTGTGCACTCCGTAATTTTCTCTTCAATCTTATCAGCATTCAAATTATAAGTCAATAAATGGGGTTCCACCATCACAGGTCTGGCACCTGTCCTGCTGACCGCCAGCGCTGTTGCAATAAAGGTATTAGAGGGTATAATCACTTCATCCCCCTCACCAATACCGCAGGCTTTCAGAATCAGGAACAACGCATCCAGACCATTGCCGCAGCCAATGCAATGCTTTACGCCGCAATATGCTGCGAACTCTTCCTCAAACTTCTTTCCTTCTTCCCCCTCAATATACCAGCTGTTCTCATATACTCTCTCAAAAGCGCTGCGGAGTTCTGTATCTAACTCTTTTTCCAGTGGTTTAAATGTTACAAACGGTACTCTCATCTTCATCCTCCATGCATCTTTATCCCTTTATATAGTAATCTGGATTGTTCCACTGCGGCGGATCCTGTCTGCGGTGAAATTTCAGGTAACACTTATACCAGAATAATGCAACAATATCGTGAAATTTCATAATTTTAAGAAACTTTACTATATTAACAAAACTGTCACTCAATCTAATACAATACTCATTGCTCTTTTTCAGAATCAGCGGTTTAAAATTATATTTATCTCCAAATAACTCCCTCATCAGAAGCAAATCCGTATAATAATCCTGAAATACCTCCAGATAAGAATGTGTGGAATTATAATTGCTTCCATTGTCTGACACAATATATCGATAAACATATACACTTTCAGGCAGAATATATTTTCTTCCCTTACTCAAAGTATAGAAATACCATTTAATCTCCTCATTATTTCTGGCACCTTTCTTCAGATACGTATTACTTTCCCGATCCTGATAAAAGCTGTTGCGCATCACTCCGTATACCACAAGTCCATTACCTGTCCTCAGATAATCACTCAGCGTATATTCCATAGGCTGTTTGCCTGCACAATCCTCTCTTGTAGTTCCTTCCTGCACATTCAGAAACCGCAGCCACGCAGAAACACTTTGATATTCTTGATTTTCTTCCAAAAAATCCACCATTTTCTGAAGAATGTTCATGTCGCAAAGGTAATCATCTCCAGAAATATTAATCATGTATTTACCTTTCGCCTGCATAAACAAATCATACAGGTTTGCACACAGTCCAAGGTTATTCTGTCGATTAATAATCTTGGCCCGGTCCTCATATTTGGCAAGAACTTCCTCCGTCCCATCCGTGGAGCAATCATTTCCAACAATTATTTCATAAGGAAAGTTCATCTGCTGATTCAGAATGCTCTCCATACACTCTTCAATATACCGTTTATGGTTATAGACTACAACACAGATACTTAAAATCACCGATCTACTGTCAGTCCCATACATTACCTTTACCTCCCCTGCATGTCTGCACTCCGGCAGTACAACACAATATCCTGTCTCATTTGTAATCCTGGCAAATAGTTCTGATTCTATAAATCAGGCTTCACAACCAGAAAGTTTCTTTGCGAACAGCAAGCCTCTTCTAATATAAGGAAATGATATTTCTTCACAAAAATTATTCAATATCATATATCCTTTGGAATTACCAATCTGATAATCCCCTTCTTCTTTAAAAAACCGTCTGATATTTTCTTCACTCTCCTGCTTATGATAGCTGCAAACCGCCATCGTTATTTCTTTTACCTGCTTTAGTGTTTTCCTGAAACCCTGTAATGCCTGTTCTTCATATCCTTCAATATCCATCTTGACATAAAGTTTTTCATTTTGTATATTCAGCTTATCAAAAAAGGCATCCAAAAAAATATAATTTCCTTCGTTTACATCTGAGATATAACTCGACACCAATGTAACTTTATCTTTCCATCGGTCAAATGTCAGCCTCAGAGGCTCATGCCACTCCTGATCTCCCTCAAATAAATATACATGTTTTGCCTGTTTTACTATACTCAGGCTAAAGTTTCCCTCCGCGACACCGCAGTCAAACACCAGCGCGTTTTCCGGCACCGGATAATCTTTATGCACATAGAGATGCGGGGACTCTACATCCTGTTCAATCAATAAATTATTGTAGGCATCCTGTATCTGCTCTGTGCTCCATTTTTCCGGGAAATACAGTTTCTCCCTTTGTTCTCCCACAGCATGCAGCACATAAGGATATCCATTCGCTTCATCGTGATATACTTTAACATTCTCTGCATGGTATTTGTCGGCAAAGGGATAATTAAACACTTTCACTTCGCCCTGTGCCTGTATGTTTCGTAACAGCTCCTGAATTTCCGGATCGCCGCTACCGGAAAATTCCTGCTTCAACTCCCTGTCAATACGATTCCAGCGAGACTTCTTAATATAATCCCTCAACCATACATGTTTTACATAATGACATGCCTTAAAAACCGCCTCATATATAATAATAAATAGTTTTCCAATGATCGGAATATTTTTAATTGTCTGACGCATTCACTTACTCCTTCTTAAAACGTCCCATCCACTGATACTGTAAATTTTCAGTGCCTGACTGCCAGCATACTCACCCATCGCACCGCAAACGCCGCACCTGCCGCCACTGCCAATGCTGCCAACGTCACTGCTATCCACACAAGCGGATTCACAGACATACCATCTGATGGCAGCGTCATTAGCCAGACTCCCGCCACTGCCATCAGCATCACATAAACCGACAGCGTCATCAATAGCAGATTCCTGTAGGTGATATTCTTCTTCAAACTTTCTGTCTGCGCAATGCTGTTCCTATAAGTCTTCCATTGCTCCTCAAAATACTCCTTATAGTAGGGGCTTTCTTTCGCATACTGCCACCATTTCGCATACCCCGGCATGATATAGACCGGATTCCAGGGCTTTTCTTTATACTGTGTGGAAGAAAAATGCAGCACTTTACATGTTTTTTCACACTCTTTTAGATAGTCATATCCCATAGCCTCCATGGACTGGCTGTTCTCTTCCACGCACAAATCTGCCGCCGGCAGGAATTTAATCTTATCCTGAAACAAGATACCAAAGGTCAGTTCCTGCTGGGAATGTCCAAACTCTTTCACCACATATTGGTCGATACTGAGAATCTGATCCAAGGTAAAATCCCTGCGGATCGCTTTCACATCATACAAAGATACCACAAAGGTCAGCACATCCCCTCCCAGCCGTTCCATCAAATCACGATGCCCCATAGGTTTATGCTCCGGATCCGGGCACGCCGCATAGAATCCTGTCAAATCCGTATTATAAAACTCCCGTAAGGAACCAGTTACCACAGCATCCGACTCCAGGGCCAGAATTCTGTCCACGTCGTCAGGCAGCAGCTCATGAAAAAGCCAGTAGCAGCCAAGCGTCCCCAAAGGCCAATGGTCAGAGGCTGAGACAATCCTGCCTCTCGCCATATCCTCATCAAAACGGAGGATAACGATATGACCCCCAAAGCTTTCTGCCAGTTCCCGTTCTATCCGTACATCATCTTCCTCCAGATTCTCGGAGACAAGATATAAATATACTTCTGAATCCGCGTTTTGTTCAAAGAGTGACCGAATCACAGGGTAGGCATACTTGACGACCCTTTTTGCAGTTGTCAGATAGATATTCATTCTTGGTTTCATATTTGCAAACCCTGATCCTTTTCACTTACTGCCTTGTGTGTTACTTGCAACGGTACGCTGTGTCCTGTCTGCATCACTGTACAGCCTGCAGCATTTCCTCACGGCTGTCAAAGATAAACATGAGGTAATCATCCGACCTATAATTAGCTTCTCTCCGCTCCAATGCCTCTTTCATCGGACACACCGCATATTCCTCATTCGAGAACAACATAAACATCCGTCCCTGGGGCTTCTGTGTCTGATGTGCTACAACCTGAAGCCATGGCATGATTTCCTCCGCATCGTACTGGTCGGACATATCATCCTCCCACGCCCACACTTCAATCAAACCATCCGACAATTCTGTCAGTACATTTCCGTTCCAGAAAGTGGCATACCCTTCAAATATACCCTGCTCTTTTGTCAGATGTTCTACTATCGGTCTTAGCTGTTCTGTCTTATCCATCCTGCCATAATGGCTGTATCTGTTTACACTGCTGATCAGTATGCCGCCAGCTAAAAAAACCACCACGCACGATTTCAGGTATTTGTTCCACTCCACCTCATACAGATTCCATACCATGATAGGAATGGCGAATACCATTGCCGCCATGTTATATCTGTCTGAATAGAGCATATTTGTAAAGGTATACATACTCAGAAAAAGTACATATACACCCACAAAATACAATGTCAGCAGCCACATTGTATCCGGTTTCTTTAATTTCTTCCATAAAGTTCTGAAAACACATGCCGCCATAACAAACGCCAGTACACAACTGAAAGCGCTGGCCACAGGTGTCCTGGGATTATCCCCATAAGAATAGCCAAAAGCTCGAAGCGTTCCAAACAGCAGATTATAAAAGCCCTCCGCAGATACCCGGAAAGATACTCCTGCCCATGTATCAAAATGACAGGCAGGCGCCAGCACTTTGGAATTCACTAAATATCCCGCACAGGAAGAAACAAATCCTGCTAACGTACATACCAGATAGCCTTTTCCTGTCTTTTCCGTGTTCATCCACTGAATCAGCGTATACAAAACTGCCGCCCCCAGCATCGGCAGATACAAGACCACAACATGTCTGGCGCCGCCCATGCCCGCCATGAATGCCAGAATAACGGTGAGCACCAGCAATATCTTTTTCATCCCTGCGGAAGCTTTCTGATAATGAAATATCATTCCAATTGCAAAGAAGGAAATGCTGATAAAGGATGCATATAAAAGAGCCAGCAGCACATATTCAAAATACCCGTCGGAAACCGGCAAAAGCAGGAAAATCGCAGACACCGCATAGATTCTGTCATACCCCATCTGGTGCAGCAGATAATAATAACCCACAAGCATCAGCAGATAGGAAACAATACAAGTGGCGACTCTGACCATCGTCCAGTCGCGAAAGATATGAAAAAAGAAAGAGTAGAATATCTGTATATTCAGCACTCTCAGCTCTGTTGAATAAAACCAGTTCTTAGAAATCAGACCATGCTCCTCATTGAGAAGTCTGGCCAAGAGCATTTCGCTGGAAATATCAGAATCGGTCAGTCTGTCTCCACACACCCACATGTAGACCGACAGAAAGCAAAACAGACCGATCAGGCAGACCCAGGGCAGGTACTTTACATATTTTTTGATTCCATTGGTTAAAACATTTTCCATGTGATACCATATCTCCTCATTGCCGCGATACGCTTGTCCGTCAATATCCTCATCCTGACCGTGCCGTTCTTCTATCCAGTACTTTTAACACAATCCTTTCGCCAGTCAGATCCCAATCCCATAGACATCTGCAACAGCCTGTTCCCAGTCGCCGCGCACTTTTAACATGGCAAAGATAACATCCCGGACAGCACCGCTGCCGCCATTGATCCCGGATACATAATCGGCATACTCTCTGACTTCATCGCAGGCGTCTGCCGGGCATCCCACGAAACCACACAGTTTCATGGGCGGCAGGTCATTGAGATCATCTCCGATAAATCCCACGTCTTCCTTCACCAGCCCGTTAGCCGCCATGAAATCTGTCAGATAGGTCGCCTTGTCCTTGATATTCTGAACGATATAGTCAAACTTCATCTCCTGCATCCTGCGCAGCGTTGCCTGACATTCCCTGCCGGTCAGCACCATCAGTGTAATCCCTGCCCGCTTCGCCGCAAAGTAACCGGCTGCGTCCTTGGTACAGAATTTCTTAAGTTCATTGCCGTGTTCGTCATAATAGATGCCGGCATCTGTCATCGTGCCGTCCACATCGATTACCAGATATTTAATCTTACATAAACGCTCTTTATCCAATATAAAAATCTCCTGACTCACTTCTATTTATTTTCTGACCGAACCCAACTTCCAACAAATATCATGTCTGTCGCAAACACATGGCAGACAGTGCAAAACACCTCATCCATTATATAGGGAATCTGTCAAAAACACAACCTCTATCTGTTTACGGATATGCTCCACAAACATACGGTTTCTGATGTTTTCTTCCAACCCTTTGGTGTGCTGGCTGGCCATATAGGATTTCACATAATTATCACCATTTTCCTGATAACCATCAAAACCCGCCACGTAGATTTTCTCCGCTTTCAGTCTCATCAAAAGTTTCATGAGCATTATGACACAGTTGTCACAAACGCCTTTCTCATCAAAGGAAAGTTCTGAGTAATTCAGCACATCATGCTCCTCACACACATCCATCAGATTGGATGTGACCAGGACAGCGCTGTCCTGCTTCTTTTCCCTGAGTGCATCGTAGCGCATCGCATTGGAACAGAAAATGTAATCCGCACGATAATCTGCCGGCGCAAAGTTGGCCGCAATCACCACAGGCGCCTCTTCCAGTATAAAAGCATCAATCCGATCCTTATCTTTTAAGATACTGGCGCCTGGCGCAAGAATGAGAATTTTCTTTCCCTTTAACTTCTCCTCAAGCACCCCGATGAGATTCGCGTCATCCACTTCATGATTCTGGAACCTGCGATACAGTTCTTCGATGTATTCCTCATCATAGGCAGTTTTCTTATGTTCTTCTATTCCTGCCAGAATCTGATTGATCTGTTTCGCCCGCAGCCGCCCTTTGCCGATCAGGTACTCCGCGTAGTTCCTGTGTAAGTTGAACTTTGCAGACAGCGCGTAGGGGGTGCTGTAGCCCCAAGGTTCAATCTGTTTTAACTGAATGATATGGTCGTCTATGCCATCCAGCACGGGATTTACATCATAGATGGAACCCTGTGTCTTATTCATATAGTCCATGATCAGTTCCATGCAGAGATTTCCCGGCGTTCTGCCCATTCCCAGCATGGAAGCATCGATGACGCTCTTTCTCTCGCTGGCCTTCATGGCGATAAACTCCTGTGCCAGAGAATAGGACAAAGCCAGATTCTCATGCAGGTGCAGACCAATGACAATAGACTTGTCCAGATTGTGCTCAATCAGGGAATAAATCCGCAGCAGATCCGACTTCATCATGGAACCGAAGGTATCTACGATGGAAAAGGCATACGGCTGGATGCGATTGACTTTTTCCAGTAAATTCAGGATCATCTCATCTGAGTATCCCATGATATTGATGGGATTGCAGAATACCTTATAACCTTTTTCTTTTGCCCTGGCAATAAAAGCCAAACCCTCATCGATATCATAATCATGGAACGTCACACGGATGGCGTCAATGGTCTTGCCATCGTAGTCTTCCAGTTTATTAATATCATATTTATTGTGCAGAGCCATGGCCGTAAACATGGTATTGCCGCGTTTCTTTGGCAGCACAGGAGTCATTTCACTGCAGTTATTGTACAGGGCCTTATCCTTGTCATACTCGCAGTTGCGCAGGAAACCGACTTCCACATAATCCACCTGTGACTCCACAAGCTTACCGATAATACTCCTGATTGTGTGGAAACCAAAGTTCCAATCATTGATATACCCGCCGTCGCGGAGGGTACAATCCAGTAATTTTATATGACCCATAATCTTCTCCATTTCCGAACTATCTTCATCCATATATTGGCATACACACTTTGACACAATTTTTGACGGACTGCATGCAAACACAAATGCCAATTTCCCAGTCACTTATATTACTTTACAGTTATTACAAAGTAGGGTTCGGATCTTTCATGGCATAGAGCACCTTCGCCATTTCATAATCATACAAATCATCAATATCTGCCGCTTCCCGTTTATTGATCACCAGCTGATAATATTTAGGGCCGTAATTATAATGCCACTCTCTCACCTTCTCGGTGGGCGCCAGATCAATGCCGTTAGTAAAGTGATACATCATTGGCAGCTGTTCTGAATTTTTATGTTCCAAGCCCATCTTGAAGTTCAGCGGCCCATTGTCATCCATCAGATAGGTCTGATAGGGCGATACCGTAATCAGGGAATCATATCCCTCCTGCAGTTTCTCAAAATATACATTGATTGCCTTTTCATACAGATAAGGCTCCACACAGGGTGATGTAGCGCAGGCGTACAGAAGATGCGCCCCTTCAATGGTATCGCACAAATACTCTAAGAACATGCCGAAAGGCACAGATTCATCCGCATACTTTGTGGGGCGTTTGATTGCCTTAACACCGCACTTTTCCCCGATGGCAAGCATTTCATCTGAATCTGAGGAGACAATGATCTCATGAAGTCCCTTCACCTGCTTCAACTGTTCAATCTTATGCTGTAACAAATTAGAATCACCGAACGGCAGAATATTCTTGTTCGGCAGCCTTGTGCTGTTCCCCTTCACCGGTATCACTGCTGTAATTGTCTTATCCATTCTCTTTTCCTCCTTTTTGTGTAACCTTACGCATATCTGTTATCAATCTAATATTACAGTCTCATCCTGACCATCTTTGCCAATGTTCCTATTTTTCTAATTCTCCTGCTATCTTTCTGATAATCCCGGCAATCTCTTCCTCACTGGTCTTTTCAAACTCATGTGCCACCTGCTCCAGTTCTCTTCTGGCCCTGCGCTTTGCCTCCAGCCATCCCCATCCGGGCCGATCACTTTCCAGCATGGTCAGGTACACATTATATAAGGGTGTAATCTTTGTCAATGCCTTTGTAATCTTTTCTGCAGGCCCCATCTTATGATAGTATGTCCGAAGCTGCTCCTTAGTCAGATTATAATAAGAATCCTTCCATACTTCCTCTGCCATATCTGCAAACTTCACATAGCTTGGCTTTTCCCAATCGATGGTATATACTTCATCAATCAGTTTCTCACTGACGGGGAAGAGCCTGTCATCCTCACCAGTCGTCTTCTCAAACTCTTCATAGGCGGATATTTTATCCGCATCCTTTAAAAAGGCAAGTTCATAATCCGACGGTACTGGCACAGGAAAGAGCAGATAACACATTTTCTTCCCGAAAAAGGCCTCCACGAAGGTGGAACTGTTGCCCGTATAAATTTTATCACTGATCATAATCCACTGTTTGACGGATAAGTCCCCGATCACCTTAAAGTTAAGGTACCTTCGTGTCATCTCGTCCGCCTGGGCGCTCTCCTCACCGGGATGGGGTCTGTAAACAAACACAACATCCGGTCTCTTCTCGCAAATCCTGCCCATCCACTCTAAAATAATCTTCTTAGAGGGAAGCATACAGTCCTGATAATAATACCGCCACCCTTCCCCGAATCGTTTACACATTTCCACCAGATATTCCTCCGTATGATAATCGGAAAAATAAGGTGATACAAAGAGGAATATCTTCTTATCCGGACTAATTCCATAGTCCTTTAGCACCTCTTCTTTAGAACGGTAATATCCCTGCAGCTCTTTCCGCAAAAAGTCCATGCCCACATGGCCGATCAGTTTCACCTTTTTAGGATCCATCTTAGCCACTTCCAGCATACGTTTCCTGTTCATCTCTCCCCAGGAGACACGCACCACCTCTTTTGCTACACCAGAATAGTTCTTGTAAGCCTTCGTATCTTTCTCGTCCATGGGAAATACAATGTTTTCCCACTGCATATCAATCAGCTTGTCAAACTTGACAAAGTTCTTCGTATGCCACTCAATAGAGCTGTTCTGATAGCAGGCCATGGTGACCACCACTTTTGTATGATAGATGGGGCGCATGGCCTTGAGCGCCTCCGCATCCTCTATGTGTATGATTTTGGTCCTGTATCCTCTGCGGTCAAGTTCGTATTTCAGCAGGCACAGATTCTCCAGCTCTCTGACTTTATGTTCGTAGATAAACATGAAATCCAGTTCTTCAATCTTATATTTGACCATCTGTAGACTCGTTTCCTTTCCTGACTGTCTTTCCCTCCGCCAGCTCTTCGATAACAGACAACTGCTACCATTCCCTCGGCATTGCCTCTGGTCTGCCATGCTTTGGCATCCGCCGTTTCATACATCCTGTCACTGCATTATCTGCACCAATTCCTCCGCAAATGCGGAGAAATTACGCTGTGCATCAAATTTCTCCCTGAAAATTGCCAAAGACCGCTCACACATCTGCCAATACGACTCAGTGCCATAACACAACGACATCTGTTCAATGGCACGGGATATCTCATCACCAGAGGGATTCTCCGAAAGCAGAATACCATTCCCCTGCACCATCTGTGCAAGTTCCCCCACAGCCACAGCTATCACAGGCACTCCAAAAGACAAAGCTTCCTGCACCGACACCGGCGAACCGCCCTCTGTCTGTGTGGTTGTAATAAAGCAGCCCACATAATGCTTCTGATAATATGCAACCACATCTGCATTTGGCAATGAACCGGTAAACTCATATCTGATATTGGGCTTGTCCGCCAGTTTGTCCTCTGCCAGACTGCGCAGTGCATCAAGTTCCTTCCCATCTCCCATGTGCACCCAGCAGACTGCAGCATCTTTCACGCCTGCCAGTCCTTCTATGATCAGATGAATCCGTTTCATCTGATTTGCACCGGAGCAGCTTACCAAAAGCAATTCCTGCCCATTTTGCGCCTTCCTTCTATCTTCAACCGTAACCCTCCTGTCAGATACGCCAAGGCGATACACCGGATACTTCTCATCATCCTGCCGTCGATATTTTTTCAGATAGTACGATTTCGCATATTGCGCTGCAAAAATAAGTCTTTCCAGTCCCGCATCTGTCTGCGGTTTGAAAAACTGTTTCCCGTAAAGTTCCCGCTCGTCATATAACTCATACCCATGAGTGCGTGCAATAATCTTAATGTGCGGGAATTTGTGTCTGTGCATCGTCAGGCCGAAGCATTTATAATCAAACCAATAAAAGTAAAAAAGTGCCCGTGTCTCTTTCGTCAGGGAAATCTTTTTCTTAAGCCTGCGGTAAAACGTCTCTGCCGCCGCGCCAAACATCAGGGCCCTGTAGATTCTTTGCCAAATTTTCTGCCTGCTCTTTATAATTGCGGCAATCTCCGTATAACAGTCTCTCTCACAAAGAAAGCGCATCAGGGAAAAGAGTTTGTCTCTAATGCCCTGCCTCCTGGAAATCATACATGCTTCTATCCCCTGTTCGTGCACGGCGCCCTCTGACACAGACTCTTCTGGTACAGACAATTCTGCCGCAATGACAGACACATGGAACCGCTCACGTAAATACGGATATTCCGGCTTCACAAAGGAATCCTCAATCGGTCCGTAGGGAAAATCCTGCGTGATCAAATACATATCGGGTTTTCTATCTTGTTCCATATTCTGCATACCCTCAACAAATCCGTTTTCTTACCTGATTGCCCATGCCTTCTTTGCAGAAGACGCTTCACATATTTAACTGAAGTATTTCCTGACCATGGCAAGTACTGTAATCGCCAGACTTTTCTCCTCCACGCTGCCTTCCCGGAACAGACGCAGGATGTCTGCCTTAAGCTCCGAATCTAACACCGGGTTCTCTATGGAAGTCTCCATATAGTCCCTCATATATTTCTGGATACCCAAATCCTTATCATACCAATAATCAATGGGATTCATGCTGTCCTGATTATCGATGTGCGCCGCTTTGCAGATTCCCTGCCACAGCAGACGCTGTGTGGTCTTCATCTTCCTGAAAAAGATATGACTTTCTTTGGGTTTGATACCGCCCCATTTCTCCCAGCCAAACTTAGCCGCCTGAGGGTATTTCTCATTGATCCACCGCAAATACAGGTGGTGGTGATTGCGCATGGAAAAGGGAACGGAAAATGCCACATCCAATAAATCTACATCCATGAAAGGAGAAGCTGTCTCAATATACTGCTGTCTGATCAGATAGGAGGATGACGCACCCAGCATGCCTCTCGTATATATCCCGAATATTTCCTGGCAGGGGTATTCCTGTAATAACGCCTCATCAAAGGAATACTGCAGCCTGTCTGAGTGAGTGCTCTGCCCCAGCACCGGTTTCCCACAGCTTAGTTCCTCATCCCGATAAAGCGTGCCCAGAATCGCATCTCCGATCATGCCCGTATGCTCAATGCCAAACTGCTCCATATTAATCATCTCAAGCAGCCGTCTGCCCCCCGTTATCCCCATATAGAGCGCCGCGCCGCTATTCTGAGAAGTCATCTCATCAATATCATACATCCACTTAGCATCATCCAACGGCTTAAAAAGATATTCATGTCCCAGAGAAAGAGCAATCTGTTTCGAGATGGTCTCATCCCGATACCCAGCCCTGCAGTACGTGATATTTACCTGATCCGTATAGCCCATATCATGTGCTACCCAGGACACCATACGGCTGTCCAGACCGCCGCTTAAATCCACCAGATGCCGGTAACCATACTCCCTGTCCTTATCAAACTCCCGTCTGACCGCCTCTCTGAACGCAGTGTCTACCTTCTCCACAGCTTCCTCTTCTGTCATCGCCACCGGTACATCCTGTATCAGATGATACCTTGTAACGGATGCCTGTCCTTTACGCACACGAAGAAACTTGCCTGGCATAAGGCGATGAATCCCGCTTATAAAAGTAGTATCATCTATCATATAGCCATAGGTGAGCATATACTGTGCCGCCAAGGGCTGAAACTCTACATGCAGCCGATTATGTCCAAGCACCTTCACCATATAGTCCAGATGGTCTGAAACCATCCATTTATCGCCATGAATATAATAATACACAGGTTTGACTGCAACCTGATCCGTGTAGACCAGAAGGTCTTTGGTTCCTTTATCGAATAAATAACCGCAAAAACCACCTCTTAACTTCTTAAGAGTCCCTTCCGCATCCTCCGTCAATGCCCTTTGAAAAGCTTCCGGCCAGTCTGTGGGCGCCCCACCCGCTGCCTGCCTGTCCATGCCATTTATCAGACTCTCACCTGTCCGCATGTAATCTGCCTTATTATATACATATCCGTTCAGGAAACAGACCGTCCGCTCATCTTCCCTGCAGATCTGATCTTCAGGAAATTTATTTAACAGATGGCTATAATGACTGCACTCCCCCATCAACTGCACTTCTCCCAGGCACTCAATATTCAGATTTCCTGCCGCCAAAAAGCCCTTTAATGTTTTCATTGTGATTACTATATGCCTTTCTCAACCCGCAGATTATTCGTTTGAATCTGCAAACAGTTCCGCCGTCTGCGCACTGTCCGGATAATTAATCAGTACAGCCTTGTTCACACCCCAGAAAACAAAAATGCTTCCTGCCGCCGCTGCGCTTGCCCCGCTGTCTATCGCCTTCCTGCAATCCTGTAAGCTGCCTGCTCCTCCGCAGGCAATCACAGGCACCTGCACGCTCTCCGAGACTTCCCTGATCAATTCATAATCGTAACCGTTCATCATGCCGTCCTGTATGATGGAATTTAAGAAAATCTCTCCGGCTCCTGCGTCTTCCAGCCTTCTGGCATATTCTCCCGGACCGTACCTGGTGCCATGGTTACCGTTTTCCGTCTTAACCACAGCCTTGCCAAACAGATTCTTCCCAACATCCATGGCCCCTACAATGCTCTGGCTCCCATAAACTGCGGCGGCCTCGTGAATCAATTCCGGATGCTCTAAAGCCGCTGCATTAATGGATACTTTTTCAAAACCGATCCGAAACAACATACCAATATCCTCAAGCGAAGTAATCCCGCCTCCATAGCATAATGGCATGAAACACTGCTCGGTAATCTTACTTAAATACTCAAAATCAGGCCGTCTGTGTGTACGTGTCGCATGAATATCCAGAAATACCAGTTCATCCACTTCCCTGTCATTATAAATCTTGACAGCATTAATCGGATCACCTACATACACCGGTTTGCGAAACTGTACTGTTTTAACTAATTTTCCGTTGTCCAGTAAAAGACACGGAATCAGTCTGTTATGATACATACGAATCCTCCATATCAGAGCAGTTTCTTCACACTTTCGCAAAATTCCCTAAAATACCCATCCCGTACTTGTGACTCTTTTCGGGATGAAACTGCGTTCCCATGATATTGCCCCTTTCCACCACAGAATCAAACCGTATCCCGTACTCTGTCGTGGCCGCTGCATCTTCTCTGTTCCTGCACTGCACATAGTAAGAATGCACAAAATAATATCGCTCTCCGCCAACGGAATCGGCAAACAAAGGGGATTCCTTTTGTTTCTCAATATAATCCCAGCCCATGTGGGGAATCTTAAGCTGCGGCTGATCCGGGAACTCAAACTTTTTCACATTCCCCGGGATCCACCCAAGACCGTCACAACCGCCTTCTTCACTGTACTCCAACAAAAGCTGCATACCAAGGCAGATACCAAGAATGGGGGTTTTGTCTTCCAACACTTTATGATTCAAGACGTCCAGCAAATCCGATCTTCTGATGACATCCATAGCCGTACCGAAATTACCTACCCCTGGAAGGATTAATTTATCAGCCTTGCGAATCACTTCCGGGTCTCCGGTGACAGTACTGTCATATCCTAGATATTTCAACATATTTTTCACAGAATTGAGATTCCCCATTCCGTAATCGACTATTGTGATCATCCCCTGGCCTCCATAATGTTCTGCGACACTTTACCCATCTTACACAACTATTTGCGCCACTGTTTATGAATATGGAAATGCCACAAGTGCACAATATCCTCCATCAGGTAGATACATCCAAATACCACTTTCTTAATCATCTTTTTCATCTGCCTGCCCCGCCAAACATCTTAGATAATTTCTGTATCAGTCTTCCTGTCAAATCATTCTCGTTATTAGGGTAATCCCAGTAACTCAGACACTCTGCCTGCATGATCTTGTCAAATTCTGCTCTGGAAATCTGCATCTTTTCACAAAAATATGCAATATCACGCTCGATGGTCTGCTCATCATAGGGCAGACTCTTTAACATCTCAAGAGCTTCCTGTCTTTCAAGCTGTCCCGCCACAATCAGACTTGACAGATGCATCCTGCGCTTGTCATATCCGAATTTAACAGGTAATATATAAGTCTGATAAAATTTCGTGTAAAAGGATTCATAATGCTTCCCGCCATAATCTCTCCAGCTGTAATTTGCCTGCAGGAACTTTTTGGCTTCCTCTTTATTGTAGTCTATATAATCCAGAAGATTGAACCAGACAAACTTTCTCGTAAAGTAATCATAATCCGGACGGTTAAAGTATGGAAATGTTTTCAGCCTGCCCGATCCTTCACCATGCATCTTATAGACAGACTTGATATAATGCCAGTCAAAATGCCCGTAGGACCACTTTCTGGGAAGGATGCCTTCCGAGGAACTGTTATGCCCCATAATAATATACTTACAGCCATATTTATGGGCCAGCATCCCCATCACCGGAAAGATCATGTGGTCTGTCGGAATCTCACAGTCCGGTGTGGAAGCCTTGAAAAATGCCAGCTGCAATGCCCGGAATTCCTGCCAGTCCACCACATAAGTATATAAATCTATCCCCAGCTTCTCAAGCAGGTTCTTGATGTTCTCCACTGCCAGTTCAGAATCCCATCCATTGTCAATATGCACTGCCAGGGGACGAAGCCCCATCTGCTTGACCAGATACATGACATAACAACTGTCTACACCGCCGCTGATACCGACTATACAGTCGTATTTCTTACCCTGTCCCTCTGCCTTTACTTTCTCCTGAAAAGCTGTCAGGTCAAAGTTCTTTCTTTTCTCTTCCACTTCCCGCAGTTTCTTCTTCGCAGCCCTGCAATGATTGCAGACTCCCTGCTCATCAAAGACAATCTCCGGATCCGAAGTATCCATGACACAATAACTGCACACTTGATAGTTCATTCTGACCTCCACACCCATCTCACTTCCACAAACTCAACACCCGCTCACACACCGCCGCAATCTGTTCCTCTTCCAGATAAGGATGTATGGGAAGCGACACACATCTTTCGCAGATATCCTCCGTCTGCGTACAGGGCACAGCTTCCACCAGCCGTCCCGCAAATGCCTGCTGTAGATGCATGGGCTTCTTGTAATAAACTGCCGTGGGAATCCCGGCTTCCTTTAAGGCCGCCATCAATCGTTCCCGTTCTTCTTTATCCTTCACACAGATAGTATACTGGGCCCAGGCACAGCGTATCCCCTGCTGGATCACCGGTGTCTTTACCACGCCCGCAAGACGTTTCGTATACTCGGCTGCTATCTGATCGCATCTGTCAAGCTCTTCTTCCAGGAAGTCCATCTTGGCGAGCAGAACCGCCGCCTGCAGGGTATCCAATCTGGAATTTAACCCGATACGGATATTGTCGTATTTATCCCCGCCCTTGCCGTGCACATGCAGGGAACGCAGTCTGTCCGCCCACGCATCATTGTCTGTAAAGACCGCGCCGCCATCCCCATAACACCCCAGAGGCTTTGCCGGGAAGAAGGATGTGGTGGAGATATCCCCGAAACTGCAGGCTCTTTGTTCCCCGATACGGCTCCCAAAAGACTGGGCCGCATCCTCTAAGATAAGCAGATGATAACGGTCTGCTATCCCGCGTATCTTCTTATACTCGGCAGGCTGTCCGAACAGATCCACTGCCACAATCACCCTGGGCGTAAGGTCCGTATGATGCACCACATATTCTATGGCTCTCTCAAGGCTTTCCAGACTGATGTTATAGGTGTCTGCGTCAATGTCCACAAACACAGGCTCTGCTCCCATCAGGGGCACCACCTCTCCACTGGAAAAGAAAGTGAAGTCCGGTACAAACACCGCATCCCCCGGTCCGATCTCCCAGGCCATCAGGGCCAGCTGCAGGGCATCCGTCCCATTGGCACAGGTGATACAGTGTTTCACGCCCGCATAGGCTGCAAGCCGCTCCTCCAGCTGTGCAACCTGGGGGCCGCTGATGTAGTGGGCATCCTGTATCACTGCCTTTACGGCATCATCTATTTCCTTCTGATGTTCCTGATATTGTTTTTTCAAATCCCGAAATTCCATCGCCGTTGTCTTCTTTCTCTCTTTGTATACATTTTCTATCCCAGCATCTTCTGCTGTACTCATTGTCTTTTCAGTAAATTTTAGTCATCTACAGTAAATTTTAAAGGCAGGTCACATCTTTTCTACGATATTCCCCTGCTCATCCACCTTGCCGCATACTCTGGCAGGCACGCCCTTACATAGTGCATACGCCGGTATATCTTCCGTCACCACAGCCCCTGCCGCCACCATCGCATACTTCCCGATCCTGTGACCGCACACAATCGTGGCATTGGCTCCTATGCTTGCGCCTTCCTCCACCACTGTACGCAGATACCCCTCTCTTCCTTTCGGGTATCGCGCTCTCGGTGTCAGATCATTGGTAAAAACGCAGGATGGGCCTAAGAAAACACCGTCATGAATCTCCACGCCCTCATACACCGACACATTGTTCTGAATCTTGACTTCCTTGCCAATGGTAACGTTATTAGAGATATTTACGTTCTGTCCAAGCGAACACTTCTCTCCGATCACTGCGCCGGACTGAATATGACAGAAGTGCCATATTTTTGTCCCTTCACCAATGTGTACATTTTCATCAATGCAGCTGCTCTCATGCACATAATAACCCATCAGGCAAATCTCCCTTTAAAATCAATGGTGGCACACGCCTCCATCGGAAACTTCACAATCTCTCCCGTGGCCGCCGACTGATAAATTGCAAGCACCAGTTCCAACGCCCTTTTACCCGCCTGTGCATCCACATAGGGGGCCCTGTCATACGTAATGGCATCTATCATATCTTCGTATAAAGGAGTGTGTCCATAGCCATATACATTGGGCGGATTCTCATGGAACTGCGCCTTCACTTCCTCCGCATTATCAAGCACATCCGCGAACCGCCACTCTTCTATCACATTGACGGAACTCCCGCCTGCCTTCACCGTGCCTTTCTCCCCGAACAGATACAATGTCTCTTCCAGGTTGGCCGGATACACGTTGCTGGTTCCCTCCACAATGCCATAGGCCCCGTTTTTAAAACGGATCAGGGCGATTCCCAGATCTTCCGCTTCGATATAATCATGTTTCAGCCTGTCCGTCATACCAACAACACTGTCAATCTCATCGCCCATCATCCAGCGCAGAAGATCGATGTTATGAATACACTGGTTCATCAGCGTACCGCCGTCCTGTTCCCAGGTTCCGCGCCATTTCGCCCTGGAATAATACTCATAGTCCCTGGCCCAGCGGACATGGGCTGTGCCGTGAAACATCCTGCCGAAGCGGTCCATCTCCACTGCCTCCCGGATTTTCTGAATAGATTTGTTAAAACGGTTCTGATGACAGGCGCAGACCTTCACCCCCTCTTTATTAGCAGTCTCAATAATCCTGTCCGCATCGGCAAGAGACAGGGCGATGGGCTTTTCTATGATCAGATTGACATGGCCCATGGTCATACAGTCCACAGCTATCTGGGCATGTTTGCCGCTCTCTGTGGCGATTGCCACCAGCTGGGGCTGTTCCTTTTCTATCATTTCCTTATAATCCGTATAACAATTCACTGTGTCCGGCAGTTTAAACTTTATCATCTTATCCCGCATATTGTGCGGATTCAGATCACAGATAGCTGCGATTTCCAACCCATTTTTCTGTGCTGCCACAATATGATTCGGTGATATCCTGCCGCATCCGATCAACGCGTATTTCATCATGTTCTCCATTTCCACGCAGTCTCGTCCCAACTTCATTAAAGTGTCTCAACTTCGTTAAGCTGTCTCAACTTCGTTAAGCTGTCTCAACTTCGTTGAGACGGAGCGTTACTTATTTTATAGAAACTGTCTCTCTTGCAGTGCCTGTATCATCTTATCAGCCGCATGTCCGTCTCCATAGAATCCGGGCCGCTGTGCCTGCGGGATATGTTTCGCTTCTTTGGCAAACGCAAGCGCCCCTTGCAGACTCTCTTCCTTCTGCGGATCCACTTTGCGGATCCAGTCGATCTGCACCAGATCCTCCCACACTTCCGCATCCATCATAAACAGGCATTTTGCTCCCGCAAAGGAGGACTCCTTGGATACACCGCCGGAATCTGTAAGAATCAGTCTGGCCCTCTGCATCAGCGCCACCATTTCCACATATCCCACCGGTTCTATGATTTCAAAATTTTCTATCTCCTGCGCCCTCTCCCACAGGCCATATTCCATCAGACATTTCCTGGTCCGCGGATGCAGAGGGCAGATGATCTTCTCTCCCAGACGCTCCACCAGCTGCAAGATACTTTCCATCCGCTCTTTAGACGAAGTATTCTCCTGTCTGTGCCAGGTCATTAATATAATTTCCTGCGCCTGCGCTGCCTGGTCTGCCTGTGCAGAAATCTCCAGATAAGTATCATACATGATATCACCCGTCATACAGGCTTTCCCGCCAAGGCCCTCTGCCTGCAGGTTTTTCATGGAAAGCGCATCCGGGCAGAAAAGAATATCCGACAGATGATCCGTCACAATCCGGTTACACTCCTCCGGATTTTCCTTACTGTGCAGTCTGGGACCGGCTTCCACATGGGCTGTTGGAATACACAGTTTAGACGTAACCAGAGCTCCCGCCATGGTTGTGTTGGTATCCCCATAAAGAACCACCAGATCCGGCTTCTTCTCCAACAGTTCCTGCTCTATGCCCACCATTGCCTTGGCCGTCATCTGCGCGTGGCTTCCGCCGCCTGCCTGCAGGTTCACGTAAGGCGCCGGTATCCCCAGTTCCTCAAAAAACACAGCTGACATATTCTCGTCATAGTGCTGCCCGCTGTGAATGATATTCTGTGCATAGCCTGCCCTCTCAAATGCATGATACAAGGGTGCAAGTTTGATAAACTGCGGACGGTTTCCTACAATATGTGTGATCATGCCACTCTCCATTCCGGAACGTTACCACCATAACCCTGACAAATTTGCGACGCTCCGGCACAAATCCGCGGATAAACTTTCTTATGCATTAACTGCCATGCATCTGCTTCGCAGATGCTCACACAATATACTCTATGATCGGACGCATCACTGCCTCCATGCTCACATGGTCCATGGCAAACTGTCGAATCTCACCGGCCAGTTCACGCTTGTCCCCTGCCTTCTTCCTGATCTGTTCAAAAAAGCCGATAATCTCTTCCATATCCACAGCGCTTTCGTCATTGGGAACGGTCTTTGCATAAGGATAATCCGCTTCCAGCACATCGATGGCGCAGCCGGTGAGAAGCGGCATGCCTTTGGCCAGACACTCTCTGGATTTTAACGCCATCATTTTACCAAAATACCCTACTTTATACATTCCAAAAGAAATCAGTGCCAAATCACTTTCGTCATACAGCGCATCCAGTTCCTGCCCTGTGAGCGTGGGATAAAAATGTACAGAATCCTCCAGATGATATTTCTGTACCAGTTCCTGATATAACGGCTTCTCCGGCCCGTCACCCACCAGATTCAGTTCCACCCGATAAGCGCCGTCCGCTTTCTTTTCATAATACTGATGCAGTCCCTCTATGATACGCTCATATCCGTGGTGTCTCTGCATAAAGGCAACTGCTATCATACGAAGTTTGCTATCTTCAAACTGTCCGCCAATCTGCCTGACGCTCTCCACATCAATGCCATTGGTGGTGCAAAGCGTGGGAATCCCGAAAATCTCCCGATCCTCCGTGTAAGTCACGAACCGGTCCACATACCGTTTCAGGCGGGGTCTGTAGATGCGTTCCTTGAAATAGAAAGGCCAGGCGTTCCATTTGCCAAAGTCGTCCTTATCATAGGGATAGGAAAAAATTTCGATGATAATCTTGCAATGGGGAAATTTTTCCTTGACCTTTCTCCAAAAAGTCAAATAGGCCCTGTCTGCAACCGTCCTCCTGACATACAAAAAGTCAGGCTGCTCCAACTGCTCCAAAGCCTTTTCATACTCTCTTCTGATAGACATGGTGGGAAAAAGCCCCAGAATCCTTTCCGGCAGAGATCTTACCGGTGTGACCACTTCCAGTTCCCGCATATCATAATATTTCCTAAACTCCACCATCTGCATGTCCATTTTCTTGCTGACACCGATGGATTCACGTCCTCCAAAATGGATATAATAACCTTTTTTCATAATATTGTAATCATATCACACTTACCATCCCAATGCAAACCGTCTTGTGTCCGGCATTCACGCTCCGTCTTTTATCCGGCTCATTGTCCCATTCCTGTCCTGCAACTGCCCGGCCTCAGACTTCCCTGCCTGTTTCCCTTAACAGATACTCCCGATAAATCCCGGCAGAATCCACAATGTTTTTCATCCGAAACTTTATCTTCTTCCTGTTATCGGCATCCACCGTCTCTGTGGCCCGCCCCTCCATATGCATGACCTGCAGAGCCGGACGGTAACGCACAATCTTATGATGCTGTCTGCACCACAGAAGCATGATATTTTCCTCATAATAAAATCTGGTCTCCGGCGCAAAGACTTTGTCCCTGTCCTGAAAGTATTCTCTGGAAAACACCAGGCAGGCGCCCATGACACAGACATCGTCCCAGTTCCTGTCATAGGACAGTCCTGCTTTCACTTCCAGATTCTGAAAGTAACGCTTCATAACCGGATAAAACAACGAAAATGCCCCCAGCACCACGCGGTTTAGAAAAATCGTCCTGCCAACCTGCCCCGTATCAGGCAGGGTGTCCGAAATGGGACTCTGGTGAATCTGCCTTTCAGGATCATAGATATCCGGCCCCAGAACGGCAAAGGGCTCCTTCTCATAGGTTTCCCGAATCAACGTAGTAAATTCTTCCTGCGCAAAAATAACATCGTTATTCGCCACTACCAAAAAGTCAGGATCCCATTTTGTCAAAGCATAGGCACATCCAGCGTTGTTCCCCCTGGAAAAGCCGTCGTTTTCTTTCTTTAATACTATATCTATGGTTTTATCATGCGCATATTTGTGAGACAATAACTGTCCGGTGCCATTGGGGGAAGCATTGTCTACAATGACAATCCTGATGTCCTGCCGGCCTTCCAGCTCCTTAATGGATTGTATACACTTTTCCGTGTCTTCTATTCCGTTGTAATGCAATATCACAAAACAGATGCATCCCATGATGTGCCACTCCTGTTTATTGATTCTGGCTTATTGTGTGCAATACCTTTCTGCTACTTTGCAAACAAATCCGCATGCGTCCCGGTGCGGGAAGCCGTCAAAAGCAGTTTCCCCTTATCTACAACATAAATGAGAAGCCAGTCCGGCAAAATATGACATTCTCGAAAACCTGCATAATCTCCCAGCAAGCCATGATCCCTATAACGTTGCGCAAGCGCCTGTTCCTTTTGAAGCGATTCAATCACTTCCTCCAGCAACTTCATATCATAGCCCCTTTTCTTCAAGCGCTTATAGTCTTTACGAAATTGTCCGGTGGTTACTAGTTCTAGCATGACGCACCGTCCTCTTCCGCATCCAGTTCTTTAAAAAGCTCATGTACTGAAGCATAATGCTTCACCTGCATCTGACCTCCCATGATAACCCTTGCTTCATTCATGGCTGCTTCTGTTTCCTCATTATAGCGCGGCTGCTTCATCTCAAAGGGAAGCCCGCCTTCCATGATAGACTTGCGAAGAAAAATATTAATTGCATCCGTAACCGTTATTCCAAAGCTGGAAAACAGCTTTTCTGCACTTGCTTTTGTTTCAGGATCAATCCGAACATTAATGTTTGCGGTTTTTGCCATGTCGTTTACCTCTCTCATAAATTTATTGACAGCCTGCTCTTACTATATTACCGAATTTACTTATAGCCTTGCTATTCACCGAATTTACTTATAGTATATCCATTTGTATTTACATTGTAAACACATTGTGAAACATTTCCACCAGCAATTCATAATACTTTCTTGTCAGTCTCATCTGCTCATAAACACTAAAATCCACCTCGGCAACCCTATTCACAGGATTTTGCATCAGCCGGATCCATTCTTCCACATCATAGGGGTCCTTCACATAATTGGCCTTACCCTGGGTCACCTCCGGGATACAGGTCCTGTCCGTGGCAATCACCACTGTGCCAAAGAGCATAGCCTCCACAGGCGGCATCCCGAACCCCTCAAAGACACTGGGGAACAGAAAAGCCCTGCTGTGTTTGTACAGTGAATTTCTCTCATCGTTTTCCACAAATCCGGTGAGAATCACCTCATCCTGCAGCCCTCTCTTTGCTATCTGCGCCTGCAGTTTCTCCTGATTCTTCCCGCCCACGCCGGAAATCAACAGTTTCTTCGGCAGATTGACCGCCCGGTCTTTGATCTGTCCCATCACTTCGATGATCGTGTCCAGATTCTTGTGGGGTATCAGCTGTGCTATGGTGTAATAGTATCCTTGGTCTTCGATATGGTACCGCTTAGAAAGCCGCCCGAAGGGCGCTGTCTCCTCCGCTTTCACGGTGATGGGGTTATAAATCGTGGTAATCTTTTCCGGCCTGATTCCATACCGGCTGATGATATCCTCCCGCACCCAGTCGGAAATGGCTATCAGGTGCCTGGACAAATGGGTATCCAGCCACCAGCAAAGTCTGGAATAAGCAATCTCATGAAAGGGATGATATTCCGGGTAATGGGCCGCCTGCAGGTCGTGAATCACATTCACATAGGTAATGCCGCCGTTAAATAAGGGTCTGCAGTACACCGGAACGAAACACTTTCGGATTCCCTTTCGCCGCAGGAACCGATTCTGGCAGAAAAACTGCCACAAGATCCTGCCGGCAATATTGGCAGACACCACGTTTGTCTCCAGCATCTCTATGCGCGCATCCGCCGCATAATGAGCCAGGGATTCCCTGTTATCCTTTGATACCAGTAAAAAAAGGCGAAAAGGCTCCTTGAGTTGTAAGAAGCCATCCAAAAGATTTCTGATATAAAATTCCGTTCCCCCGACCTTCCTTGGCCGAAGCCACAATAAATCTACCGCTATCTCAAGCATATATTCCTTTCCTGCAGACCGGCTCACTGTTCCTTCTTGTCTGCCTGTCGTCAACTGCTCCCCAAACCATCCTGTCACTACTCAACTGCATGTAATATCACTGCTGTCACTGCCAACTGTATACAATATCACTGCTGCCTCTTCTTATATTCCCCCTGCTCCAGCTCCCGCACCCGTTTATCAAGAATCGCCAGTTCCTGGGTCAGCGTCCGCAGTTTACGATTCTGTCTGGAAGCAATAGAGGTCAACGACAGCAGAATCAGTATGATAAAGCCGATGGAGAAAATAAACAATCCGTTCATATTATCCTGTATGCCAAAGATACGGATAATCTTCGTAAGAAGTTCCGGCACCACCACCAGGATTCCCATGACAAAGCCGGCCACCAGCCACAACAGGGTATACTTGAGGTTCAGCGCCTTCTGTTTCAGGAAATACAAAATCACTATAAAGTAACTGATCACCAGAGCAATCAGCACCACTCGCAGATTATTGGGTATCATCGTCTGTCATTTCCTCCTCTGCTTCTTCTCTCCGGCCTCTGCGCAGACCATAACTCAATCTGCAGACCAGAATGGCCAGCGTCACTTTGATCATATAGTAAACCGACTTTTTAAAGGTGATAGAACTGATGCCGCCCTCCCGCGCACGCATCTGTACCGGCACTTCTTTCACAACGCCGAGGTGCATGATAGCTTCCACAATAGCCTCCGGTTCCGGATAATCCGTGGGATAATCTTTGCTGTAAATCTCAATAAACATGCGGTTAACCGCCCGATAACCGCTGGTCACATCCATGATCTTCTTCCCCGTAGTCAGCCGGATCAGAAAACTTAAGATATAAATGCCCATCCTGCGGCTGGTCGAGGACTGGAACCCTTCTTTTTCCAGAAACCGGGAACCGATAACCACATCGGCCTCTTTCTGAAGAAGCGGCTGCAAAAGCTTTTCCAGATAGGCAATATCATGCTGTCCGTCTCCATCCATCTGCACGGCAATATCGTAATTGTTCTTGTACGCATAGATATATCCGGCCTGTACGGCACCGCCAATCCCCATGTTAATAGGCAGATCCAGATACTGGAAGTTCTCCCGTTTACAGAGTTTCAGGGTCGTGTCCGTGGAGCCGTCATTGACCACCAGATAATCATACTGGGGCGCTGTCTCCATCATATGGTTAACCACCTGCACGATATTCTCCGCCTCGTTGTAGGCTGGTATGATCACCAGAACTTTTCTCTTTTTATCTATCATCACTGCATTTCCTCATTCTTCTTCAGGAACTTTTTCTTTAAAAATCCCCGCACGCGCACTCTCCACAGCTGTCTTAAGAGCAGATAGTAAGCCATATAAAAAGGGCCAAAAGTATACACCAGATACCTCTGCTGACCGAAGAAAACCAAAGAAATGATGAGCACCATCACCACATTGGTTCCCAGTATCAGCGCCATCATCTCCGCGCCTTCCTTCCTGGTTCTGACATCTGCATAGCCCCAGATCATCAGCCCAAGCCCTGAAAGGTATAAAAAGGCCGTCACCAGATGACAGAACAGATAGAGGGGGGCAAACTGGAAAAACACCGTACAGATAAAAGCCTGCGGTAAAAGCATCAATGCATGATACAAGACTCTGCCCGCATGCGCCCGGATCAGTGTCAGACCTATGGTCTGCAAATGCCCGGCCCGAATGTCGCTAAACTGCTCTGACTCTATGATTTCAGGGGCATGTTCCACATAATATTCCGAGGGTGTCATGAAGCAAATACCGCCAATCTTACCAAGACCGCCCACAATATCCTTCCACATCCACAGCCCCTCTTTGGCATAGGCATAGCGTTCTTCTTCCGCATCCACCGCCTCATACAAGGCCAGGTACAAGCCTTTTAATACCGGATCTGTAAAAAGTTCGGCATCCTCATAGTCCGCTTCGTACATGCCTCTGGAAAAAAGCAGCGTCAGATACTGGCTGGTGCTGAAATTCTTATTCACCAGAGGCTCCTCTTCTTCCTGTGGTTCAGCCGCCGGTGTCTCCTGCGCTGCTTGCTGAGGCTGCGGCTCTTTCGTAACCGCCGGCGCACCTTGCGCTGTCTGCTGAGGCTGCGGCTCTTTCGTAACCGTCGGCGCACCTTGCGCAGTTTGCTGGGACTGTGCCTCTTCCGCCGCTGCCCGGGCCTCTTCTTCCTGCCTTCTCTCCTCCAGAACAATCTCGTAAATTTCCGGATGCTGCACCTTAAGTCCGAACAAATACAGACTATGATCCGTCTGCAGCATGACATGATATCCTTTGACAATTCCCAGAACCAGAAGAACACCCGTCAGACTGACTGCCGCGCAGCCTGCAAGGCCAGCCAGAAACCCAAGCAGCTTTTGTACTTTCCCCTTTCCCTTCCCGCACATACACACCAGGTAGAGAAACACGATTCCACAGACACCGAAGAGTATCTGTAACTGGGATCTGACCGCCGAAAGAAATAATGTCATGCCAAATGCACCTGCCAGCCAGGCATAACTTTTCTTCCAGACCGCTTTGAGAAGCACTGTGAGAAACACATAGAAAAGGGAATAAGCTATCCCCTCCGTCAAAATGGCCTGGGTCATCACCGCCCCCGGCATCTCAATGGTGTACGGATACAAGGCCAGTACACAGAATAAGCCGCCCTCTGCAGGATGGCATCCAAACTGCTTCCTGATGCTCTCTTCCAAAAGCACCACCGAAATTGCCGCCAGCAGAGCCTGCTCTACAATCACTGCCCACAGATAAGAAGCATCCCCGAACAGACACTGGTTACACAACAGAAACAACGGATAAACCGGCATCACACCCTCATGCCAGCGAATGCGGATATAACTGCCGCTGTCATCGAACTGCACAGGCCCGGCATGTCCTGCCGCCAGGAAAAAGGTCAGCACAGCGGCAAACAAAAACAGCCGAAATCCGTATTCAGTTAGGAAACGTTTCCCTTTCTTCATCCATCTTCTCCGCTTACACCAATCCATATCCTCATCTGCTAATCTGCAAACACTTCCTCTTTCCTGCGCTCCGCAATCCTGCCGTTTTCCACTTCGTAGATGGCATCCACATTGCGGATTGTGGTGAGTCTGTGGGCTATGATAATCATGGTCTTCATACCCTGCAGATTCTCAATCGCCTCCATGACCGCCGATTCCGTCTCATTGTCCAGCGCGGAGGTAGCCTCGTCAAGCACCAGTATCTCCGGATCATGATAGAGCGCTCTGGCAATCCCGATCCTTTGTCTTTGCCCGCCGGATAATCTGACACCCCTGTCACCTACTATCGTATCAAGCCCCAGAGGCAGGCTCTCTATGAACTCTGCCAGCTGTGCCTTCTTCACTGCCTCCAGCACTGCCGCCTCATCAATCTCCGTCTCCTTGATACCAAAGGCAATATTGTTGCGGATGGTATCATCGGATAAATAGATGACCTGCGGAATATATCCCACTTGGCCATGAAAGGTCTTTGGTTTTTCGTGGACATTGATCTGATCTGCCATGACCACACCTTTCTGCGGTTTCAAAAGCCCCAGTATAATGTCTACCATGGTAGTCTTGCCGGAACCCGTAGCGCCTATGAAAGCTACTGTAGTTCCCTTTGGAATTTCAAAGTTCACCCCATCAACCACCGGCTCCTGGGTATCCGGATAATAGTAGGTGACGTCCTTTATCTCTATGGCCTTTTGCAGGTTCCAGTCTTCCTTCACCTCAAGATTCTGCCTGTCCACATACTCTTCAATCCCCTTCAGGTCATGATAAACAAGTTCCACAGAGGGAAACGCATAGAGCATATTTGTAGCATGCTCGTTAATTCTGCCCACACTGGGCATCAGCCGCATGGCTGCCACCGCAAAAGCGGCAAGCTGAGAGACAAAGTAGTTCATATCCGCCTCACCAAAGGCCAGTTTCACCACAATCGCCACCAAAAGGCCCGTCATGGACACCGCTTCCACCATATATTTAGGCATAATGGAAATGGTTCTGGCTATCTGCAGACCCTTTGCATATTTCTTAAAATATCCCTGAAACTGATCCGTAAAATAAGACTCCCGTTCCAGAATCTTAATCTCTTTGATTCCGCCCAGCGCCTGGTTCATCCACTGGAAAATCTTCCCCTGATAGCCCTGGTTTTCCAGCCCCAGCCGCCGGCTGTATTTTCTGGTTGTCACGAAGAAGATTCCCACGAAAAAGGTCAGAAAGGCCAGCACGATAATCGTGATAGATTTACTCAAAATCAACAGATACAGTACCAACACGGCACAAACCACAAGTTCAGCCACCAATTCCAATGTATAAAGTACCACCTGCATAAAGCGGGAAGTGTCCTCGTGCAGACTGCGCTGCAGTGTGGCAATGTTATGGTTCAGATGAAAGGTATAGGGCTCCTTCATATAGGCATCCAGAAGTCTTGTGGAAAGTTTCATCTGCGTGTTGTAGGAAAATTTAAAAATGTACTTTTTCTCTACTATCAGATATAAATTTTTGACCACATAAATAAAAATGATCACAAGGGTGAGCGCTATCATAAAATCATTTTGGGATCTGAAATGAAACCCCTCATAAACCGCACGCAGATACCAAGTATTTCCAATCTTGTCCACATTCGTAAGAATCTCAATAAACGGCATGAATATCACCACTGCCGCCAGTTCCAGAAAACTTCCCGCTGCAATCGCTGCCATGAGAAGCGCTATCTTCATCTTGTCTCTCCGGTCAAATATATAGGCCAGTTTGGAAAATACAAACTCTTCCTTTTTCCTTTTTTCTCTGCTCATGTATGAACTGCTCCTTTTATCCCTGTTTTCCAAAAAGGCTCTGGCAAAGATTGCTGTGTGAATCTCTGTCACTGATCTTTCTGGCCGGTGCACCAGCCCAGGTAGTGCCTGCCTCAGTAATATCCCTGGTCACCACAGCGTTTGCTCCCACGGCCACATCATCTGCAATGCGGACGGCACCAATCACCTTCGCACCGCTTCCCAAATAACAGTTATCACCAATCACTGCCGCCTCATGACTGCCGCCTGACGCACCTATCGTCACACCTTCCTGCAGACGGCAGTTTCTGCCGATCTTTGCACCCCCATGCACCACAATCGTTCCGTAGTGCACAATCGCCAATCCCGGTCCGAAAACATTGGCGGGAAGCGTCATCCCCAGGCGCACGCTCAGACGATGAAACCGATAGCCATAGTATTTTCTCAGCATATTTCCAACTGGCCCCTGTTTACAGTTTTTATAATACTCTACCCGGCGAAGCAGCCTTTCCAATTTCCATATCTCATCTCCAAAAAGACGCGGTTTCCTGTCATGCTGCCTCCCCAGTGCAAGCTGATCTTGTTTAATATATTCCTGATACTCTTCTTTACTGCTGATCATAATACAATACCTTTTCTAATTAACGGAAATTGAGATATCCTTATCTATGCCACTGTTATATCACGATAACCTGCGGTCATCCCACATTGCCGGCTGCTCTTCCTACAGTGCCTCCGTTTCCTGCCCCGTCCTGATACATCCTGTTTCTTCGGTCCGCATATTCTATAACCACATCTTCACCTGGGAAAGATACTCTGTATATCCGGCCTCCCTGTTGGCCGCCTCTCCCTCAATCTCGTGTTTACCAAGCTTACATTTATCCGGCGTCTGTCTCACATACCACTCATACTCCAGATCCATATTTCCGATGTCCAGCACACGATAACCTTTCCTGAATAATTCCAACGCAAGGAACTTGGCCGCCACCCCCACCGACAATAAGAACAGCCTGTCCTTTCCATAAGCCTCACAGGCACTGAGAATCCGGGGAATGGCTGCATAGGCATCTCTGGGCGGACAGATGATCCGCTCCACACTTGCCGCCAAAGCAAACAGATCGTTTCCTACGCCGTTGTGGGTCTTGGTACCCTCTACCACCACAATCTTTTTATTTTCCCATATTTTCCTGATTTTGGCAAACCATCTGTCGCAATTACCGCGGTCTGCAGCATAATAATAGCAGCGCGACACAAAGGTAGTATAGTAAATCCTCTCAGGATTACAATATCTTTCATATGTTTTTCTGCAGAAAAGCAGATGATCTTTCCAGAACTGCCTGCTGGCTTTATGGTGATCGGAAAGAGTCTCAAATATCCCCGGTATGGTCACTATCAGGTCATCATAAGAATAAGCCAGTATATCGGCCAGTCCACTGGCAATCTCCGGGGAGGCTTTCTGCAGCATCAGATCCCCGCCCTTGATCATCACGATCTCTCCGTCCCCGAACCGAACCATGCTTTTATCGGTTTGCAGCAGTTCGTCGATGGTCTCATCGATGGTATGCACCTTAATGTGATTATGGAGTATATTTTTTTCATATAGAAAATAGACGATTGCCGCCAAACTATCTTTTATTCTTCTTTTCATGTTTTATCTGCTTACTTTCCATTCCCTGATTGGTTTATCTGCCTGCTCTTCCTGCCCTCAATACAGATGTTCCTGCAAAATCCGCTCTCTCATTCCCATCACAGTATCATAATAAGTTTCAAAATTATATTTCTCTGCCACAGCACGATATCCGGCCGCCCCCATGTGAAGCATGCGCATCCTGTCACGCAACATATCATCCAATTTCCCGAACAGATCTTCCTCATCGCAGTCTTTAAACCATAATCCGGTAACCCCATTTTCCACATAGCAGGCCGTACCATTGGTGTCACTGACTATCACCGGCAGGGAATAACTCATGGCTTCCAGCTGGGAAACGGACGCCATCTCCAGCGTGCTTGGAATCACATACAAATCTGCCGCCAGATATTCCTTCTCCATATCCCGCCTGGCCACGTTGGTCTTAACCGCTACGATATCTTCCATGTTATGTTCTCTGACATATCGTCTTACCTGTTCACAATATTCTTTCTGGAAGTGGTTCGTGGCTTCCCCAACCAGCGTCAGACGTATCCTGTATTGATCCTTAAGCCGTTCCACAACACGAAGCAGCATCAGGTGATGTTTTCTGATCTCATACTTGCCGATACAGAGCATATGTATCGTTTCGTCCATAAAATACTTCCGTTTATCCGGTGCACACTGCGGCTGCGTCACAAAAGGCACGAAATAATCCTTCGTCCCGATGGACGTTCCCGGCTTCTTACTCCCCATCACAGGCGTCATGCGCACCTTCGGAGAACATCTGTCCACCAGACGATGCACAAGATCCGTCTTGGCAGGCGGCGCCCAAAGCGGGTTCTGGTTATAAAGAATACAGGGATATCCCTTTTTCTTACAAATGTGATAGGCCGCCATGGAATACAGGGATCGTTCCCGCAAAATTACCACATCCGGCGAGAACTCACAAATCAGCTTCCGCAGTTTCCCCATCGGCGGAAATCCATGCTGAATCTTAAATACAATCGCCGTGGGGTCTTTTCTGTGTATTACCTTCACATACAGAAAGTCAAGCAGCTTATAGAGGGGAGAATATCCCAGCACAATCGGCGTCACATAAGAATAATCCTCGATAATCGCCGCATAATGGCTGATGAAGCGTACCTCATGTCCCTGCTCCACAAGCCCTTTCATAACATCCATCTGATTCGTATGATAACGCGGCGCCACATACAGAAATCTCATATTCTCCTCCAATGCAAATCGTTTATGACATATTTGTCATAAAAAGACAGCCAACTCAGTCTATGTCAATATATTTATTCTCCCGCAGGCTGTACTTCCCGCCTTTCAGGAACTTATGCCTGACCACCCACCAGCCAGGCACCCAGATATACTTATGCATGGCCGGAGACGCACTGCCGATCATCCAGCAGTTCCTGTCACAGCTTCGTGTACATCTGCGTACTTCTTCCGCCTGCGGAGAATTCCACAGTTCCTCCCAGCTCTGCTTTCGCAGATTACCCATAACCGCCTTCTTCTCCATGCCGTTGCAGGGAATCACATCACAGAAAGGATCGATAAAAAAGGCGTTCCGGGACATATCGCAGGGAAGGAGCCTCTTGTTGCCATAGATATAATTGATCAGTCCATGATTAAAATAGGCCCGGAACCACTTCTTGGGAGATTTGCTCTTCAATAGTTCATTAATCAGCTTCTCAAAATTCTGCGCCACCTTGTACTTGTCATCTATCTTATTATCCGTCTTACGGAAATAGAAAGAATTGTGCAGGGTGGCCGTGGCAAATTCCATATTCATGTCGTTGGCAATATTGTAAAGCGGCACCAGATCCTCGCAGTTCATATCCTGTACCGTCATACCGAATCCCACATCCGGGTGTTTCATTTCCACCAGCGTCTTCAAGGTCTTATACCCTCTGTTAAAGCCATCCGGAATTCCCCGAATCTTATCATTGGTCTCCTGCAGGCCCTCAATGCTGATGCGGATTCCCACTTTGGGAAACTCCCGGCAGAGCGCAATGATACGGTCTGTAAAGTAGCCGTTAGTAGATATGACAATTCTGTCAGATTTTTTATACAATTCCCGAACGATATCCGGGATATCCTGTCTGATAAAAGGCTCCCCGCCAGTGATATTGGTAAACGCCATCTCCGGCAGTTTTCTGATATCCTCCAGTGTAATCTCCTCCTCCGGTCTCGTGGGATCCTTGAAGCAGTCACACATATTGCATCTTGCATTGCATCTATAAGTCACAATGACAGTTCCATATAATGTTCTTTTTGCCATTTTAACGCTCCTTGCTCATGTCGGATGTTCGTCAAATGTATGCATAGCTTCATGCAAGCATGATCTATGCATACACTTTCCTCACTATTTTATCACAATATACTTCCACTGTGTCAAAATTTATCTCCTTACAGTTATCACTGTATTTCCGGCACACTTCCGGATGTTCCCACAAATCCCTGATATGCTCTGTCAGTTCCTCCACATCGCCGCCGCGGAAAATCTCTCCTGTTGTGCCTGCCTGCACCAGTTCCGGTGCACCGCCAAGGTCTGATACCAATACCGGCGTACCGTATACCAGGGACTCCATCACAGAAAAGGGGCCGTTCTCATACCATTCTGACGGATAAACACTGAACCTTGCTCCAGCAATCAATTCTTTCAGGGCATCTCCTGTCACAAATCCTTTGTTTGTCACATTTGCCACCTGTTCCACCTGCTCCTGCAAAGGGCCTGTCCCTGCAAACACAAAGGGAATCTGCGGCAATTTCCTGCAGGCATCTAATAAGGTCCGGGTTCCCTTTTCCTGGGAAAACCGCCCGAAATACAGCACATAATCCCTGGCCCGCTCCTGTCTGCTGACCTCTTTGGCATCTTTGTCGATAAAGTTACGAAGCATCACCGTCTTTTCTGCCAGAATCGGATTGGTGTCCAGCTGCTTTTTCATAAATTCACTGGGACAGATAATCACGTCCACCATACCGTAAGTGCGGCGCTTCTCATAAAACCTGGCTTCTATCGTGCCAAGCAGGCTCTTCACCCTGGAGTTATGGATACAGCGGTTCTTACTGCAATTTCTAAACTGTCCGTCCCGGCAGGCGAAACAAATCTGCCCTGTGGCAGGTATCCGCATCATATGATTGGGGCATACCCACTGATAATCATGGGCCGTATACACGATTCTGACCCGTCTTCCCGTCTTTTTTTCATAGGCACGCACCGCGTAAATCACAGAGGGCGTAAGCTGGAAATTGATATTATTCAGATGCACCACATCCGGCTTCATATCCCGAAGTACCGCACCCATCTTCCGCTTTGCCTCAACAGAATAAATAATGCGGAAGGGGTACAGCAGTTTCTTGAGCCTGCCCGTATGAAAATCCATATTGGAAGTGTAACATTCCAGTCGGTTACCGACGATACGGTTCTCATGTTCCATGCCAAAATACTGCACTTCATGTCCCTTCCTCTGTAATTCTTCCCCTAATTTAAAGATATAAGTCTCCGACCCTCCATTCTGATACAAAAACTTATTAACCATCAAAATCTTCATACGTCCCTCTCACCTCTAACCACCAAACAATATCTCATATCACCAAGAAAATACCTCTTAACACCTCTCATACCATCACCACGAAGAATGTCACCCAAGACTTCTCTCACTAACACACCGGAAAATGCCTCTTAACACCTCCCACCATACCAGCGCCGCGGAGAATGCCCCAAAAAGGGCATTCTATAGAACTTCTTCTTGTGCCCCTATTCCCATTTCGCATTATATAATCCCATATCTTCATAGACCGGTATATAGGGGCTCCACTTTTCGCCGCTGTACTCATAAATCCACCCCTGATATTTAGAAGCATCATACGGAAGCGGCTCCCTCAGCTCTTCCCCATCCATCACATCCATGGTGCCCACCACACCCTCATAAACCGAATAGGTGAGATGGTGCATCTGTCCATTGGATGGCACCGGGAACTCTTCGTGGGGCACATTCCATCGTTCACACAGATAGTTCAGTCTCTTGGCAATAAAAAACTTGGTATATTTCACATTGGCATAATAATCCTTGTAGTTTCCCGAAGATTTGCCCTTGAGGTTCTTATCCTGCCACATCACCTGATCCATCTTCACGGAATCCTCTATCTCCTCCACATATTCATCAATCCCGGTGCTTAATAGTCTCTCAAAATAAGGCAGCAGGTTCTCATACTTCTTCAACATCTCCTCCTGAAACTCCGGCGTATCATAAAGGAGGAGATACCAGTTCAGAATAGAATCAAACAATTTTGAGTGATCCACCACAGAGTATGTGTAATCCACAAATTTCCCCTCCATGGCCTCCACATTCCGTTCCCCGAAGGTATGCTCATAATCCCATACAGGCCCGGTGTAAAGTTTGTCCTCTCCCACGTCCTTATAGAAATACATACTGGTGACTGCCACATCCGTATCCAGTGAAATCTCATCCACCAAAAAGGCGCTGACCAGACTGTCCAGATCCAGATAATCCCATACTGCCGGGTCGCCGTTTTGCACCATCTGGTCAATCCGATCCACGTATCCGGAAATATAGTCCACCTGCTCTTTAGAAGCATGGGCCGGCTCCTTAATGCTGAACATAAAGCCGGCAGAAGTCACAAATCCGTTCCGTTCCTCTCCATAGTATTCTGCCGTATCTTTCTCAATCAGGTAGCCTCCGTCAATGGTATTGACCCGGTCCAGCAGATAACCCTTTTTATTCTCTTCCTCAAAGTGAACCGCCTCATCAATATTGGGATTAAACTGCCGGTTTTCCTTTTCCAGGTTATAAATGTCCACCCGTCCTTCTCCCACTGTCACCGATTCTGTGAGAAGATAAATACCTGCATATTCACCGTTAAAATATAAATCCACCCAGGTTCCCTGCACAGCGTTGGCAATCCCCAGTTCTTCCGCAATATCGAGGGCGATTTTGCTGTTCAGTCTGCTTCCTTCACTCCACAGGGCAAGCAGACGCCATTTATCCCCTTTGCGCAGACCGCAGAGGGGATATTTATCCTCTAATTTGATGGTATAAGGCTTCTTGGGTCTGTTCCAGGACACGTTTCCACGGGAAACAATCTTAGGCAGAACATTCTGATATTCCGTCATACCGTTTGCAAGAATAACACAGATATCTCCTGACTCCAGGTTGTGCCGCTGCTCGTTCACATACTCCATATTACCGCTCTGTGTGTTAATAAAAATAGACGGTATATTAGCGGATTTCATGAAAGTGACTGCATAGTTTCTGACCTCATAAGACTCCCCCACTATCGTCACCATGTATTCTGTGTCGTCTTCCCAGGTAAAAACATCTCCCGCTTCATATCTTTCCCCTGCAATCTGCAGGCCGTCCGTTCCCAGATCCCCCACTTTAACCTTATGATGATCAACGCAGGAAGGCAGGAAGAAATAAGACTTTCCGTCTTCCTCGTCCTGCCACAGACCCACTTTATTGGTGCTTTGCTGCATATTTACATCCACATAGGGTATACCCTCACCTATCTGCAGCACCACACTGTTTTGCTCTGTATAATACTGGTAAAACAGCGCCGCTGCCAATACCAATGCCAGAATAAATCCCATGCAATATCTCTTCCGCATTACTCTTTCTCCCTTTTATCACCTGATATACTGCTCTTTGCCGCTTTTCGGTAAAGTGATACGGTCTGATCTACCACATCGTCCCAATTATATTTCCCACAGATAAAATCCGCACTTTGATTTCCATAGGAGCGCACAGTTTCCGGATGCGCCAGCAGATAAGCAAGCTGTCTTTGCAGATCCTTCACATCTCCCTTACGGAACGTGAAAGCCTTGTCCTCCGTCACCTCTGTATTTTCACAGATATCACTGACCAGACAACAGTTGCCGTAACTCATGGCTTCTAAAAGTGTGAGCGCCATACCTTCCACATCGCTTGGCAGCACAAAGGTGTAAGCATTGGAATACAATTCTTCCAGCATTTGTCCCTGTACAAAATCTGTCATGATGATTCTTGTATCCTCGGCTGCCATCCGGTGAATCTTCTCCATATACTCCATGGCCTGACTGCTGCCGCCGGCAATGACTAACTTCTTATCTGTCTCAATCTGTCTGAAAGCCTCAATCAGATAATGCAGCCCTTTCTCCGGCACAATCCTGGCAAGGAACAGGAAATACCCGTCTTTCACCAACCCATACTTCTCTGTGATAAGATTGGCCTCCTTAGGCACCGGCCTGCTGATGCCATTGGGGATATAGGTTACCTGTCTTTGATAAGTATCTGCAAAATACTGCCGCACATTCTCCGACAGCACGATCACCTCATCCGCATACTTTGCCGCCATCTTTTCCCCGAATTTGATTACAAAAGAAGCAAAATTTCCCCACTTGGCCCGCTGCCAGTCCAATCCGTGAACGGTCACCACAATCTTACGCCCAAGAAGCTTCGGCATCCAAAGCATGGCACAGGGACCCTCCGCATGGTAATGAAAGACATCGTAGGGATGAAAGAGCGCCATGATGGTTGCAAAAAAGGCATAGACAATGGCATTCAGACTGCTGCGTCTGAATGTCGGTACAATATACACCCTCACGCCTTGATAGAACTTCCTGCCCCTCCAGCCGTATTCCTGATCGTATTTCTTACCGGACACATGATGACCGAACCGATTGTAGGCATCCACCCGGTGTCCCCGCTGTGCCATGCGCACGGAAAGCTCCTCCACCACGACCTCCACGCCGCCCTCTCTTGAGGGGATCCTCTTGTGGCCGATCATGGCAATATGCATACCTTCTTTTCTTGCCTTTTTCAGTGCCTTACTCTCTTTATGCACATTATATAGAAAAGAGAAATTCGTATTCAGATACCGGGGCAGCATGCGCTTAGGCTCCCGCAGAATCCGAAATGCCCACTCCAGACACAATCTCTGCATCCACATGGGAGCCCGTTTCGTGGTTCCCGCAGTAAAGTCAAAAGCCGCTCCCACACCAAGCATCAGTCCCTTAACCCGGTGCCGGTGCTGATACATCCATATCTCCTGTTTGGGCGCACCCAGAGCTACCCAGACAAAGTCCGCCCTGCTGTCATTGATTTTGCGGACAATCTCTTCATCTTCCTCCCCGCTCAGTTCCCGGAAAGGAGGCGCATACATGCCGGCAATCTGCAGCTTCGGATAACGGCTTACCAATACCTTCCTGAGTTCTGAAAGTGTATGCTCCGAACTGCCATAGAAATAATGCCTGTATCCTTTTTCCTGGGACAGATCAAGGATAGCCGGCATCAGATCAGGCCCCGGTACGCGTCTCGCTTCCGAAAAACCTCTTTTGCGGCTCACGATGGAGAGAGGCTGGCCGTCCGGCAGCGCCATGGCAGCACTGTTCTGCACCCTGCGGTACTCTTTGTCCCGATATGCCATCACCGTGGTGTGCACATTGGATACACAGATATAATCCCCTTTTAAAGAATCCAGATTCCGCGTGATATAAGAGATGGTATGCTCCATATCGGTCACATTGATATTGGTCTTTAAAATCTTACAATAAGTCAGTTGGTTTTGCCGTTCCATATCCGAGTGCTTCACCTGTCCTTCTCCCTCTTCCTTTCCCTAAATCCTATCCCTGACACTGTAAAGAATGCGCCTGCGGCTGCACCAATCAGCACACTGCCCAGATAATAGCGCAGTGTCTCCAGTCCCACCGCCTTACCCTCTATCACCTGCATGGGCGTCTCAGCATCCTTATAATTCATGACACGGTATCCTTCATAAGCCGGATCATCCGCAGCCGTAAGATAGACGGATGTCTCTTCCAGACCGTCTGTATAGAACCGCTGTACCACATAGCCTGCCGGCACTTCGTAAATCACCGCACATAACAGGCCGCCTGCCAGGGCGCCTGCCAGAACCCAAGCCAGGACACTCCTCTTATGCGCTCTCCAGATTGCACCGGCCCGGGCAGCAAGCCAATCCGGCAGCCCCGCCAGCGGAATCCAAATTTCCCTCTGCGCCCAGGGCAGCAAGCAGTACGCCTTCTCCCCATCCTTTTGCAGAAACAACATGGCTCCTAGGAAAATCAAGGTAATATTCTTAAAGGAAGTATTAAATAACAGCTGTTCTGTCCATCCTGCCGCCAGGAAGCACACCAGTATGACCAGTTCCCGCGTCTTCTGTCTGTGTGTCAGATACAACAGCAGTACAAAATATCCTGTCATGATAATGCCAAAGGGAAGCAAGCCGTAATTAATATAGCCCATGACATATGAGTTATCCATAGTCATGGATGATTTCACCACCTGGGAAATATCCTTCCCCAGAAGGCTTCTGTACTCCGGCACCAGAAATTGCTGGGCCAGCCATATTCTCGTGTTAAGCTTTGCATTAAGCGCCTGCACATAACCGCACAGCGGATGGTCATTCAGCATTTGCGGAAGCACGAAAGACAGAATCAAACACACTGGCAGAACCAGATTAGCCAGCAGCTTTTCCAGAATACAGAATCTGGGCCGAAACTGTACATAGAGACAGCCGGTCAAAAGCACTGCCACGATTCCAAAACCCGTGTAGCTGACGGAATACAGAAATACCAGCAGATTACCCGCCATCAGCAAAACATAATGTCGGAACCTGTACCTTTCTCTCATCTGATAGAGTATCAGGGCGCAAAGTGTCAGGTAGGTGATGTGCAGAATATTAGGATGGGTAAATCCCAGGCTCCAGCGGAATATATGGCCAAGTCCCATCTTCGCATGCACCCGGTAGATGGTATGTTCCAGACGAAAAAAGGAAAAAATGCTTAAAAAAACAGCACAGACTGCCCAGATCCACAAGCCTGCCTGCATAACCTTCTTCACCTGCATGCCTTTCATGGCAAGCACCAGAAATCCTACAAACAGAATGCCTAATGAGCGGGAACGGCAATACACCAGCGCTATCATGGACAGAAGCGCAATCACCATGATAAGCTGTCTGCCTGTGTAGGGCGTGACAAGAATCTTCAGCAGACCGCACAAAAGTCCCGGAACCACTAAGAGCACAAAGAGTTTCTGTCCCTCATAGAATCCAAGCCCTTTGGCCAACGACAGCAAAACAAAAAAGCCCCAGAAAAAAGCTTCTTCTATCTTCATTTTCATAGCAAACTGTTTCATCCGGCCAGTCATTTTTCCTCCATTCCATACTTCGCTATTCTGTCGTATACTCACAGATAATAAGGGCCGACCCAAGAGACCAGGGATAAGCATCATATTTCTGCGGATACCGGGCAAAATCTTCACATTCCCCGGAGCAGTCATAAACCTTCCCCCCACGGATCGATTCCTTCAGGGAATCCCTTCCCCTCTCAAATGCCTGCCTGTAATGATCCCCCACAAGAATCTTTAATTCGATTCCCTCTTTAAGCGCTGTGCAGACCATGCCTGTGACAGAGGTATCCTTGGGTCCTTCCAATGCCTGTAACTGCCAGGAAAATGCACCGTCCTCCCGCTGATAGGCAAGTACCGTATCCACAAGCTTAATAAAGGGCTCCCGCAGCCGCTGCCTCCCATAATCCGAAAGGAAACACTTCGACATACCGCGAAGCATCCATCCCACAGCACGTCCCCAACCGATAATGCCATACTTGCAGCCGTCGGTCATATCATAGCCATGATAGGGCAGTCCACTGACGCCGTCCATCCCATACGCCAGGAAATTGGCTATCTGCTTCACCGCCAGTTCCATGCACTCCTGCCTGTTAAAAGTCATGCCGTACCGATAAAGAAACGGACACACAAGTCCCAGCGTATCTGCAAACACATATCCATTGCCCCGTCCTGCCCGGTAAAGCAGGCTGCCCGCCTCATCTTTGGCATATTCCACGGCATAATCCGCCATCTTATCCACTGCCTGGCGGTACTGTCTGGTACGAAACTCTCCTCCCTTTAATTCCTTATCCGTCCTGCCCGCACGGTTCAGATATTGTTCCAGAAAGGTCTCACCCGCAACCAGATCATCCAGGTAGTAAAGCGGCATACCCTTTCCACGCCATCTGTCAAAATATAAATCCAGGGCGCCCTCAATCCGCATGATCTCCTCGTGCGCCTGGTCCTCGTCAAAGGCTTTTCCCTGCCATCCTTTTCCGCACTGACCTGCAAGATCGGCACGGCAATACCACAGGCCGCCTGCCAGAAGTCCGGTAGGCCAGAAAATCAAGTCTTCCGGCGCAGTCTTCCGGCCAAGCACATACTTCTTTACCAGACGTTTCAGCCGCCCCTTCGTATCCAGGACGCCATACTGCAAGAGTTCTTTACAACCATTGTCCATCAGAAGATTCTTGTTCATCATACCCTCATTCCATTCTTATCTTCATCCAAAAGTGTCTGCCGCATGTACCGCACAAACTGCCTGTTTCTATCTTCTCAGCCCGGGAAGTTTCCGGACCGCCACATCCCACAGATAGGCAAATTCATCCGTCCTGTGGAATACCAGCCAGAATACCATATTATAAAACACTGTCACAATCAGCACCATCGCCGCAAATGTCAAGATCGTCACCTGCCCCATGACTCTATGGCGCACAGGTATCATGACAAGCGCCACCGCCAGAATCACTGCCATATATTTAAAGGAATCTGCAAAGTAAGGCCATGCCTTCCTGTCAAAGCATACCCGGTAAATAATCACCGGACGAATCAGGTTTGCTAAAATCCCCGACACCAGCGTGCCCACATAGACTCCTGCCACCCCCATTTTCTGTACCAGAAGAATGGATACTGCCAGATTGATGCCGCCCTGTATCAGCGGCAGATACCGATCCTGCTCAAACAATCCTGAGGCTATCTTAAAATTGAGCAGAACCGTGCGGCCTCCCTTCAAATAGAAATCCACCACCAGGAGGGTCACCGTCAATTCACTGACAATCCAGCTCTGATCCAGCCAGATGCCGCCGATCAGCGGTGTCAGCAGATGCCAGAAGCCCACCGCACCGAAGCCAAACAGCCAGCAGGCAAAGAAACGGTATACCTTAAAGAGCCGGTATTGTCTCTCCCTGGACTCCGTGGCCACCAGATTTCCAAAACCGGAAATCACCGAATCAAAGATAATATTAACAAAGTTTCCCACATAAGTAATGATATAAACATAGTTATCCACCACAGCCGAGGTGTCTACATTGACAAAGGAAGAGATGATAATCTTATCCGTCTGCAGTCTCGCCACATCACCCACCTTATGGCAGATAAGCGCCTTCGTCTTCGTAGCCACCACCTGGGTTTCTTCTTTACCCAATTTCTCCACATCTTTATCTTTCAGATAAGGATACATCCTGCCCAGATAAGCACTCACAAAAATTTTCTGCAAAAGCTCCACCAGAGACTGAGCCAACAGATAAAACAGAAAATTCCTTGTAAGGACCAGCACCACAATCTGCACCACGGTAACTACAATCTTAGTTACAGTGGTGATATTCGTCTGGATATAATTCTTCTGTTCCGCATTGACCAGGCTGTATTTATAGGTCACAAAGTAGCTGATAACCGTATTAAACAGAAAGATATAGTAATATATTGTCAACTCCCTCATGGAGAAACTGCCGGGATTTTTGAGAATATATCTGAGAAAAGGAGAAATTGCGATTCCAAGCACCGTAATCACACCGGCTATGGAAAGATATGCCCTCCTATAAAACTGCATGTAAGATTTGATCTTTTCACGGTCTTTCTGAGCCACCGGCTTATAGAGACTGTAGTTGAGCGCCGTACCGATTCCCATTTCCGTCAGAGACAGCACGCTCAACACGTCGGTATAGATACCGTTGACACCTAAAAGTGTCCTGCCAAGCACCCAGATAAAGATGGTTCTTTGCAGGAAATTCATCAGTATGATCACAAAATTGCTGACAAAGCCGAATATGATATTTTTCCTGGCCTGTTGTATTCTGCCCATATCCCGATTCTCATTCATTTCCATGCCGCCTTCCGCAGCATATGTCAGTTCTTTATTACTGTACAGCCCGCCACAATTTGCGGATCTCTTCTCCGGCCTTCCCGGCTTCTTCACGGTAGGCCGGCATAATCTCTGTAAGCCGTCTGCGGATTTCCTCTTCCCGCTCCATCATCCACTCATAGGCCCCAATCAGTTCTGCCGGATCCGACAAAGACTGCACCGGCAGCACATAATGTTCTTCCGTGCCAAACAGATCCCTGGCAATCCCCCTGGCTTTCACAGAATATCCCACCACCAGCGTAGGCACCATGGAAGAATAGGCTGCGATGGTCGCATGGGTCCTGGCGCCGATAAAGGCCCTGCATTTAGAAATAATATATTTTAACCTCTGGCAGGACATATCTTCAAAGAGAACCACCCTGTCATTATCCGTATACGTCTCATATAGCTGCGCCAGGGTTTTTCTGTCATCGGTATGATGCCACATCACATGAGGTATCAGCGCAATGGAATACGTTGTGCTGTCTAAAATGTGTGCCATCAGTTTCCGGTAATTTGCGACTGTAATCCCCTGAACCGTCTCATTCTCCACAATCATGGGGCTGATATTAATGCCGATGGTCTCTCCCGCCCGGAAGCCTGCCGGTAATGCAAACGATTCCGGTTCCAGGAAAAAGGCCGGGTCCGGATACCTTTTCACATTCTCCACTACCCCGGCATCTCTCAATGCCTGTTCCGTAATGGACTCCCGGGGCGTAATCAGGGTATAACGCTTCATGTCGTCCACCACTGCCGGCTCCTCTAACAACTCCGGTTCCAGAGAACAGCCCCACAGAACCGTTCTGGCTCCCGCCCGGCAAAAAGTACTATGGGCCAGCATGGCTTCTTTTCTCGGCACCTCATAACAGTACATGTCCCCGCCTATGGAAAGATAGAGGGGCGCCAGCTCTTTTCCCAGTACCCTGCGGAAACGATAACGCATAAAAGATTCCGGATCATGAAAAACCTTGCGCCAGACATAATACCACACATGGGCAAAAAAATGCTCCGCAATCTTGCGCTCCTGTAATATGTCACACAAAGCCCCCACCGAATACCGCCTGTCCTCCTGCTCACTGTTAGTCACCAGAAGTTTCGGAATTCCCTCCGTCATATGACAGGTGCTGTTGACAATCGCCTCACAACCGTGATTCCCGCTTCCTCCATGCAAATACATGACAAGTCTGTCATTTTTGTATTCCATACACGATTTCCTATCAATCCTCATTTCCAGTTCCTTTTCACAATTATGACAGTCTATCTATTTAGTATCACTTCCATCTAACATATAGGCGGAGAATGCCCGCTTTTGGCATTCTCCGGTACAAGACGGAGTTGCCAAAGCAACTCCTAGAAGTTCTTGGCGAAACAGCCTTTGCTGTAAGCCCTAGAACTTCTTCTTGTACACTTATTTAGAACCTCTTCCCTTCAGTACAGCTCCCACTGTCTTAAACAAAATCTTCACATCCAGCCCCAGCGACCAGTTGTCAATATATTCCAAGTCCAACCGCACCACCTCATCAAAATCGGAGATATCGCTTCTGCCGCTGATCTGCCACAGGCCGGTGAGCCCGGGCGTCATGCTGATTCTGCGTCTGTAGTGGGAATTATACTGTTCAAATTCATCCTCCGTGGGCGGCCTGGTCCCCACCAGACTCATGTCTCCCCGCAGAATATTAAAAAACTGCGGCAGCTCGTCAATACTGGTCTTGCGGATAAATCTTCCCACTTTGGTGATTCTGGGGTCATTCTCCATTTTAAACATCAAGCCCTGCATTTCATTGGCCTTTTCCAGTTCTTTCTTGCGCGCCTCCGCGTCAATATACATGGAGCGGAATTTATAAATCTTAAACCGGCGGCCATTCTTACCAATCCTGGTCTGGGCAAAAAGGACAGGCCCGGGGGAGTCCATTTTGATAGCCAGCGCCACAAAGGGGGTCAGCACTGCTGTAATCAGGATTCCCACCAGTCCGCCCGCTATATCCATAATCCGCTTAAGTGTCATCCTGCGGTAATCGTAGTGTGTAATGGAATAGGTCATGACCGTATAGCCCGCAAAGCTGTCCACCGTAATCTCACGCTGTCCGGCGTCAATGATATCTATGTTGTAATGACAGACCACACCCATGGATTCCAGGTCATAAATAATATGCTTTACAAACCGTTTGTTCATATCCGGCAGATTGATAAAAGCCTCATCCAGAGCCATCTGTCTGGCTAAAGACAGCACATCGGAACCATCTGCCAGCACCTTGACGCCGTCCACGACCACACCTTTTCGATCTTCATCCACACAGGCCAACGCTACGATCTCATAATTAATATCCAGCTTTTCCCGAAGTTGCGCAATCGTTTTATCCATCACACTGGCCCTGGTGATGACCATAATCTTTACAAGATTGGCCTCAGATGTGAGATACGCCCGCAGAAACCGTTTCATGATAAGACGCATCAGCCACACCACCAGCACGTCAAGTATTGCAAAATATCCCCACACCATTCTTGAAAAGGCGGCGCCACGCTGAATCATAAACAGCACACTGGCCGCCCCCAACACCATAAACAGGTTAAATTTCAACACTGCCACAAATTCTACAAGGACGCCCCGCTCCAGAAAGCTCCTGTTCCAGTCAAGCAGAAAACTGTAAATCGTACAAAACAACAAAAAGAACACGCACACCAGCGCATGTATTTCCGGTTCCTGTACCCGGACAAACTTCCCGTAACGCAGAAGAATCGCCGCCACATATGCAATTACGATACAGAGCAGATCCGAAAATAACAGACAGTAGCTCTCAATAATTTTCTTCTTACGATTCATCGTTCCCATACTCTTTCTTAAGTAATGCTACACCTATACCATACCATTATCAGGAGCATTTTACCACTTTTTTATTTGTTCACGGTGAGCGACTCATCAAACCTCTGCACATCTACCACAGTACCGTCCAGGTTATTGATCAAAACAATCTGGACAGTAGGAATCCTCCCATCATCGCAGTATTCTTTCAGAAAACTTTCCTCGGAATCTACTAAACAAAGTGCCTTGCTGCCATCCTCTTTTCCCATATAGGATACTTTGCCAAAGGAAGTCTCTGTCTCTCCGCCTTCCTGTCCATAGTACTCTTCAACCGTTTCCCACACATTGTCTATAATCAGACAGTAATCCGTTCCCTGCCGCATCACCTTATCCAGTGCCGGAAATGTATACTCTGGCACAAGGTTTCTAATCTGATTGACATATTGTTCATACTCCCATATCTTAGATTCCCCGTCCACATAAAGACATATACTGAAACTCTTATCTGCCATCATGACCAGATAATTCTGTAAAGACTCCTGGCTCTGTATCTTGTCAATCTTATACCGCTGATAAGCAGCATAATCTGCATCCCATTCATCCAGGCCATCCTGTCTGTGGTCCGCCAGCCCATAATTCTCCTGCAGATACCTTCCTAAGAAAGACGTGATTTTCTGACCGCCAGCCACATTGAGATGAGAATAAGAATCAAAGCAATCAGTCTGATAATCCACCACATCCATCTGCAGAAAATTAAGATAATCCACATCATACTCCCTGGCAATTTCCCCGGCATATGCCGCAACCTTCTGCTGGTCTTCCTGGGCCGGGAATGGCAGAAAAGTAAGAACCACCTCAATGTCCCTGCTCTGACACGCCTCCACAATCTTTCGCAGATAGGTAACTCCCACACTGTCTATAGGTTCCGCTTCCACATCCCGGATTTCAAAATCATCCGGCTTTTCCAAACCCACCTCAAAAACAGCACCTCTGGTTTTCCCGTACTCCACCTCGAAATCATCCCGCTTCAATTCATCCCAGCGGTCATGATAGAGAGAAAAGCTCCATAGATATTCCGCCCGGCTGTCAAAGTCATCAAACAAATCGCAGACCGCCATTACCTTCGTTTTGCTCAAAGGTATGCTGTCCAGAGAAAAATGCATAAATTTCTCATCTCGTATCACAATCGCATCGGATTCCATGACATAACAGTCAACCACTACCACCTTGGGATCGGCATAATCCAATGTGTTCATAAGCATCCAGTAACTCAATGCCATTGGATGACCGTATCCGGATATGTTATAAGAAGTAATACCATATTCCTTCCACAATTCCATGGGAAAAACCTCAGCAGTCACATGACTTGTTCCCAGAAACAATACATCACAGTCATCCGCCACTCTGAGCAGATCTCCGTTTTTTTGATAGGTCATTTTGCCTTGAAGGCGAAAGGAAACTGTCTTGTAAGCCGCTGCCATGAGTATTGCCATTAATATAATCCAAAGTATCGCCTTGACTCTCTTCATTTGTGCTCTCCCTTATTAAAACTGGAAATATATAAAGTTAGCAGCATCATACCCTGCTCCCCACATTCCAAACAAAAGGATTCCGAATACCGCTGTGATCACGCAAAGACATTGTGCCCAATAATCCTGCCTCGCCATAATTTCCCGCAGTCTAATGCCTTTATATTTACAGATATCCACCACCAAAAGCAGCAGAATACCCCATATCATAAACCTGAAATTACTTTCATTCAACCCGCATTCATATAAAGACCCATCGAACCACACCCAATGATTCTTAGCCGTTAACATTCTCTTAACAATCCGAAGCCCCTCAAAAACGGTATTGGCACGGAAAAACACCCAGGACAGATCCACCAACAGAAAAGTTGTTACCATCCGAAGCCCCTTATGGCTCAGACTGTCTTCTTTGATTTCCAGAAAACCGGCCACCTTTTTCCTGAAAGGTCTTAGCACTTCGCCTATCATCTGATAGGTCCCATTCAAAAGCCCCCAGACCACATAGGTCCAGTTGGCGCCATGCCAGAGACCGCTGACCCCAAAAGTAATCAACAGATTCACATACTTCCTGACCTTCCCCCTGCGATTGCCGCCTAACGGTATATAGAGGTAATCCCGAAACCAGGTGGATAAAGATATATGCCATCTGCGCCAGAACTCCGATACCGATGTGGAAAGATAGGGCGCATTAAAATTCTCCATCAGTGAAATCCCCAGCATCTTGGCTGCTCCCATGGCAATCACGGAATATCCGGAGAAATCACAGTAAATCTGTACGGCAAACAAAACAGTTGCCACAATCAGGTAAACACCCGTATAGGTCTCAATATCCCCGTAAGCCGTATCCACAAAAACTGCAATACGGTCCGCCAACACAACTTTTAAAAAATATCCCCAGAGCATCAACAAAAAGCCGTCCCGCAGACTGTCAAAAGAAGGGCTTGCCGGTTTATCCAGCTGCCGCAGAAGGTTTTTGGATCTCTCGATGGGCCCGGCCACCAGCTGCGGGAAAAAGGAAACAAAGAGCGCATACCGGAAGAAATTCTTTTCAGCATAAATCTCGCCTCTGTAAACATCCATGGTATACCCCAATGCCTGAAAGGTATAAAAAGAAATGCCCACCGGAAGAAGCAGGTCAAACGCCGGGGCGTTGAGTTCGATATGCAGATGACCCAGAATCTGGTTCAGACTTGCTATTCCAAAATCCAGATATTTAAACAGGAACAAAATTGACAGATTCAGAATAAAACTGACCGCCACACATAATTTCTTATACCGTATCCCCTTTGCATCCTGGGAGCACTTTGCCAGCGCAAGACCTGACATATATGTCACAACTGTGGAAAACAAAAGCAAAAGTACATACTTCACATTCCAGCACATATAGAAATAATAACTGGCCGCAAGGAGCCAGTAAGTTCTGATCTTCTGTGGCATCAGATAATAGATGCCCAGAACAATCGGAAAAAAGATCAAAAAATGCAACGAATTAAAAAGCATGACAGCCTCACTTTCTCTTACCGTATAACAAACATAATCACTATAGCAGACTTACCCAGGATTTTCTACAGTTCCCCCGCCGGAGAAATCAAGGTCCAGCCCGCCCACAGTTCCTTCATCTGCCCCGGCACATACACCTGCGTATTCTTATGAATGGAAGGCCGTACCATAATCTTGTCGGCATGGCTGTTCAGTCTTGCTCCCCAGAAGCTGAACGTGCTGTTGGCACAGATATTATGTTTGCAGTGACTCATCAACATCATATCATAAAGACTGTCCTCTCCCTGATTCCAGTCAACCACCCTGAATTCCTTCCCCTGGTATTTTGACCGCACATACGCGCTGTCGTCCGAAAAGACATAAAAGACAGGATTGGATACGTTCTCTTTTAAATATCTGACAGCACTGTCATAATACTTCTCCGTGCAAATATTACCAAACATTTCCCGATTGGCAGCATCCAGATAATCGCCCCGGCGGATGTGGATGCTCACCGACTCTGTCTGCTCCATCTCTGCCACTGCTGCCGCATTTTGGGGATTGCTGCTGACAGGGAACTGCAGCTCTGACCGCAGACGCTCCAGAATATCCGCATAGTAGGCCTCACATGCCCAGTATCCCACCAGATATTTCCTGTCCCACCCGAAAATCTCCGGATGGTACATATCCGTCTCCTCGAAAACAGGCACAAAGGCCGGATTTATCTTTCTCTTTACTTTCTCTAAGAGGCCCTCTTTTTCCTCATACGCTCTTCCCAAAAGCGCCCGCACTTCTTCCGGCGCCGCCTTTCTCACAGACAGATTATCCAGGCGGTTCAGCTCAAGGGGTCTGGGCGCCTGCATCTTCTCCTGTATCTTTTCAGAAAACCATGAGATATCCAATCTGGCTTCCTTTCCCAGCAATTCATATTTCCGGTACAGGGCGTACTGCTGCAGCTGGTTCCCCAATCCGCCCATAAGTCTCACAATAATCATCTGCTATCTCTTCTTTCTGTCATACAGCCGAATTGCCATTCTAAGCAGTACCGGCAGGATTCCCTCAGGATGTCTGGCTGCCAGATACAGCAGGGTGTCCTTCTTGCCGCTGACAGGCAGAGGGATATTCCGAAACAGCTCCCTGTTTTCCCCGGAACCAAAAATCTCCCGGATTCTCGCCCTGTATCCGGCATCCGGATTACGAAGTTCATTCTTCATCACATACAAGAGCATGTAACAATTTTCCCGGTCAACAGCCTGAGCCCCATCCGGTACCTGCTTGTCCGATGCCACCCGCCTCATGCATGCCATCACTCTTTGCAGGCTGTCGTAAATCCCCTTATCATAAGCGTGAATCATAGAACTCTCCACATAACGGTAATGATAGTACAGCGCTCCTTCCATGACCACAATCCGTGTGCTGTTTAACAGGGCAGGATACATCATATTAGAATCTTCCGCAAACCGTATCCTGTAGTCATAATATTTCTCATTTCCCTCAAAAACAGTCTTTTCACACAACTTCATACAGCGTGACATGGGCAGAATTCTCTGCTGCCGTCCCACCAGTCTCGCCTTGATCACAGATTCCAATTCCTCTCCCTGATAGACCCCCGGCGCGACGGCACTGTACACGGGCTCTGTCTTCTTCTGCTTCTCCCGCAGATGATTACAGCAGACTATCTCTCCTGGCTGGCCTGCCAGATGAGCTGCCATCTCGGTAAGCATCTCTGGTTCCACATAATCATCACTGTCCACGAACATATAGTAATCACCCAAAGCCTCGTTCATGCCCGCCACACAGGCTGACCCAGGCCCGCCGTTCTCCTTGTGAATAACGCGCACCCGCCGATCCGCCTGTTCATAGTCGTCACAGATTCTGCCGCTGCCATCTGTGGAGGCATCGTCCACAAGAATCACTTCTATATTCTGATAAGTCTGCCCCAGAATACTGTCCACACACTCCCGCAGGTAGGCTTCTGCATTATAAACCGGCACAATCACACTGATCTTATGACATTCTCCCATCATCTTTTCCTCCATTTCTCCCGTCAACCCGCTCTGATACAATATCTCCTATACGATATCTTCCTTTCTTCTATACCTATATTCATATACTCTTCCACACCAAATCTTGGCCATACTCTTATCTTCTTCTATCCTGCATCTGCTTCAACATTCTCTTGAACCTGCACAATCCGTGATAGAGCCAGATATAAAACCCCGGCAGACCACAGAACAGTCTCGCCTTCATGCTGTAACCGCCCGGCAGATAAGAAAGACTTCCCGGTATCTGCAGCTGTTCTTTTAACTTCCCTCGACACTGCCTGACATATTCTCCTGCCTGTCGGCGCTCCTTCGTAGAACACAGGGCAATTTTACCAACCGTCAACATAACAGCCGTGATTATCTTGGACGCTGTCTGTGGTTTAAGTTCCTCATCCATCTGCAATATCAGATCTCCAGCCGTCTCCCAGCACCGCACCTGATCCATATAAGAAGAGGTAAAAGGCCGCTGCATCACCCCTGCAGGATTCTGATAATATCCATATCCCGGATACGCCGTCTCCACAGCGCTTTCCAGAAAGGGAAGCAGGTCCACCAGAAAGAGCATATCCTCTCCCACCGTAAGGCCCTCCCGGAACCGTACCTGATCCACAAGCCGCCTGCGGTAAAGTTTGCTCCAGCACCGGCAGTTATCCTTTAAAATGCTTTCTGCCAGATACTGGCGCCTGTCATAGCACTGCTCCGCATAAGCTTCCTGCTTCTGTCCATCTGCATTCTCTGCCAGGAAAGTTATCTTCTCTGCCGGCAAAGCCGCGCTCTTTGGCTCCATGCTTCTGCAGATATTCTCCCACTCCTGCGCCGTCCCCCAGATGTGGAACCGACAGCCCGCCAGGTCGCTGTCGGTGGCTGTAATCCTCTCATGCAGATATGACAGTGTGTCCGGACACAGCCTGTCATCGGCATCCACAAAGGTAAGAAACGCTCCCTTCGCCCTGTCCATGGCATAATTTCTTGCCGCCGACACCCCCAGATCCTCCAGCGTAAATACCACCACATTTTCATACCTGTCCTGCAGGCCGGCACAAATCTCCCCGGTCCGATCCGTGGAGCCGTCGTTGACAATCAGGATTTCCAGATTGTCATAGGACTGTCCTGCTATGCTTTCTATGCAGTTTTCCAGATAGTCCTGTCCATTGTGGACGGGCACAATCACACTGATCAAATCACGCTTCATCCGCCAAGCACCTTTTCATAGATTCCAAGCAGTGTCTGCATGTTTTCCTCAATCCCAAACTCTGCTGTTACTTTCTCACGTGCCGCGCAGCCTAATCGTCTGCACAGCGCCTCATCTTCCAACAAACGAAGCAGCCCCGCCTGCAGAGCCGCCGCATCCTTAACAGGCACCAGAAGTCCCGTTTCCTCCTGCCGTATCATCTGGGGGATTCCACCGGTATCTGTAGCCACAATCCCGCAATAATGGGCCATAGCTTCCAGAAGAGATACAGACTGCCCCTCAAAATATGACGGCAGTGTCAGAATTCTGCATTGTCTCAGCCAATCCCTTTTCTCTTCGCCGCTCACCCAGCCAAGCCAGGTGACGTGTTCCTTTTCCTGCGCGGCCCGCCTCTCCAGATCCCGATCTTCCCAGATTCCGCCCAGATAAAGATGGAAGTCCGGAAACTGCCGGGCTATAGCCGGCACACTAGAAAGCAATTCCCCGATGCCTTTCTCCCGGCATAACCGCCCCAGGAACAACACCTTATGGTTATCATAGTCTTTCTCAAACGCTTCGGGTATGGCAATAGAGTCGGGAAGCACGGTAATCCGCTCCCGGCCAATCAATTCCCCGAAAAAGTCCCGCCATGCCGGCGCCAGCACCAGAAAGGCATCTCCCATCGAGAGTACACGCCTGATCTGCGCCCGCCCTTTTTCATCCTGCTCTTGATGATAAAACGTCTCAAAATCCCCGCCATGCTGATGGATTACTATCTTTTTCCGAAATCTTTTCGCTGTTCTGATAAAAAAGCTTTTGCGCCTGTAACTGTTATCCGAGGCCATGTTCACGTGCACAATATCATAATGCCAAAGCACCAGAAGAAAACGCAGAAAAGCAATGCCTGCCTGCCATAATTTACGAAACTTCCCGCCTTCCACCATGGTACCGATATAGCGCAGGGTTATCTTCTGCGCCAAACCGGCCTCATAGTAATTATTCACCACACCGGAAATACCGCCGTGCACACAGCGGGCCGGCCCAATCATCAGCACGCGCATCAAGATCCCCCCTGTTCCAGGGCATCTTTCCCCCAATTCCCCAGAAAAAGGCTGCATCCCATCATCATAAGCAGATAATTTCTTCCCACATAGACCGAAATCAGATGTGCCTCCACCACCGTATACACCGCGAAAGCCACAAAAAGCACCAACCCGCAGGCATCCTTTTTCCTGTAAAACTGCCACAGAAGCGCCAGACATGCCGCTACATACAAGATACCGGGAATCACACCATAACGGTAGAAAAGTTTGACCCATCCCATATCGAAATAATAGTTCATATTATTTTCATTGGAAAACAGAGACCAGGTGTGAATCATGCCGTCATTTTTCTCAGAGTCTGTCAGGCTCACAATCCTGCCGCTGATCTGGCGGTCTATCTTCCCTAACAGCACGATATGGCGGTTATCCCGGGGATTCTCAAAGAAAAACTCATTCCATTGGGCTTCCCGCACCCTTTGGGCGCAGACCGCCGCATCCACCGAAAAACCGATACACAAAGCAAATACCAGAAGTCCGCAGACATAAATTACTTTCTTTTCCCGAAGGACTCTCCCCACAGACACCGCAAAGGCCCCCAGGATAAAGGCTGTGGTGATCAGCATACTGGTCTTGGATCCGGTCAGCATATAAATCCCCACATTTAAGAGCATAAGAAACAGATAGCTGTACCATTTCATCCGCTCAAACCAGATATAAGTGCTCAGCGCCGCCAGCATAAGGAACATACAGGAGAGCGCATTTGGGTGTCCCATGCCCAGGGTATAGCGGGTTTCTTCCTCCGCCTCCACGCCCACATACCTGGTTTCCTCTGCCGATTCACGGCCATAGGCCTGGGTCAGGCTGATCTCACCATAAATGCCTGTCACGGAAAGCAGGATGATGACTACACAGCCTGCCAGCGTCACATAGAATACATATTTTAACATTTGTTTCAGGGGAATGTCTTTACAGGCCGCAGTGAAGGTCACGATGCGGATCATATCATTGGCCCCCGTAACCCGGTAGGAAAGGAGTCCCACCGCCTCAAGAAGCAGAATGACCGCCCATGCCCTGTAATCATATTTCGTGAGCAGAAGCTTGGCCGCAAAGAGAAGAAAGGTTATCCGGAACAGATAGCCTTCTATGGGATTGGTATAATTACTCTTGTCGATAATGACCACCAGAAGCTCAATCGTCAATCCGACATAAAAGAGAAGCCATGGAATACGGCTTTCCTCTCTCAAACGTCTGTACAATGTCCACACTTTAATCATGTCCTCCCGCGCAGCATCTTCGCTGCCATTCCGTGCAGGCGTCTTAGCGCCTGTCTGCCGGCAAGTCTTGTTCTTTTCAGGAAAATTCCCGCTTTTCCAACCTTGGGCGCCATCAGGAAATCATAGTCCTTCTGATGTTCCTGCAGATACACGGGGTAGCTTTCATCTATCTCCACCCGCACGAACTTTGCATTGCGGTCAAAGATGTCTTCCCCGCACAGGAGTCTGTCCACCGCCTCATTTAAATAACGTTTGCTATTATATTCCTGATGGGCTGCGGCCTGTACTTTCACGCCGATTCTTTTGGCCACATCCCGCTCTCCGTCACCGCCCATATAGCCGAAATGCCAGCCGCCGTCCGAAACCCGCACACTCTGCGGGTTCGCAGGGGATACCTCCCGCAGATATACAATGCCCTCTTTGGGCAGGTTTCCGAAACTGCAGATTTTAGTGCCAAGCCATTGTTTCTTCTCCACACCGGGGAATTCCCCCGTGATAGACAACAGGTTCCCGGAAATTTCCTCCATATTCAGGAAGCAATAAAACATTCGCTGGGCCAGATGATAAATCTTGTCCGGATCGAAATGCTCCGTCACCTGCAGCAGGGTCACCGGATTGGGAATCTCGTCCACATCACTGAAGATTATGATGTCATCCGGCCTGCAGTCTGTGAGAGCACGGATCAGCTGATTCTTCTGGTATTTATCCCGCTCATGGGTGGTGACCCCGCTCATGGGAGAGTCCGCCACCGCCACATAGCGGATTTTATCTTTGAATTTATCAAATAGATGACGGTTCTCTGCAAATATCATCCTCTTGGATTCCCCTGAAAAGGTCACCGTGGACTCCTCCAGCACAAAGTAATCCACGTAAGGATTCATGATTTCCATCCGCAGTTTCAAAATATCCAGTTCATTAAAAAACGGAATACAGTCAAATATCATAGTAATAGCCATGTTCCTTTCTCAGCCCACGAATTAATGTGCCCTGCCGCGCCAGAACAAGAAGGGTCTGATCAAATCCTTGCATTTGCGCCACCTGACTTTCCAGGGATTCACAAAATGGGGGTACTGCGCATTTCTGCCTCTCCATTTATGAAACAAAAAGGGCGCTTCCACATCCATAATCTCCGGAATCATATGCTCATGACCAAAATACTTTGCCACTTCAATGGGGGCAAAGCGCATACCCGCATCCTCAATCACGTTCTTATATTTACAGCATAAGAAGGTGTCTTCGTTAAAGTTGTCATCTTCCATCTTTTCCCACTTCAGATCTGCCTGTCCCGGAAAATCCAGCAGTTTCTTGCTGCGGATCGACACGCTGTTGCCCACCCGGCAGATTTCTCCTTTGGAATCCCGGTATGCATAATCATTCTGAGGAAGCGGCCAGGGAGAGCCAATATAATCATAAGCAAGAAACTCTTCCCGCCAGCTCTCCGGATGCACCACGAAGCCGTCTGCATGGACTAAGAGCACATAGTCCGTGTGGATATGTTTTCCCAGTTCATACACCATTTTATAGTTAAATTTATCTATATCATTCAGTTTGGATGTGTGGGAATATCGTATACTGCGGGGCAGCGTGAGCGGCTTTCTGTGCGTAATCAACACCACATCGCCAAAGTCAATCCCCTGCATACTATATTCTATTGCCCGGATTGTTTCATAGATATCCACACTGGACATGGCCGCCAGCGTCACATTCGGCAGCTTTAGCTTCCCACCTTTTCCATTCTTTATCTTTTCTTTCATCATTTCCTTTACACTTATCCTTGTAATCTTAACCTACGGAGAATGCACACTAATCACGTAATTCCACATAGGCTTTATGGTAGTACTGCATGACCGCCAGATTCAGCCAGTTACCCCGGTCTGTAGACAGATCGTCAAAGCTAAACAGTGCAGGTTTCGCGCTGTATGGGTCAAGTTCCACATCCACAATATCCTCATTCACATATATCTCATGACGCTCCATGGCCTCTTCATAAAAGGTCTGTGCATCACCGTTTACCAGCGAACGGGCCGCGGAAAAGGAAGTGTACGTATTTTTATCTGCGGTAAACACCCAGACCACCAGCACCAGAAACAGACCCGCAAGCGTCATTTTGTTTCCGGTACGTTCCAGGAAGCTTCCGAAAGCTTCCGCCGCCGTGCCCTCGCTCTTTCTGTGACTGAAATACCCCAGCCAGTAGGCGGTACCTGCAAACAGGCCCAGATAATATACCATCTGAATGATATTATCCACTCTGGCAAGTCCCACCATCCCCACCGCATAAAGTGTGGGGGTGAACATAGCAGATATCACACAATAAATTCCCGCCGTCACCCATATGGGATGGGAAAAGGTCTTTTCGGATGTTTTCATCATGTTCCATAAAACGGGCAGAACCGCCAGCCAAGTCAGTATGGCAAAAGCAGGTGTCCAGCGGATCATAAATGTCAGTGCATAATAGAAAGACAAAATCACAGACCACACGGCAGAATACCCGGTGGAAGGATCCAACGTGCTTCTCACCAGATTTCCCGGCGCCATGGTATTGCATAGAAACCCGATGCTGCCTGTAACAAGCGGAAGGCAGACCGCCCAGATTTTGCTGCGGTTCTTGACCATGGCATACAGCAGAAGGAATACCATTAAAATCTCTGCCTGCAGACCCGTAATCAGGTTGCCGCCGCCTACCACAACTGCAAGAGCTGCCGCCACAACACTGTAAAGTACGGCAAGCTTCCTGCTCTTTGTCCACAATGCCCCCGACACTGCCGCCAGTGTAAAGAACCAGACAGACTGCATCAGGATATAGTGGGTAGAACCGTTATACCAGTAAATTCCCTCAAAAGGCGCCTCCAGTATCTGATAAAACATAAACAGCAGAAGCAGCATGATAAAGGAGGACGCTTTCCTGTCCGCTCCCAGCCACTTCGTAAGGATATGCCTGCCCAGCACAAAGGTCGATGCGGCAAACATGCCAATCATGATAACCGGCACGATCCAGGCAATTTCATAGTGGAAATTCATGGGACACAGCGCCATCAGAAAGCAGGATACATAGGTTCCCTGCCAGTTCTGATAAAACTCCATATTCTGCCGCCAGGCCGTCTGCACGGATTCCAGATATGACCCCGTGGCCAGCCATGTATCATGTACCTGCCTGCCATAATCATAGTCATCAATGCACATCACATTATATCTTCCAAGCCACAGCAGGGGAATCAGGGATACGATGAGCAAGGCCGCCGCACAGACAGTCATTTGCCCAGGTGTTATTCCTTCCAGAAACTTATTTATTTGTTTGCTTATGCTTTTATCTCTTCTCATATCTCACTGCCCAAACTGCATTTTCCCTTATGATCTTCCATGCACAAGTCTCTTAAGTCTTCTCTCCACACCCCGTGCAATCTTACATACATACGCTTTCTGATAGACATACCATGCATGAGCCTGCAGCATCTTAAGCCCCATGCCCTGCGGCCGCACATTCAGCTTTCTGTATTTCGCTGAAGTCTGCTTATAACGCTGTAACTGCGCCCGGCACTCATCTGCCGTAAACATCCTGCCCTTCCTGTCCATATAATGGAACAGGCTGTAAATATTCTGCTCCGAAGCCCAGTAACCATCGGACACATTATGCCTTGCCCAGTATTTAGGTGCAATGGCAAACTGTAATGTCTCACTGGTATGCGCCGGCAGACAGGCAAAGGAAGAATTAGAGAGCAATAAATAATAGGCGTTCTTTAATGTCACATAATCTTTACCGATATCAAAGTGATGGGCCTCAATGCCCGGAAGAATCTTCTGTGCTGTCTCCACATCATCTGTGATAATCACAAACTCCATGTCCGGACGAATCTTCTTCATCTCCTCCATCCCATGAAGCCAGTACCTGCGGCCAATTAAAAGTTCCGGGCTTCCCGTATATTCCCCGCCCCGCATATTGATAATACAGAGGTTCTCCCTGCTGTATTCATAAGAGTCATACTCCGGCTTCACCTTAAGCCACTGCCTGATCTGCGGAAGATAGTTGATGAAATAGGACTCATCCTGCATATTTCCGTAAAGCAGGGTATTATCTTCCACCTGGTGGATCTGCAGATCCGCCCCCGCCACATAACAGCCATGGGTCAGATCATGTCTGGAATTCCCGATAAAGAGCCTGTCCTCCACATCATGATAGACCTGGAAATCCTTCTTCTGTTCCTCTGTGATCACATGCCCCAGATCCACATCCATAAAGTACATGCCCCGGTCACTGTGTATATTGACTGCAAACCGCTCCTGGCCCGCCGTGCCGAACTCATAGCCGTTTTCCAGCGCCACCGCTCTCGCCGTAACATAGCAAAACAACTGATTCCCCAGGCCTTGGCCGTTGATAAACTCTGTTCCTATCATCTGCTATAGATATCCTTTCCCTGCGCATATACAACTCTGCTGTCTGTCATCATAGCGCTGTTTCTGTAATCTTTCCGTTTTCTACTTTATAAATGACATCACATTTGGCTATGGTATTCAGCCTGTGGGCAATAATGACCATGGTCTTCTTACCATGGAAGCTGTTAACTGCCTCCATCACCGCCTGCTCCGTATCGCCATCCAGGGCCGAAGTCGCCTCGTCAAACACCAGAATCTCCGGATTATGGTAGAGCGCCCTGGCGATTCCAAGCCTCTGCCTTTGGCCGCCGGAAATTCTGACACCTCTGTCACCTATGGTAGTCTCAAGCCCCTCCGGCAATTCTTCCACAAAGCTCTTAAGCTGTGCTTCCTCCAGCACTTCCCAGATCCGCTTATCATCAATCTTATCCGCATCTATACCAAAGGCAATATTATCTCTGATGGACTCGTCAATCAGATAAATGGACTGAGGAATGTAACCAATCCGGCCAAGCCAGGAAGCATAATTTTCAAAAATATCCCGCCCGTCGCAGGTAATACTGCCCTTCTGCACATGTAAGAGCCCCAGCAAAATATCCACAATCGTAGACTTTCCCGCACCGGAAGGCCCCATGATTCCTACTGACTGGCCCTTTCTCACTTCCATATGGGCATCTGTGAAAATCGGTTTGTCTGTGTTCGGATAGGTAAAGCTGATATGATCCAGCACGATCCTGTCTGTCAGCTCCAGCGGCTGTCTGGCCTCCTCTTCCCCGCCGACTAACCCTGTCACACTGCCGTTTACGTCAAGCTTCATGCTCTCCGTCAGATTTTCATACAGATAATCCAGACAGGGCTGGGAATAAGCAATCTCGGAAAGATAGGTGTTGATACGGTTGGTAGCCGGCATCACGCGCACCGCCGCCACTGCAAAGGCCATCAGCTGCTGGAACAGTGCAGATATATCACCGCCTCTAGTCATATAAATCATGATAAAAGATAACACCGCCACAATAAAGACTGTCTCAATCAGAAGTCTTGGCGAGTTGTTCATGACTGCATAGTTTCTCGCCACATTGGCGCCGATGGCGCCGCTCTCATAATAATTGCGCACAAAAAATTCTTCCCGGTGCAGTACTTTCACATCCTTTAAACCATAAATGGACTGAATCCGCCACTTGGCAATCCTGGACTGAATGGCCTGATTCTTGCGTCCAATGGCATTCAGGCGGGGCTTTAACACTCTGGTGATCATCAACGTCATCCCCAGGAATACTGCACCGCAGAATATCGTCATGGCCGGACTGGCCACCAACAGGACAGTACAGATGGACACAGCCACCACAGTCTCTGTGATCATCTGAATCATCACCAGTATCAGCTGGAATGCATTGGGAATATCGCTGTCCGTCAGCCGAAACACTGTAGGAATGTCAGCCCCCAGATATTCCTCATAAGGTCTGTTTAGAAATTCCCGCATCACGCGGCTGATCATCCGGTTTCGATTCTTGGTCACGAAAGTATTCTGCACATAAGTCTGTAACAGAAGATAAAGATTCTTCACAATGAACAGCACAATCATGGTTCCCAGCATCAACATGATGAGTTCCCTGCCGGACTCTATTTTAATAGGAAGAAACTCCATGATACGCGACACATAATGATTCTGCAGAAACTTGTCCGGCTCCATAATGGCCTGCACCACCGGCACCATAATGGATACACTCAGTGTCTCCAAAACGCCGCCGATTAAAATCATGACCGCCAGTCCCACAAGCTGTATGCGCTGTTTGTGATCGAAAAGATATGCTACTTTTTTTAATAATGTGACCTGCTCTTGCTTTTCCTCTTTGATGGTATCACTCATATTGTATAAATCCCTTCCCTATCTTCCCGTCTGAGGTCTTTCTGTCTGCCGGGAATCCCATATTTATCTCATGGTGTCACAGACACCTTCCGCATATCTTCCCTGTAAAAATCCTGACAATCCCAGCCATTCAGCCACTTAGGCGGCGCAAGGACAGTTTTTCCGGGATTCTGATTCAAATAGGAGGCCCACCAGCTGAAACTGCTGTTAGCCAGAATATGATGCTTACATTTACTCATCAGGGCAAACTCTTCATGATCGCTGCCCTCCGGCAAATCCACCACGATCACGTCTGCCGGCTCCCCGTCTGCCAGCGCTGTCTCTGTCGTCCTGCCGCCCTTGTCGTCCGCAAACCTTTCCTTCGCCCATTCTTTATCATTGGTAAAAAGAAAGAACCGGCATCCCGGATACTGCTCCCGCATCAGCCTCACCGCTTCCTTATAATATGCTTCTGTACAGATGCCGCCAAAGAGCGCCTGGTTTTCCGGCGTCAGATAATCTCCCCTGCGGATGTGCAGACTGACGGACTGGGTCTGTGTGATCTGCCGCAGATATGTCTGCACCTTGGTCTGCAGTTTAGTCCTGCCTGCCTTCGCCATATCCTCTGCCTGCTGCACCATAAGCAGTCTGTCCACATCAAAAGCCGCCCTAACCTGATCCGCCACTGCCTCGAAATACTTCTCTGTCTGCCAATAGCCTTCCAGATAAATATCGTCCCAGGTAAATATCTCCGGTTTAAACCGCTTGTCCGCTTCGAAATAGGACTTCCGCTTCCTGCCAAACAGTTTTCTCCTGACTCTGTGCCAGAAAAGAAGGGACGCGTCCAGCATCTCTTCTATGTCCTTGGGGTCAGCCTTTTGATAGGTGATTCCAAAAGCGGAAAGCGAAGGATCCCTTTTCTCATCTTCCACAAATCCCGCCACATCGTCAATCTTTACCTCTTTATGCAAATTTTGAAATTGCAGGTACAAAGCGTATTGGAACATCTGATTCCCCAGCCCGCCTGCAAGCTGTATGATAACCATATCTTCTCCGACTGTCAGACCCGACTGCCTTTATGCCGCAGTCCAGATCATCTTCTATATTTATGACATATTCGTCATATTTCCTATGCCTGAAACCGCCTAAGTATCGACTTCGCCTTCACTTTAAGGGGAATCACAACTCGTTCCTCCCACTGTACCCTGCGGCAGTAGCGTTCCGGTGACTTCAGGAAAAGTTCTGCTTTCTTCCGGTCCCGCGAATCCGCAATCGGATCTTCAAACGCTGTTCTCACCCTGGTCTCATCCCTGCGCAGGATATTTTCTATCTCTGCCAGATACGCTTCCTGATGATTCCTCTCACCAGACTGTGCCTTACGCTCCATGGATGCCGGACTTCCTGCCTGCCCCACAATCTGGCCATATAGCTGTCCATAAAAGAGTAACAATCTCTTATAAAAAAAATAATCATGAATCCGTGCCAGATCCTGTCTTCCCAAATCCTGCAAGAACCTGGTCTTCTCATAATAGGCAGGCACCTGATCCGTAAAAGTACGCGGATTAATCTGCGTATTCATGATACTTCCCTCTCTGTCTATTATATAGTTATAATGGGCAGTGTCAAGGTAAATACAGCGTTTCGCCCGGGCAAGCGCAGTGGTTGCGAACATGATATCCTCATACCATTTCCCTACGGGAAAAGAGGCTCCTTCTAAAATTTCTCTTCTATATAATTTATTCCAGGCCGCATTTTGAATCGCATACTCCTCCCGCTCCTCCACATAATACTGCAGGGCTTCCTGTCCCTCAAATACCGCCGCCCTGTCTATCGACCCGTCCTCCGTGTGATCCTTATACACCTGACGGTAACGACAGACTGCAATATCCGCCTGCTGTTCTAAGAGGGCGCCAAGCATCACCTCATACATATCCGGGTCAATCCAGTCATCGCCATCCACATAGCCAATATAACGGCCCCTAGACTGCGCGGTCCCCACATTCCTGGCATCTGCCGGCCCGCCGTTTGCTTTATGGATGATCCGCACCCGGTCATCTTCTGCCGCCAGCTCATCACAGACCTTCCCCGTGGTATCTGTAGAGCCATCATCCACCACGATAATTTCCAGGTTACCATAGGTCTGTGCACAGATGGACCTGACACCTCTGGCAATATATTCTTCTATATTATAGGCAGTCACAATAATGGAAATCAGATCCTGCTGCTTTTCTGTATACGATTTAGCCGGTTGATATTGCTCTATGATTCTCACTTTAACCTCCCTGCTATTCTAAGACATCCCGGTTTCATCCAGCCCCATGATGGGGCCATGTGAAGTTCCAAAACATCTACACCTCATGATGTCTCATCCAATCCTGAAACATCAATACATACCATATCTGTACCCGCCAGATATCACGCTGTATATAATCATCCCAGAGTTTTCTGACTGCCGGCGCATTCAATAACGATTGTTTCTCTATTAGGTCTGCATCCAGCAGACTCTCTGCCCACTCCCGTAACCCGGGCTCTTTCAACCATTTATGAAGGGGAATGCTGAAGCCTTTCTTCGGACGCTCCATCAATTCCTTCGGTACATAGCGGTAGAGAATATCCCGCAGCACCTTCTTACTGACGCCATCCTTACTTCTAAAAGAAAGAGGCAGCGTCCACGCAAACTCCACCACGTCCTTATCCAGCATAGGCACTCTGGTTTCCAGAGACACCGCCATTGCTGTTCGATCCACCTTATTTAAAATATCATCCGGATGATACATTAACAGATCCATCAACATTAAATTATGCTGAGGCTCCGCCAAAAGTCCGCCCGGATATTCATCCATGAGAGTGTGTCCGGCTTCCCAGGGAAGAATCTCCTCCCACTCCCCGGGTATCCACCCGCTGTCCGACTTTGGATGTCTCCTGACAAGCGCAAGCCCTTCTCCTATCTCTGAACGAAGATACATGTCTTCCATACTCCTGGCACCCAGCAGTCTGGCTCTTGTGGCCAAACCACCGTGGCGGATCTCTCCCGCCGCGCCAAGCATAACACTTGCCATCTTTCTGATGGGGTAGGGAATCTTCTTCGTCTTATTCCAAATCCGGTCAATAGAATAATATGTGTTATATCCACAGAACAATTCATCGCCGCCATCACCGCTCAGGGATACCGTCACATGCTCTCTGGTAATCTTACTAACCAGATAGGTAGGAATCTGAGACGAGTCTGCAAAAGGTTCCCCAAACATATCCGAGAGATTAGGTAACACCCGTCTGGCATTCTCCTCCGTAATGTAGACTTCCGTGTGCTCCGTTCCCAAATGGGAGGCAATCTCTTTCGCCACCGGCGCCTCATTGAATTTCTCGTCCCACATGCCAATTGTAAAAGTTCTTACCTTACGCTGACTCATGGACTGCATCAGCGACACTACCGTGCTGCTGTCAATCCCTGCCGACAGAAAAGCTCCCACCGGTACGTCTGCTGCCATCTGTCCGGCAATGGAATCCCGCAAATATCTTTCCAGTTCCTCTGCTGCTTCCGTCTCCGTTCCGGTAAACAGATTTCGCTGTCCCAAAACCGCCGCATCCTGCATGGACCAATATGTTTTTATGGAAGGTTTGTTAAATGGTACTTTAATACTTAATATTTTTCCTGGTTGAAGCTTCCATATGCCTTCATAGACAGAATAGGGTGCCGCTATATATCCATAACGCATGTAATCGCCCAGTATATGCGGATTAATGGGATTGGAAAATCCATCCAGGGAAGAAATGGAATTGAGGTCGGAAGCAAAGACAAATCTATCGTTATTTATATTATCTTTTAACAATCCATAAAATAACGGTTTCTCTCCTACCCGATCCCTGGCAAGAAATAACGTTTGTTCTTGTTGGTCATATAACGCAATCGCAAACATACCCTTTATCATTTTCAGTGCCTCTTCGAAGCCGTATGCAGAAACTGCTTCCAGAAGAACTTCCGTATCGGAACTCCCCCTGAAAGCAGTTACCCTTCCTTCATCCAGTAACATTTGTTTAATCTTGATATAATTATACACCTCTCCATTGTAAGCAATTACATATCGTCCGTTATGAGATACCATGGGCTGTGCCCCAGAAGGAGACAGGTCGATGATGGATAACCTCCTATGTCCCAGCACGACCCTGTGGTCATCAGAGGACCATATGCCAGACGCATCCGGCCCTCTGTGATACATCTTCTCATTCATACGTTCTATATTCTTCTGCCAATCCTTTTTCCAGTTACAAAAACCGGCAATTCCACACATGTGTTATTCCTCCTCAATGACCGCATAATCTTCATTGGCAATGCGTTCCCTGATGGTCTCCCGTGCTATCTCCATATCTTCCTGCCACAATGTATAGGCTTCATTCCAGGACTCATATCTGCCATCCTGCCGTTTATCCTCAAACACATAATGCTCTGTCAGATATTGTTCCAAAAACGCCGTACACTTTTCCGCCCCGACTGCATTGGTATGGCTTCCGTAATCTGCAAAGTCTTCCTCAAAGATAATGCCAATCTCTTCATAGTAGTTGTTCATATTTAAGAAAGGATAGCCATAGGAGGCTGTGATTTCTTCCATATAATTAAACATCTGCTGTTCTTCCAGGGATACCCCGTAAGGGGAAACCAAAAACAATGCCTCTTTATCGCTTTTTTGCAAAAATAGAAGCAGGTCTGTTAAGCATTCTTCCTGTTCCCTGGGAATCTGCCTTTTCCCCTCTGCCCCGCCGCAGTCCGGCATGGGCTGGGGACCCACCTCATCCTTGAGCGTATAGCCCTTTAGAGGGCTTTTTTTATGATAGAACATATTCCCCCACTCTGAGGGCAGTGCCAGCATTTTCCAGTTGGTGTGATATTTCATGATATCCAGGTAGTAAGTAAGCCGTCCTTCTTTGTCATCCTCCGGCACCATCGCCTGTATGGTACGGATCCTGTGAGGAGAATACTTCATATTATCCGTCACGCCTCTGGTATAGGCCATATTCTCTAACAGCCCCTGATCCTCTATGGTGTACATACGCATCTCAAAGATATAAAGCTGCGGCGATTGGGTTTTCTCCGCCTCCTCCACCAGATAACGCATGGCTATGGGTCTTTGCATATTAGAGGAGAGCGGATACATGGCGATTCCGGTCTCCCCCCACAGTTTAGGAGCTGCGTAGTAAGGAAACACCGGACTGGAACCAATCATGATAACATCCAGCGTATCCTCCCCCTCCGCATAGAACCCGGAAAAGCGGTCCTTCACGTCCCCGTTTGTTCTTACCATATAAGATACCGGCAGGAGCACTGCCAGAAAGATGGCAATGAAAGCCGTTATCTGTATTGTAATTTTCCATTTCTCTTTCATATACCGCTCCTTTCCTGCATGTTATCCTCGCAGTATATCTTAATCAATCATCAAAACATTCATCCATCATCGAATCAAAATATTCTTTCCAAAGACGATTTACCCGCTCTGGCGCCAGCCTTTCCTGAATCTTTACCGCCTCTCTGCCAAGCCTCTGCGCATAAACAGGGTCGCCTAACAGTCTATCCATGGCCTCCTCCAAGGCTTTCTGATCCCCCACAGGGATAATCAGCCCATCCACTCCATCCGTCATCAGCTCCACCGTACCGCCGCTTGGCACATCTGTAGCAATCACCGGAAGCCCTGTAGCCAGCGCCTCAATCAAAGCATTGGAAACGCCCTCTGAGTAAGATGTCAATAAAAACAGCGACGCCTTCTCAATCCTCTGCGCCACATTGGGAATCACGCCCGGCAGTTCCACTCGTTCACCCACACCCAAGTCCTCCGCCAGCGCCTTTAAATAGGAATGTAACTCTCCATCACCATAGATTGTTAACACATATTCCGGATATTTGCCACTGAGTCTGGCGAAAGCACGTATCATCATCTCATGATTCTTATTGGCATCCATACGTCCCACAGAAACAATCTGGGGCTTACGTTCCCCCTCATAACGCGGCTTCATAAAATCCGGATTCAGGGAATTTGGAAGTATCACCGCCCGTTTCCCCACTCTTTCAGAAAAGAAATTCCTGGATCTTTCCGTCTGCAAAATAACACCCGCCGCAAATGGGAAGAGTAGATTGGCCAGCATCGGCATCACCCTGCCCGGATATTCTTCCCTGGCTTCTCCCACAACTGACACCACAGGTCTGGTTCGCGTCCCCATTGTGGTAACAACTGTCATAAAATTATTTTTGCCAATACAGGATAACACCAGATCGGGTTCATATTTCTTCCATATCAGATGTAATTTTTTAAGTCTTCGACAGAAGTTTACAACCCGGCTTCCGGTAATCTCCTTTTCATCAATTTCAGAGATAACACGCGCAATTCCTTCCGGAAGGGAATACTCATCCTCTTTGCGGTACTGCGTCACCATTGTGACCCGATATCCCTCCTTCGTAAAGTACTCTGCCAGATTCACGAATACTCTCTCTGCCCCTCCCTTATGTAGGGAGCCTATATAGAACGCTATATGTTTTCCTCTTCCGATCTTTTTCATGCCGCTTGCATAAGTTCCTTCATTTTTCTACACAAACCTTCCTTTTTTGCAACTCAATCCTGCATTTTCATGCAAAACAGTCTCAAATCGACATTTTAATTAAATTTTCCTTTACTTTTACCCCTCTGAATTCACTGACAATTTCTTCTCTTTTCTGATAATTTTCTTCTTAAAATTTCACTTTTACGTACACCATTTCGTAATTTTTAACATCCCGTTTGTTATCATTTTTGATGATATGTCTCATACCACTGCTGAAATACAAAGAACGACCAAGATAGTTTAGAGTAGTTGGCCCCCGTTGCCGGACCCCCGTCACCGGTTCGAATATAACTTTGAATCATCTCTGACACATATGCCGCATCAAAAATCGACTGTTCTTTTAAAAATTCATAACTACTGTAATCCAACAATTTTTCTCTCAAAGGACCTCTCAGCCACTTGTCAAGCGGTACTCCAAAACCCACCTTCGGACGATCCAATAAATCCCGTGAAATATAATCACAGGCGATATCTTTTAAGATGTGTTTCTTGTCTCCACCGGCATATTTATACCTGTGAGGAATCCGATAAGAGAGTTCCATCACATCCTTATCCAGAATCGGGCACCTGGATTCCAATGAATATTTCATGGAAGCCCTGTCCACTTTACAGAGAATATCCCCCGGCAGATAAGTGTCCATGTCCACAAGCATTCTTTTCACCTGCCAGTTGCCAACCTGATACCCACTCTCAATCAGATAGTGTACCGGCAAAGCACTTACCCCTGACGGCAGTTCTCCCACCATAGCTCTTGCCATCACAGGATAGTTACCTGCCCCGAACTGGGTCTTGCTCTCCCGCTCTCTGTTGCCGGCAATCACACGTACCCTGAAAGGCAGCTTGTCCTCCAGATGCATCTGCTTTGCCCCGGGCAGATTACACAGACCATGAACCATCCCGCCAAGCACATCTAATTTCTGCGCCTGAGCCACATTCTCATAAATATTATATCCACAATAAAACTCATCCCCGCCATCTCCCGACAAGGCCACCGTCACATGCTCTCTGGCAAGTTCAGAAACCATCATGGTGGCAATCTGAGAGCTGTCTGCAAAGGGCTCATCATAATACTTCGCTATGCTCTCCACCAACCCGAACATATCTTCCTCGCCGATATAGAGTTCTGTATGTTCTGTTCCCAGATAGTCCGCAACCGCTTTGGCATATTTGGCCTCGTTATATTTTTCTTCATGAAAACCAATGGAAAATGTCTTGACCGGCTGCCCGGAGTGTTCCTGGGCAATGGCAGTCACCAAAGAGGAATCATAGCCGCCGCTTAAGAAAGCGCCCAAAGGCACATCCGCAATCATACGAAGCGACACCGCTTTTCTCAAAGCCGCTTTCAGCTGCTCTTTCGCTTCCTCATAACTGTTTACCGGCTCCCTCATCGCAGCCCTGTAGACTTCCTTCACATCCCAGTATTTCCAGGTCCTGATCCGGCCGCCGTGAAATTTCAAAACCATACCTGGTTCCAGTTTATACACATTTTCATAAATGCTCTCCGGCGCATTGATATACTGCTGAAAGAGATAACGGGAAAGCACCGCTCTGGCAATCCTCCCCTCAAACCCCGGACAGTGCATAATCGGTTTTAACTCTGAGGCAAATACCAGCTGGTTGTCCTCATACCAATAATAAAGCGGCTTCTTGCCGATGCGGTCCCTGACCAGATAGACATCCTGCGTCTGCCGGTCAAACAATGCAATCGCAAACATTCCGTTGAACCGCTCCAGACACTGCATCCCCCATTTTAAATAGGCGGCTATGATAACTTCCGTATCACAGTCTGACCGGAAGGGATAGTCCGCCAATTCTTCCTTAAGTTCCTTGAAATTATAAATCTCACCGTTAAAGACCACAGATACTCGCTGATCTGGCGAATGCATGGGCTGATGCCCCAGCGCCGACAGATCCAAAATCGACAGGCGCCTCTGGGCAAATCCAACCGTATATCCCCCGGACATGGGAAAGATTTCCGCCCCGCTGTCATCGGGACCCCTGTGATACATTGTATCATTCATCTCCTGCAGCTTTTGTAAACTGATATTCTTTTTACTGATGTACCCACATATTCCACACATACTAATCTCCCCTGTCAGAACAGTTTACTGCCATGACCCGCGCCGGAAATCCGGAGCTTTCCGAAGAAATTCCCGGTCTCCTAGCGCACATCCTTCTCCATGAAGTAATCCCGGTACTCTCCAAAATCCTTGCACTCGTTATCTACCGATTCTATTAGTTCTACATATTTTTCCTGAATCAGCGCCCTGTAATTCTCAAAGTTTGTATAGCCCTTCTTGCACCAGGCAAAAGGATGTGTCAGGATCTGTACTTTATCATGCCCTGTGATATTGGCTTCCTCCGGATAACCATAACGCCAGATATGATTGGCATCCGACATATATTTTACCTGCAGAGGCGTACCTTCCGTCACATTATCTGCAAAAGTAAAAAATTCATCCTGATAAGCGTTCAAAATCCCGTCCAGCTTGATATTCTCCTTCAATACATCCCTGGAAGGCCGATGTACCGAAAATTCCGTTATGGCAAAGCCGAACATCTCACTTAGGATTTCTATCTCCTTCTTGATACGTCCTCGAATCTGCTGCATATCCGTCATGCCATTTAATGCAAAGTGCAGGCCGATATGCTGTCCTCTCTCATGCATATCCTTTATGATATCCATGTTTTTCTTAGAGAGAATATTATAGGAATTATTGGTCCACTGAAAAAAGTAAGTGGATATGAAATCCATACTCTGCTCCACCTTGGCAAGCTGATACGCCCTGTCCACGCTATACTCCACATCATGGCGCATGATGATGAACTTGTCCCTTGTAAGAGCCTCAGCATAACCGCACTGCCTGCCTGTAGACTTTATGATTCTGATGATTTCTCTGTAATCGTCAAATGAAAACATGGCTTCTCTCCGTTTTTCTATAGTATTTATGCAATCGCTATTTCACGCTTCATTCTGTAGTTATTATACCCTGTAAGCCGGGAAGTAGCAAGAAAAGATGGGGCCTGAGGTTCCGGCATACCGATCTTCGTAATTCCCTCCGCATCCCGCTCTGTTCACCCACACAGCTCCTCCATATACGCCCGCCACTGTTCATAAATCGTCTCCGCATTAGCCCGGTCCGCAATCTTTCTTGCCTCCATGCCCAGTTTCTGTGCTAATTCCGGCTCCTCAATCAGACGGTTCATGCCATCTATCAAGGCTTTCTCATCTTTGATCGGAATCAGCAGCCCGTCCACCTCATCAGTCATGATTGTCCGCGGACCTCCACAAGGGCAATCTGTGGCCACAATGGGGAGCCCCAGTGCCATGGCTTCCATCAGCGCATTGGGCAGTCCTTCCCAGTCTGATGTAAAAGCAAAAAGCGCCGCATCCGCCAAATCTTTTTCCAGACTGTTACTGGCACCCATCAGATGAATATAGTCCTGTGCCTGCAATTCTTCTATCAGGTTTTCTAAAATTTCCCTGGTGCCGTCAAAGGAATCACCGCCATAAATCTTCAGATCATAGTCCGGATGTTTCGCATGCACTTTCGCAAAAGCCCGAAGCAGCATAGGCTGATTCTTAAAGTCCACCAACCTGCCCGACTGCACTACTGTTTTGGTTCGTTTTGCAGGCACCGGCACACCGATATATTTGGGATTCAGTGGATTTAAGATAATTCGGGAGTTTGTCTGCAGTCTGGGCGCAAAGAACTCCCTGGCTCCCTGGGTCTGAAACACACAGCCATTCACCCTGGGAAACAAAAGAGGTATCTGTATCTTATCGGACCACTCCTCATAATGCCCCACCGGATCCGTGCGGATGGAAATAAGCACTGGCACCTTTACAAAAAGCGCTGCCATCAATCCCCTGTAAATTGCCCTTCTGGCAAAAGGCACCAGAATATCCGGCCTCTCCTGTTTCAGAAGACGCCGCAGATACTTGACCCGGAGCAGAAACTGCACAATCCGGTTCCTATGCTCATCCTCTTTCGTCAGGCCCACATGTATCCGGCGCACCCTCTCATCCGTCTCAAACTCATTCTCTCCAAACCACTCTGTGGCAATGATCACTTCATATCCGTTCGCCGCAAACTGGTTGGCCAGATTGGTAACCACCCGTTCTGCGCCGCCCTGTTCCAGACAATTTAAATGAAATATGATTTTGTGCATGTTATCCTCACTCCTGCGCGTTTACGCCATGGGCAGCGCAAGTCTTCCATCTTAATCCGCAGCCTTTTCAACCACTTTGACACGATACACTTCCCCTAACTGAGCCGGATCAGTTTCCATGATTTCACCACTATATGTGATTTCTATCACATCCCCCACTTCCGCTTCCCCCTCAGACGGCCACGCATCTGCCGAAGATAAATCTCCCGTGTAAACTACAATCCGGTCTGCACTGCTAAGTTCAAGACTTCCTGCAACCGGTTCCACCAAATAATAAGAACCATCACGGATTTCAAGTACGACTGCTTCAAATGTAGTCCCTTCCTCACCACATGCTGTCATCATGAAAGTCCAGACAAGCAACAGAACAAACAAACCATATTTTTTCATAGGCAACCTCCCGATTCCATTAGCAACAATTGTACCCCTGTGCCGCTTCCATCAGACCTGCTCCTTTCCCTGCCAGATCACTGATAAGGTCTTAAAAGCTCTGGTACATGAACACCGCCGTGTCATACCCGCCGCCATAAATTCCTGTGATAAGCACCACCAGCAAGATTCCATAATAGCAGCACCATCTCACTGGCATAGGCCATCCTGCCAGATAAGCCCGCACATCTTTCCCCTGTTCCTCCCACACAGACACCGCCAGCCACAGACCAAGCGCCGCCGCCAAAAGCAGGAAACCATACTTACTGATTCCATAAGAAGTGACGGTCTGGGAAAACAGCGCACCCACATCCGGTCTGGTAATCACTGCCCGGTAAATCGCTCCCGCCTGGGCAAGGCTCTCACTGCGAATCAGCACATCGGCCACAAATACGATTAACCAGGTTCTGGCCATACAGAAGAAACCATAAGCTTTCCCGTCCTTCACATGGAGTTTCTCCTTCCAACTCGTGTACTGTGTCTCCAACACAAGAGAAATACTCATAATCAAACCATAATAAACGCCCCACAGCATATAACCGACCGTCCTGCCGTGCCACATACCGGTCAGCAGCCAGACCAGCATCGTTCCTATGATCGGCACCACATGTCTGCCCATGGACGGCCATTTTTTCTTGGCAGTCCTGGTAATCTTACGGCCTGTCCCCGACATGACAAAGGAAAACATCACATAGTCTTTAAACCAGGTACCCAGGGTGATATGCCACCTGCGCCAGAATTCTGCCACCGATTTAGAAAAATAAGGCCTCTTAAAATTCTCCGGCAGGAAAATATCGAAGGTCTCGCTGACTCCCAGCGCCATATCCATATAACCGGAAAAATCTGCATACAGCTGTAACATATAAAGTATCACCGCTGCCGCGAAGATACTTCCCGGCACCGCTGAGACATCACTGGCAAACACAGTATCCACAAACAATGCAATCCGGTCTGCAATCACCAGTTTCTTGAAGGCGCCCCAGACAAAGCGCTGTATCCCCCGCAGCATCCTGTCATAGTCAAAAATATGCTCTTTCTCAATTTCTTCCTTCAGTTTGCCGAAGCGATTGAAGGGTCCCTGGGTGACTGCCGGAAAATAGGACAGAAACAACAGCACCTTCAGGGGATTTTCCTCCGCCTCGCACTGCTCCCGTCCAACATCCACCACATAACTGATGGCCGTCAGGGTATAGAAAGAAATGCCAAGGGGCATGATCACTTTTTCAAAAAATCCTGTGGGAACACCCCAGACCGTCAGAACTGGCAGGGTCACGACTGTGTATTTATAGAAAATCAACAATCCCAGATGCAACGCAAAATAAAGGATTTGAACGAGCTTCCTCTTCTTTTCAAATCCTTGCTTTACTTCTTTCTTACTCTCTTTATCCGTACAATTTACAAGGGCTGTGCGCTGTGCCAAAAGACTCTCCCGCAAGTAGATACCACAGCCATAGGTTGTGACACAGGAAAGAAGCAGGCTCACCGGCACACCCTGCAGCCCGACTACGTAAAACACAAGCCCCGCCACAAGAAGTATCTGCCATTTCCGCTTCTGCGGCACCAGATAATAAAGGGCGAAGGTAATCACCCACAACAACACAAAGGTGTAGGATAAAACTTGCATTTATTCCTCCAACAAACGCTCAACAAGGGCAATTATCGCCTCTTTGTTCTTAAAGTTCTCCGCCACCACATACTTGGCGTCTATCTCGATATCAAACTCCTCTTCCAACTCACTCACAATATTGATGACAGTAAAGGAATCGATGATTCCATCCTCCATCATGCTGTCACCGTCGTACGAAAGAGCCTCCTCACAGTATTCTTCCAGAATTTCCAACACTTTTTCTTCCATAGTATATCCTTTCCTTAAAACTTTCACTCCGTTTCTCATCGGTTCCCTTCACAAAGCGCATCTTCTCATCCAGTATTTATCAGTTTACACCTCATTTCCGGTATCTTACAAAATACGGTATTTTATCTTGAGAAAATGCTTCTCTCCCAAAGGCAGATAAACCACATTTGCCTCATCTTTCTTCTTTTCGGGCACAATTTTCCGATATCTTATAACTTCCACCCGTTCACCGTCCACAACCGTCTGCAAGTGCGGAAAAATATCGTTTTTTCCATAATCCACACTGCGCAGCAGGCGATAAACTGCCTCCGGTTCCTGATCCAATGTAAAGAAGCCCTCCCCCGGCACCTCATAGGAACGATACATCCTTCGTCCGGAAATCTCTCCCTGGGATTTCGTCTCCACACGTTCTTCCAGAACCGCTGCAAAGCTCTCCTCAAATCCCTCACAGGCCAGATCCATCAAACGCTGCGTCAGTTCATAAGCCTTGTCTTCCGGTCCGATGCCACACCTCTTTTGTATAATAATATTTCCCTCATCAATCCCTGCCGTCACGTAATGCCAGGTAATGCCTGTTTCCTGTTCTCCCATATATATGACCCAGCTGGGCGCATTCCTGCCCGGATACTCAGGCAACAGGGCATTGTGAAAATTGATGATGGTGATATTCTGCTTCTCCACACATTGCACCGGAAAGAGGAAATTATTGCTGGCGCTGACAATCAGCGTCTTCTCCGTGACAGCGCACAAATATGCCGCCAGTTCCCGCTTATCCGGCATGCAGGCATAGGAGATTCCTGTCTCCTCACAGATTTGTTTCGTAATGCCAAGAGCATGCATCTCATGTTCGATAAATTCCAGGTTATAACCGTATATCGTTCTTTGCTTTTCTATGTATTTCAGTATATTTCCGGCTGCTTTGCCATATCCGATTACTACGACCCGCTCAAATCTTTCTCCCATATCACAGAAACTCCTTGAGTTTGACCCTGTCAATCTTGCCGTTGGCATTGATAGGCATTTTATCCAGTGTAATCAATTTGTTGGGCAGCATATATTCCGGTACCAGATGGGAAATCTTTTCGTTGATATAAGCCTTTTCCAGCTGCTCTTCAATAAAGAGCACTATTTTCTGCCGCTTCTCATCATAGAGACAGCAGCACAGTGCTATCTCCTCCAAAGAGGAAACTGCCGTTTCGATTTCTCCCAGTTCAATTCTGTGACCCATGTGTTTGATCTGAAAATCCTTCCGGGAAAGGTAAATCAATTCCCCGTATGCATTATATTTAACGATATCACCCGTCCTGTAAATCTGTTCCGGCACATAGGGGTTTAAAGGATTCTGCACGAAGGCATCCCTGGTCTTCTCCGGATTATTATAATATCCCATGGAAAGCGAAGTGCCTCTGACACAAAGCTCTCCCGTTTCCTCTCCTGTTACCAGTTCATCCTTATCGTTTAACACCAGAATATCCGTGTTGGGCATCGCATACCCGATGGGAAGCGGTTCTTCGTCCGCAAATTCGCGGTCTACAATATAATACGTGCAGGCATCTGTGATCTCCGTGGGACCATACAGATTGGCATACTGCACATGGGGCAGAAATTTACGCCACACATTCAGCTGCTTGTTGGGCATCACCTCGCCACAGAACAGCACCCGCTTGAGCGTATCCGACAAATCCACATTTTTAAAGGCTTTTAGCTTTGCCACCACGATCAGCGCCGAGGGCACCCAGAATATGGTATTGATCTTCTTTTCCTGCAGATATTCCAACAAGAGTACCGGCTGGGCGAACAGATTTTTAGGTACAATATAGGTGGTCGCACCCGTCTTGATGGTGCTGTAGATATCCAATATGGAATTATCAAAATAAAAAGGCGCCTGGTTGCCGAAACTATCCTTCTCCGTAATCCGGAAGGTCTCCGTCACCCAGTCCGTATAGTCTATCACAGAGCGGTGGTTGATGGTCACGCCCTTTGGCACGCCCGTGGAACCGGAAGTAAACAGCACATACAGTAAATCTGTGTCAATCCCCTTTCTTCTTGCCGCCTCAATCTTTTCCTCTTTTTCCTGTTCTTTCACCTGGCCGTCAGACGAAAGGGCCTCTTCCAGAAGCAGAAATCCACCTTCGTACTCATACTGTGCAAAGACATCTTTCAGTGCAGCCGTCGTAATGACAATGGCCGGATCCAGTACTTCAAGTATCTTATTCACACGGCTTCCCGGCATATCCACATCAATCGGGGAATAGAAGTTACAGCTGTAAGCCGCCCCCATGAAGGATACCAGCACGTCCACGCCCTTTTCCAGAAAGACGGCCACCGGCCTTTTGAAGAGTCCCTGCTCTATCAGTTCATAAGCCACCGCCCTGGCCTGAGAGCGCAGCTGGCCAAAAGTAACCTGTTTTTTCTCATCCACAAAAGCTGTCTTGTCTGGCAGTCTGGCGGCAGTCTCATCCAACCAGTATGTAACGTTTGCTTTCATTCTCTCCTCCATACTGCCCTAAGCAGCATCCCGTCACTCCGGTACAATCACCGGATAGAACGTATCCATCATCTTTTCTGTTTTAACGTGATAAATATCATACAAATCCGTCATCTCAAGGCCGCACCCTGCAGGATCATAGGAACCATAAAGGGCAATCTGTCTCTCTTTGGCCAGTTCCTGCACCTTCGCCTCCACCTCCAGCGTAATCCGGAAAGCCTCCTCCGATTCTATGTAATTATACATCATGGGCGAATAGGGTGGCAAGTATAAAATAACCTCCACGCCCTCCTCCTGCAGCCAGGCTGTCAGGGCTGCAAACCGCTCCCAGTGCGCCTTGTCAATCTCATGATAATCCGTCATCCTGTAAACCACATGCTCTTCCATGGACTGTCTAGTCAGTTCCTCTACTGTCGCCGCATCCCCTTCCCGCAGTTCTCTCTGGTAGGCAATGCTCCCGTCATAGTGTTTCAGATACCGCTCCGTCTCCCAATCGTCAGTGTAAGATACCCGGAACCGCTTTCTTTCCGGAAGCAGCGTCACATTATAACGGAAATAGTCCAAAGAAAGCCATTTGCCCATGTCTGTCCCGGTGTTCTTCTGCGGATGCAGGTTACCCTCATCAAATTTGCCATTCAAAATCATATCCATATAATTGACATATGGGTAAAGATCTTCCCACCGGTCATTGTCATGACTGGTATTGAATAAAAAGGCGTCCACACCAATCACCATGGTCCTGGGCAGTTTATCTTCTGCCGCAAGAACCCCCGTAACCGCCAGCAGATCATAGACGGTAGATTCTGACAGACCGGCATTGTAAAAGGAATCCGTACCAAACATACGATGGTCAAAATTCATCACCCGGCTGGAACCCGCCACGATCACCTCTTTAGGCCCTTCCTGCTGTTTCACGCAGGCCAAAAACAGATTCCGGTCATTAAAATCCGACTCCTCCAGTCCCTCCACATTCCGCCCATACACTGCCATCTGCTGCCCGATCTGATCATAGGTAATCCGCAGCATGGCATAAGAATCGACACACCAGTTAACCGAGGCAATCAGTATGATTACCGGCAGGAGAAAAAGTATCGCCTTACACCATTTCTTCATCTTGATAACGATGCTCCTTTCTCTTCATGCAGCCTTATCCTTCCCTTTATCACGCATCCTGCTCCATCTTGGCCGGTCCGAATGTATAGCCAAGCAGCAATGGAAATGCCGCAAACAGCCCATATGCATAACGGAACTCATTGTATACCGGCGCCGCCAGAAGGAGACTCAACAACAACATGATATAGGGCACATAGCACATGGCGTTCTTTTTCTGCCAGGCCAGATAAGCCAGGCCAAACAGCATCACCCAGGTATTGAGCCCCAGACTCCACACCCGATTATACAAATCCTGAAATCCCGCCAGAAACCTGCCCATGACCAGACTCTGATCATATGTAAAAAGTTTCCTCTCACTGACAATCCCAAAGGGATTATCCACCATAAAATATTCTCCGTAAAGGTACTGCTCATGGGGCACCCGATACGCCCAATATCCGGCTGTCTGTCTGACCTCCCCTTCCAGATACAGCATGGGATTCCTAAGTCCCACCCGCAGCCACAGTTTAAAATACTCCCCTTTATTCCTGGCAATCACATCCTGATCGCCTTCCTCCCTGATCAGGTTCTTCGTCACATCAAATAAATAGGGATTATAATAATCTTCCATCTTCTCCAGAGGCAAAACCGCCCCTATCATGGCCACCTCTTCTTCTGTCAGACTGCCGCCCCTCATATAAGCGCAGAGAAGATGCTGGGTCGGCATGGTCAGTCCTTCTATGGTATCCGGCGGCTCCACCTGCAGGCTCTTCAATACGGGCCCCTGATAGAGCAGATAGCATACAAGCACTGCCACCGTACATAAAATCGTTCGTACCGGTAAAGTATGTCTGTCCCCAGTGCTATGCCTGCCGCAGATACCCCTGTACAGAATCCCCACAAAGGCCGTGCCGGCAAAAATCAAAATCCCATTACTGCGCAGAAGACAAACTGACAATCCTGTCACAAAATACAGAATCCACCGTCTACAGCCCTTCTCCCTCTCCAACTCAAAAGTATGACTCATCCAGGCAAAAAACACAAGCGCTGAGACAAAAAAGGCATCTTTTCCCATACAGATACTCAACATACCATGCACCGGCAGGGCAATATAAAAAATAACCGCCAACGCAAGCCACAGCAGGCGTGTCCCACGCTTATACAATACATACAGACAGAAAGCAAATGTAAACGCCACAAGCGCCATCTGCCAGAAGGTATAGAATGCCACTGCGCCCGTATAGGTACCGGAAATCCGATAACCAACCGTCACAAAAAACTGCATGATCATCGTATGAAAAAAGGGATGATGGTTGGACCTGGCTTTCCACCCCAGAATCTGCTCCAACTGCCAAATGGCGTCATTGTTAAACCAGGTAGGATAATACATCAGATAATAAGGCAGATAACTGAATAGACAAACCAGAAAGAATCCCGGAAAAACATACCATTTACCTGGCCGTTTCTTCTGTGCCGGAAGTTTCTGCGCCAAAGGTACACCTGCCAATAAAGTGTCCCTCCGGGATATCACCAGACACAGAACCAGCAGGACCGCATAACTGATGAGCGCCCACAATATAATTCTTCCTATATTCTGCAGATTGGAATACGCCGCAGACTTCTGCCAGTTTCCCAGAACAATGAACGCAGCATAGCACAGGCAAAAGGGAACCAGCACCAAAAACTGCCGCCTGGCAGGCAACATTATTCTCTTTTCCTTCTGTGTCTCCATCCTTTTCTCCATTCTGAATTTAGAACTTCCTCTTTCATTCCGCCCACTGTCTTATCAGTTCCACATATTTCTGCGTCGTAAAATCCCTGGCCCGTTGCAGGGATAATTCGCGATAGTGAGCCATCTTCCCGGCATCCTCCAGCAAACCGCCAATCTGCGCCGCCAGGTTCTTCTCTTCTTCCGTTATGACATTTGCGTCATAATTTACTTCCGGACTCATATTCTCTATCAGAATCCCATATTTTCCTTCCAGAATCTCCGCAGGCCCCGTGGGGCAGTCTGTGGCAATGGCCGGAAGCCCCAGCGCCATGGCCTCCACTAAGGCATTGGGAAAGCCTTCCCGGTAAGAGGTGAGCACATATAGCTGTGCGCTTTGCAGATATGGAAAGGGATTCCTCTGCATTCCCGTAAAATACACATCCTCTTCCACGCCAAGTTCCCCGGCCAGCTTCTTATAAGCCTGAAAGGCACCATCGCCAATGATCATCAGCTTAGCATCCTTCACCCTCTGCTTCACCAGGGCAAAAGCTTTGAGCAGATGCCAGAATCCTTTGACCTCGTCCTCCCGCCCCATGGAAGCAATTACGGGGCCGCCCTCTCTCCAGGGCATCTGCGGCTTTTGCGCCTGGGCCTTCGCCTGCAAATCTGCCATATCCAGGGGATTATACAGTGTCACCGCCTTATCGCAGTGATACTTTTCCCGCAATTCTTCTTCCATCTGTCTGGCGCAGCACAGTATCTTATCTGCCTTTTTGACAAACAGACGTATCTTTCCTTCATCTTCCATATCCATATAACTTCTCAGGCCGACCCAGATCCTGGCCCGCTTCCCGGAAAGGGCATTGACCATATTGGCTGTGGAGCCGAAGCTGTAGGCAATGTCAGGCTGTAATTTCCTTTTCAGCTGCCGCACTTTCAGACTGCGCTGCAAGACACGTAGTACCTTGCCTGCCAGGCCTTCCTTCACTCCCAGATGAATATCTATCACATCAAGTCCCTCAATGTCATAAGCAATGTCATGAGAATCAAACAATACAATACAGACTTCATAATATGGCATAAGCAGCCTCGCCGTGGCCACGCACACACGCTCAAAACCGCCCTGGTGCAGCATGGGGACGATGAGCATTATTTTCTTTTGTTTATTCATCGGCTTCCTTCTCCCATCCAGATGTCTCCAATATCCCTAAACCAACGTCCCCGTCAAATAAAATTCTTCCAGTCTTCTTGCCTGTGCTCTCACATCAAAGCCGGCCATTCTGACCTCTTCACATCTCTCCCGTCTCTCATACACAAGACTGTTCTCCACTTCCCTGGCCCACTGGTCTGCGCCGTCTTCCAGACTGTGAAAGCTCACCAGTTCACTGATGCCCACCTCTGTTGTAATCCGGTCAGAAATGATACACCGCAGTCCTGCAGCCTGGGCCTCCACCACAGTCCCGGGCAATCCCTCGAACCGGGAAGGAAAAAGGAACAGATCGAAAGCCTGGTAATATGCCTCCACATCCTTACGATTGCCCAAAAACATCACGTCCTGCTCCACACCCAGTCCTACAGCCTGTGTCTTTGCCACTTCCATCCCGTCGCCCTCTCCCAGCAGAAGCAGTTTACACCGTTTTCCCTCTTTCTCCATGTGTTGGTGGACGCGTGCAAAAATCTCCAGCAAGAACTCATGGTTCTTGGAATAATGGAATCTGCCCACATGGCCGATCACATAACTGTCACCCAGAGAAAGTTCCGCTCTCATTTTCTCCCGCAAAGATACATCATACCGAAACCTTTCGGCATCTATGGCATTGGGAACCAGCCGCGCCTTGGGCGAAGCGCTCCACTTTGCACCGAACACAGCCTCCCCTGCTTCTTTGGAACAGGCCAGGCAATAGTCCGCCCTTTTTAACAGCGAAAGCCGCAGCAACTTGGTCATGATCCCTTTTAAGCCCTTATCCACGCCTGCGCTCCTGGCATGGGCACACACCACAGGCACACCCGCCGCTCTCGCCTCCGGCAGATAAATTGCCGCTGTACTGGTCATATGCCCCTGTACCACCTTATATGCATGATGTTCCCGGAAAAATGCCCGCACCGCCCGCCGGTAGGCAACATAATTATAGCCCATAAATTTAGGAAGCGCATAAACCTTTCCGCCCAGCGCCTCCACCTCTTGTTCATAAAAATGCTTCTGATAAACCGCGGCTCCAAAGTCTCTGCGATGTATCAGAAAATCAAACTGTATTTTGTCCCTGTCCATACAGCGGTACAAATCCATTACCCTGCTCTCCGCGCCGCCAAGGCTTAAGCCCCCCAGCACATGCAGTACCCGCACCGGTTCTCCCATAAGTGCCTCCTAACCGAAGGATGATTTCCTTTACAGAAATTTCACCAGCACATGCTTCGCTGTTGCCAGCATATATTCCCACGCATGTCCTGCTATCCTTCTTTTGCAGGGCTTTTCCTGCAAATATTCCTGGTAAGATATCATTTCCTGCTGCTTAAATATCTTACGATACTTCTCCAGATCCTGATCGCTCAGTGTATTGGTGTGCACCACCATCGTGGTAAAGCCTTTCTGCTTCTTAAGGCTGTTCTCCAATCGGAAAGAAATGGGATAAAAGGTAAGTCCCCGCCACAGATAAGGCCTGCTCCCAAACCCATCCGTCAGTCTCCGAAACCCCGCCTGCCTTAAGGCTCGCAGTGTATTTCGGTCATAGGAATGAGCCGGCGCCATAAACAGATCCGTCACAATTCCATGCCCCTTAAGAATCTCCCTGCCATGTTCCAGCATGGTTAGCTGCTCCGCATAGGGCACACCTGCAAACTCTGAGAAATCATTTAAGGGAAACACGCCCCCTTTATGCTGTGTATACACATGATAACAGCCATGCTGGGCCACCACCCAGCCCTCTTTTTGACGCTCTTTTACATAATCCCAGAAATCTTCCCTGGGGATGTCCCGGTTCAGGTTCTCGTCCCGGTTCTGCGGCACCACGCCAATCAGGGGCTTGATATCAAATTCCTGAAGCAATGCCGCAAACGCCTCGAATTTCTTCCAATCCATGGCTGGCGATATGTCATCCAGCCGAACCGCAATCCTCATACTAATATATCTCCCGCCTGCAGACTGCGCACGCACGCATACCGGTCTATCAGAAGCGATCCATCCACGGTCCGCACCACCAACTTGCCGTCAAACACATCTATCACTTCTCCCGGCGCATATGCCGAGAAGTCTATCATTTCATCAAAAGGATGTGCTTCCCACACCCTTACCTCATCCTCCCCGCACATCGCAAAGGCTCCCGGAAACGGCGCCGCCACGCCCCGGATCAGGTTATGAATCTCACGGGTCCTGGCATGAAAATCTATCTTGCCGTCTGCCGCCGTGCGCTTCTCATACCAGGAATCAAAATCCCTGGAGTCTGTACGGATCACAATATTGTCCTCCCCGTAAGCCTTTAACAGCCTGCGGATCAGGTTTTTAGAACAGATCATATTCTTATACTGAGCCGTGCGGATATCGTCATGGGGTGTGATGGAGAACATTTCGGTGGCAAACACATTGGGACTGTCAGCCTTCTCGTCATACCGGAACAGATTTAAGTTAAACCGGGTGTCCCCCAGAATGATGGACCAGTTCAGCGGAGAACGCCCTCTGCCAAAAGGAAGATAGCCGCTGTTCCCATGGAACCCAAATACACCGTATTTAAAACAATCCAACACAGATTTGGGCATCAGTCTCTGCCATCCCATGGAGATGCCGATGTCAAATTCGTTATCCCGCATAAATTTCTGTGTTTTCTCATCTGTCAGAAAATAGCTGTCAGCCTCATGTACCGGAATCCCATATTTTTCCGTTAAAACCGAGAGTCCTTTATAGCCGGACACCTGATTCTTCTTCGTCACCTCCGGACTGATGGTAATGACCAGATCCACCGGACAGATCTGTTCCTGAATAAAGCTAACAATATTCTCAGATGTATCCTTCACGCCAAAGACCACTACTTTATATTTCATAGAACGCCTCATTTCCGCAAACTCTCTGTTACCGTTTGCTTCTGTATCATGAATGGCCCGTTACTGCAGATATTCCTTATACCAGTCAATGGCCAGTGTAATTCCCTTCTCAAAGTCATACTCCGGGTTATAGCCTAACAATTCCCTCGCCTTGGTGATATCCGCATTGGAATCCCGCACATCACCCTTTCTCGGCGGTCCGAAGTTGGGCGCCACTTCTTTCCCCAGTGCCTTACAGAGATAATCATAAATATCTATCAGGAAAAGTCTGCCCCCGGCGCCAATGTTAAAAGCCTGTCCTGCCGCATCGCCAGAAGCCTTACAGGCACGCAGATTAGCCTCAATCACGTTGTCAATATAAGTGAAATCTCTGGACTGTCTGCCGTCCCCATTGATGGTGGGCACCTCACCGTGAAGGAGTTGTTTGATAAACTTGGGAATCACCGCCGCATACATGCCGTCCGGATCCTGTCTGCGCCCGAATACATTGAAATAGCGCATTCCATAGGTATCCAGTCCATACAATTCCTTATAGAGGCGGCCATATTCCTCATCCACCCGCTTGGTCAGCGCATAAGGAGAAATCACCTTCCCTTCCTGCCCCTCTTTCTTCGGCAAAGTCGCGGAATCCCCATAGACAGAGGAACTGGAAGCATAGACGAACTTCTTAACGCCATTGATTCTGGAAGCTTCCATCATATTTAAGGTACCGCGGATATTAATCTCCTCATATAAAAGCGGCATCTCGATACTTCTGGGCACACTGCCCCAGGCCGCCTGCTGCAGTACATAATCCACACCTTCCGTGGCTTCCTTGCAAGTATCCAGACTGCGAATATCGCCTTTGATAAAGGTGAATCTCTCATTGAACATCAGCGGCTCAATATTCTCGTATTTGCCGGTAGAAAGATCATCCAGACAGCGCACCGTATAACCCATGTCAATCAATGCTTCGCAGAGATTAGAACCGATAAAGCCGGCTCCTCCTCCCACCAAAAAGACACTGTTCTTGTCAAATATAATATCCCGATATCCCATTTTAATCATCATCCTTTCTACAGAAATCGTTACAATGGTTTTCCTTATTTATTCTCTTTTATCTGATAATAAATTTCCCTTACTGCCAGATAAAATGCTATATAAAAAATCGAAAATCCATATATCATATACCTGGACAGACACATGATCGTGATAGACGTAGCACACACATTCGCTGCTATGAATAACAGCGCCACTCCCATGGCAAGCGGGGCCTCAAAACGCCTTTTTGCTATCATCAAGTACAGGGATATCCCTGCCGCTGCCAGATATATCATAAAGGCCGCCCAGTTGATCAGCGGATGCACCACCGCTATGCTTCTCACAAATCCGTTCCTGCACAATAGTACATAATCATAAAGCCATTGCCCGAAGCAGGCCGGCAATAACTTCCGTATCATCCGGCCCGCCATTTCGTCCGACATACTGCTCTGCTGGTAATAGTCCACTTTACCCAGACCAAAGAAATAGGAGGACATATCTGCTTCCAGTACCTGAAATTTCAAGATATCATGATGCTCTTCCAGATACGCCGCCCTCTCTCCGAAAGTATTTCCTGCATATTTATAATTCAATCCCAGCGCATCCGCCTCATCATAGAACTGGTCAAAAAACGCCCGCTCCAGACTGCCCTCCTCGAAGACTTCCCCGTCTTCCTCATCGCAGGCATAAATCACATTGGTAAGCGTATTGACCTGCCCATAGGTATTGCCCATAAAATAGCCGGTAACAAAATAATTATACACATGAACCGTCAGGCTGCGCAACCCGAATACAACAAGCAGAGTAGCCAGCGGAATCACCATGGCCCGGTAGTTCCTGCGAATCAACAGCTGTATCATAAAGATAAGCGCCCACATCAAAATGGTAGTCATCATCTGCCCTCTGGTCATGGACAGCAGGAACGCCATGATCAGGCTGAGTACCCGGTCTCTCCTTTTCCCTTCAAAAACCATCCGCAGCAGAAAATACAGGAAAAACTGAAACAGCGGTATACACAGTGCTTCGCTCATCACGGAATTTTCCAGAAAAATATGCAGCGCGGATACATACCGCGTCATCAGATGCGGCACCAACTGCAAGAAAACCACCAGCACTTCCTCCCACAGACGCAGCTGAAACCGCCTGGTCAGATACTCTGAAAGCACCGTAATGCCAAATGCCGTGAGAATCCCCTGCACTGCCATTGCCACCGGCAGGTAACCTTCCCCAATGACCCCTCGAAAACACCATAAAAACAACGGATAGAGCGGCTCTCTGTGGATGTGCATGGTAATATACTGCTCCGAATCGTTATAGACACCAACACCACAAGCCGCAAGCATGGTCATAAAAAACACAAGCAATGCGGCCAGAATACACAAAGCCCTCTTCTTCTCTCTGTCCAATCCTACAATCTCCAATACCGATAGCCCTCTGTCAGATACTCTTTTCTGTCAAGGATACCCTTTAAATCCATCAACACCTTCTGCTGATGAGCCGGATGATAAAATGCATCAATATCCTCTTTGCTCAGACCAAGGAACTGCTCATGCGCCACTGCAATAATCACCGCATCCATGTCTTTCACATTTTCCATGGTCTGGAAATCAATACCATAAAGCCGTTTCGCCTCACCCGCATCAGCCGCAGGATCCACCACAAGGGGCGTAATGCCATACTCACCCAGTTCTTTATAAATATCAATCACTTTTGTATTTCTGGTATCCGGACAGTTTTCCTTAAAGGTGAATCCCAGAATCGCCACTTTTGCTTTCTTCACCGGAATGTCCGACTTAATCAGGTCTTTTACCAAACTCTCCGCCACATATTTACCCATATCATCATTGATGCGTCTGCCAGAGAGAATGATCTGGGAATGATACCCCAGTGCCTCTGCCTTGTAGGTCAGATAATAAGGATCCACACCAATGCAGTGTCCGCCCACAAGTCCCGGCATAAAGTTTAAGAAGTTCCACTTGGTGCCAGCCGCCTCCAGAACGGATTTGGTATCAATATTCATTTTGTGAAAAATGATAGACAGCTCATTCATAAACGCAATATTGATATCTCGCTGGCTGTTCTCAATCACTTTGGCCGCCTCTGCCACTTTGATGGACTCCGCCCGGTAAACGCCCACTTCCACCACCAGCTCATAGACCTTTGCAATGACATCCAACGTTTCCTCATCCATACCGGATACAATCTTGGTGATAGTCTCCAGTCTATGTACCTTATCACCCGGATTGATGCGCTCCGGCGAATAACCGATCTTAAAATCAACACCGCATTTTAAGCCGGATTCCTTCTCTAAAATAGGCACGCAAACATCCTCTGTCACGCCCGGATAGACCGTAGACTCAAACACCACCACAGAGCCCTTTGTCAGATTCTGTCCCAGAATACGGCTTGCACCCTCCACCGGAGATAAATCCGGTGTGTGATCGTCATTGACCGGCGTAGGAACTGCCACGATATGGAACTTCGCCTCTTTCAAGCGGGAAGGATCTGCTGTAAAGTCCACCTTCGTATGGCGTATCACCTCATTGCCCACCTCATTGGTGGGATCGATTCCGTTTTGATACAGGCCTATTTTCTGTTCATTCAGATCAAAACCCACAACCTGAATCTTCTTTGCAAAGGCAACCGCAATCGGCATGCCTACATAGCCCAGGCCCACCAAAGACAGTTTCTCTTCTCCGCTCACCAGTTTCTCATATAATCCCATCACTTTTCCCTAGCCTTTCCTGTTTGATAGTATCTGCGATACCTCATCCATATATTCTCCAGTCACCATCTTCCGGTCAAATTCGCGCTCCATCTTCTCTCTGCCGCGCTGTCCCATCTGCGCTCGTTCCTGCACGGAAAGAGACAGGAACTTCTCCATGGCGTCTATCAGTTCCTCCGGCTTACCCGGGGTAAACCCAAAGCCCGTCACACCTTCCTCAAAAGCTTCCTTACAACCGCTGATATTGGATGCAATGACCGGCCTTCCTGTGGATGCGCCTTCAATCAGGGCGTTGGACATACCCTCATGGAACGAGGCTACCACGATGGCACTTGCCGCTGCCAGAAACCAATGCACCTCCGTGTGAAAACCAATCTGTTTGATGACTCCCTCTTTTTCCAGGGCATCCAAAAGTTCCTGATAATCTTCGTCGCAATATCCCATGATATCAAAGAACACCTGGTCACTATGTAACCGCTTCGCAGCCTCGATGTATTCCAGGATACCGCGCTCTTTCATAACCCTTCCCACAAAGAGGAAATGCGTCTCCTCGCCGGAGGGATACTTCTCATAACAATGTCTCTCCAGATTCACTCCGGAACCCATGACCATCCGCGTCTTTTTGCCCATAATTCCCATATTCTGAAAAATTCCTCGGTTCTCTTCATTCTGGAAAAATACGCAGGCCGCCCGTTTCAATCCCGCCCTGTACATGGTCACCACCAGTTTCAGCAGAAGGCCTGTCCTGTCAAAAGCGCCGCCCAGACCGGTAATCGTCGCAATATAAGGAATCTTTAATCTGCCTGCCGCATAACCGCCATAAACATTGGGCTTGATGGTATAAGTAACCACCAGATCCGGCCGAATCTCTTTCATCATTTTAACGTAAGTACGGTACAGCTTCAAGTCCTCTATGGGATTGATGCCTCTTCTGTTGATGGCTGTCTTGATAATCCTGCAGCCCTCTTCTTTCAGTTCTTTCTCTTTTACATCATCCGGCATGCTGACATAGACCTCATGCTCAGCTGCCAGGGCTTTTACAAATTCGTTCCGAAAATCATAAAGACCTCCGGAGGAGTTTATTAATAGTAAGACTTTTGCCATAGGAACGATTGCACCTTTCATAAATTTCATACTACTGTCCCATAAGTCAATTCACGGCACAATCTCTACCCCGCTCATATCCCGTATCATCACCTCATTATACTTCATCATGCAGATTCCTTCCGCATATGCTCCAATACGCACCGCATTCTCCCGGCCTTCCAGATTGCGAATCACGGCTCCCGGCATATTGGCACCGCAGGCGTAGGCATGAGGATATCCCCCGCCAAACCTGGGATTCACTTCCGAAATATAATACACACCGTCAATCATAAAAATATCAATATCTATCATTCCGCGAAATCCGCATTTTTCTGCAAAATCCCGGATAATCCGGAAGAGCGTGTCATCTTTATAAGACACCGACTTATCAGTCTCTCCTGCACGCATCTTAATCTTCTTTTTCACAAAAATATCAGTGCACTTCCCGGAAATCATATCCACATACACATCCGCACCATATTCCTGGCCGTCCATATACTCCTGAATCATCAGATCATCATAAAGATCGCACAGCACTTCAATCTCTTTCTTACTTCCCACCTTATTGATATGGATGCTGGCACTGCCCCGCACCGGTTTCACAAAGACCGGATAGGATATCTCTCCGGCTTCCTCGGCCCGGTAGAAGGCTTCCTTGTCCATATAACACCTGGCAGTGGGAATCTGCATATCCTGCAGCATCTCAAACATCCTGTATTTATCAAAACAAGTCTCCACCAGTTCATAATCAGAAACAATCGGCGTCACACCCAGCGCAAGGAACCTGTCCCTCTCTTTTGCCAGCAGGCTCAGCTCCGGATCAATCAGAGAAAACACACCCGTGATTTGTTCTTTCTGACAGATATCCAAAATCACATCCAGATACCCAGGCGCTGTAATCCTCGGCACCAGGTAAAAGGCATCTGCCTCATACACTGCCGGCGCCAGGTTAGAACAATCTGTGGCAATGATTCTGCCCCGTTCTCCCAGTTCCTTTTTAAAATATTGTACTACCTTGTCGCGCGTGCCCGCACTGAGAATCAATATATTCATGCCTGCCGCCCTTTCTGTCTCTTTGTCTTTCCTAAAGTTCCGGACCCATCTCCCAAAGTCTCACAAAACATATCCCTCTCAAACATTTCTATCCTGTTTTTCAAGCAGATCAAAGAATAAGGGCGTTCCTCCGGTATGCACAAAGAGAATCTTTTTCCCATGAATCTGCTTTTCTTCCAGATAACATCTCATCCCATGAAATGCCTTTCCCACATAGGTGCTGTCCATGGGAATCCCGTCCCTGGCCATCACCTCATCTATGGTCTTTCTGACATCCTGGGTATATTTCCCATAGCCGCCCATACAATAGGCATCCGTAAAAATCAGTTCTTCTTCCCGATAAAGAGTCTGATAGGCATCTCCCAGATATTCCTCTATGCTCTGTCTGACCACCTCACGGCCCCGCTCTTCGTTTCTGGCAATGCTGATGCCCACAATCTTTTGATGCAGGAGCGTCTTGCCGGTCTTTCGCCTTTCGTCCTCTGTCATAAGCTTTCCGCTGACCAGTCCTGCCTGTGTGGTTCCTGTCCCGGAAGCATGGAAAATATAGTCAAAGTGAATCCCTGTCAGCTCCTCATAAGCAGCAATTTCCCTGTAGGTATTCACACAGGCACGGGTACCGGGATTTCCATGACCGCCGCCAAGAATAAAGTAGGGATTTTTCCCTTCCCGCCTATAAGTCTCTACCCGTCTGTCTATCGTTTCTGACACTTCTGTCACCGGGCAGGTCTCAATCACTGCCCCGAAGTCTTCCACCAGTCTCGTATTATAGAGTATCTCCCGATTCTCCTGCGGGGATATGATATGGCATGCCAGACCCATGGCTGATGCCATATTGGCAATAATCCGGCAGTGATTGGAGCTGTTGCTGCCGTAAGTCATCACCACATCCGCTCCCTTTTCCTGAATCTCCTTATAAAACTCTGCCGCTTTACGTGCCTTATTGCCGCCAAAACTAAAGGGAATCATATCCTCCCGCTTGATAAAATAACCATTCTCCCCATAATCGCCCGACATTTCCACAATTGGCGTAGGCGCGATTCCCCTCTCGAACAGTGCAATCTGTTTCATGCTACTCCCCCATGTCAGTGCAGTTTACTTACCATCAGGGCATATTTGAGGCTCTGGCTCTAATTGCCCTTTGCGGTACTCGTCAAAATCCGCCACCGTCTGATCGGCCCCGGAGAGTGTACCGGAGCGTTTCAATACCTTCCCTGCTGTCATACAGATAATCTTCAGATCCATCAGGAAACCCAGGTGCTCCACATAATACAGGTCATAACGAAACCTGTCTTCCCAGCCAAGAGCATTTCGCCCGTTCACCTGTGCTAAACCCGTAAGGCCCGGTCTCACATCATGGCGGTGCCTCTCCTCTTGCGTATAGTAAGGCAGATATCTCACCAACAACGGTCTTGGCCCAATCAAACTCATATCGCCTTTCAGGATATTAAACAGCTCCGGCAGCTCGTCCAGGCTGGTAGAGCGCAGAATCCGGCCAAACTTCGTAAGCCGTACCTCGTCCGGAAGAAGATTGCCCTCTGCATCCCTTTCATCCGTCATGGAGCGGAACTTATATAGCTTAAAGATCTTCTCATATCTGCCCGGTCTCTCCTGATGAAACAGAACAGGGCTCCCCAGCTTTACGCGTACCAGAATCCATAAAACCAACAGAACCGGACTGAGCACAATAATCCCCATCAGCGAAAGCATGAAATCCAGGAAACGTTTAACCCCATTTCGATACATAATCCCGCTCCTTATCTGCCAAAGCACGCACGCACAGTACGGATAATCTGCTCCATATCTTCCGGTGTATTCTTGATGTCACTGGGCAGACACAATCCTCTGTCAAAAATATATTCACCCACACTGCTGCCGTCCCCGTTGTGCGGGAAAAAGTCATATGCCGCAAAAACGGGCTGCAAGTGCATAGGCTTCCATATCGGTCTGCACTCTGCGTTGACCTGCTGCTCCAAGGCATCCATGACCATATCCGGCGTCACATCACAGTCCTTGTCAATCATCATACCGGAAAGCCAATTGTTAGCATCTCCATCCGGGTTCATAGGATTCATGGATATCTCCGGGATATCCGCAAAAGCCTCCTTATACTGTGCATAAATCGCCTTTTTGGCTGCCTTATGTTCTTCTAAATGCAGCAGCTGACCCCTGCCAATGCCGGCTGTCACGTTGCTCATACGATAATTATACCCAATCTGGGAATGCTGGTAATGTCTGGCCGGATCCCTGGCCTGGGTGGCTAAGAAAGTGGCCTGCTTCGTGGCTTCCTCGTCTGCCGATACCAACATACCGCCCCCGGAAGTGGTGATAATCTTATTGCCGTTAAAAGAATAAATCCCCAATCTGCCAAAGGTACCCGTGTGCCTCCCTTTATAAGTGCTGCCCAGGGATTCTGCCGCATCCTCAACAAGGGGGGTGCCATGGGCCTGACAGATTGCCATAATCTCATCCAGTTTCGCCGGGGTGCCATAAAGATGTACCACAATAACTGCCTTGGGATTGGGATATTTCTCATAAGCCCGCGCAAGCGCCTCCGGAGACATATTCCAGGTATCCGGCTCCGCATCGATAAAAACCGGCTTTGCTTTCTCATAGACGATAGGATTACAGGTTGCTGAGAAAGTCAGATCCGGTACAAGCACCACATCTTCCTGTTCCACCTGCAACAGTTTCAACGCCAGATGAATGGCTGCCGTGCCTGCGCTCAGAGCCGCCGCATGGCCGCAGCCTGTATACGCTGCCACCTCTTTCTCAAAGGCATTTACATGAGGGCCCAAAGGCGCCACCCAGTTGGTGTCAAAAGCCTCCTTAACAAACGCCTGCTCCTCTCCATGTGTTGTGGGAGATGACAGATAAATCCTCTTCTTCTCCATATAACTGCACTCCTTTCAAATATGTGGTGTAAACCTTAGTACTTCTTAGCGAAACAGCCTTTGCTGTGAGCTTTAGAAGTACTTCTCACATTACCCGCCTTGATTCCGCTTGCCGGAATCTCAAATCTCTGCGGAGAATGCCTTGCTTTTCGGCATTCTCCTGTGTGAGACTTAGTACTTCTTAGCGAAGCAGCCTTTGCTGTGAGCTTTAGAAGTACTTCTCACACTATTCTTGGCTATGATAAGTAGGCACAATCTTACGAATCAACGGCCTGATGTCCGAATTTTCCACCTGACACTCATCCTTTAATTCCTTAAGCTGGCAGAAAAATTCCTGCTCATCCAGTTCAATCGGTTTGCCGATATGAATCATCTTGTTGGCCGTATCCCGCATACCTTCTTCTTCCATCAGCAGTTCTTCATAAAGCTTCTCTCCCGGGCGAAGTCCCGTAAATTCTATCTTGATATCCTCGCCCACCCGATAACCGGAAAGCTTGATCAGATTCTCCGCCAGTGTGAGAATCTTCACAGGTTCCCCCATATCCAGCACGAAGATTTCCCCGCCCCTGGCATACGCGCCAGCCTGCAGTACTAAGGAGACTGCCTCCGGGATGGTCATGAAATACCGGATGATATCCGGATGTGTAACCGTAACCGGCCCGCCCGCCGCAATCTGCTTTCTAAAAAGCGGAATCACACTGCCGTTGCTGCCCAGCACATTACCGAAACGCACCGCCACAAACTCCGTGTCATAATGCTTATCAAAAGTCTGTATAATCATCTCACAGATACGCTTACTGGCTCCCATGATGTTCGTCGGATTCACCGCCTTGTCCGTGGATATCATAACAAAACGCTGTACACCGCTCATAGCCGCCGCCTGGGCTGTCTTAAAGGTACCAAACACATTGTTTTTAATCGCCTCGGTAGGACTGTCTTCCATCAGGGGGACATGCTTGTGGGCCGCCGCATGATACACGATATGAGGTCTGTATTTAGAGAAAATAAAGTTCATCCTGTTGGTGTTTCGCACAGAGGCAATCAACACCACCAAATCCAAATTGGGATATTTTTGTTTCAATTCCTGTTGTATATCATAAACCGAATTTTCATAGATATCCACAATGATCAGTTTCTTGGGCTTATGATTCGCAATCTGCCTGCACAGTTCGCTTCCGATGGAGCCGCCGCCCCCGGTGACCAAGATCACCTTGCCCTGGACATAACCAAGAATGGAATCTATATCCACACTGATCGGATCCCGGCCCAGCAGATCCTCCACTTCCACAGCCCGCAGTTTGCTGACATTGACCTCGCCGTTTACCAGCTGGTACATACCCGGCAGGGAACGAAGCTTGCAGTTGGTATCTTTACAGATTTCCAAAATCTCCTTAATCTCAGCCCTGCTGGCAGAAGGAAGCGCCACGATAATCTCGTCCACATCATAAATGTCCGCACATTCCACAATCTTATCCCGTCCACCGGCCACCTTGATGCCCTGAATATATCTGCCCCATTTTCCCTTGTCATCGTCAATCACGCACTTAATGACCATGGTGGAAAAATTACTGTTCACAATTTCCTTGATGATCACATTCCCCGCCTCACCGGCGCCGATTACCATGACAGAAATAAGGTTCTTTTTATTCTTCTGCTTATGTTTCAGACTTCTGAAAAAACGATAGGAAAATCTACTGGCAAAGATACAGGTAACCAGAAAGAACATGTAGAAGAGATGATAACTCTTCGGCACTGCCTGATGCGTTGCCGCTTTAAAAAACTGCATACCAATGCCATCCACTAATGTAGACAGCAAACAGGACAACACAATGTTCTGCAATTCTGTCTCTCCCGCAAAGGCCCAGAGACTGCTGTAGAGCCGAAAAAAGTAAAAGATAAGAAGCGTCAGGAGGATATTGACAGGCAGAAACATTTCGATGGGACGCATGAAATACTGCGGAATGGTATCCACATGAAATTCATACCGGGCCAATATCGCCAGATAACTTGCCAGGACAATACTGATAATATCATAAATAATCAGACAGGTCCGTCTATAAAACAGTTTTACATTAAAAGGTTTTCTCGTTTTTTCCATATTTGTGTCCAGTTTCCTAAATTTCTTCTCTCCGTATATCAAATAACAGCGGCGCCAGTGTCAAAAGCAGACAATATGCAATCGGACAACATGGATGGAAAATCCACTCTGCCAGTCCTGCCACTGCAAAAAGTACCAGAATGGCAAAGGGCAGTGCTGCGCACACCGTGTCATCCTTCCTTTTTCGAAAATACAGAAAAGATTGTATCAGGCTGCCAGCCCCTAACAGAATGAATACTATTCCCACATAAATACCATGGTCATAAGCCACCTGCAGGTAAATATTATGCGCATGCACAAGGAAATTACCGTCCGCTTCTGTAATCCCCATATCCTCATGGCCGAAAGCATTGAGGTTATTATAATATTGTCTGAAAATATAGAATCTGCCGTTTGTATAGGGCTCCTCTTTTTCTGCTTCCTGAGCGGCAGCCGCCGCCATATCCTCCGTGGAGGCCAAAAGAATCGGCTCCTTCTCCATCAGATATGGTTCTGTATACAATGGCACATCATCAGCCGAAGAGAAAAACAGGAATGCATTTAAACAGTCTTCTTCCGGAATTCCCAGCACTTTCATCTGAAATACCTGAACAAAACGCTCTACCGTAATATAATAGTAGGAATCCATATCCCTGCCATGCATCAGTTCCGTAGGAATTTCTTCAATCTCATGAAGTTCCGGCTCTGCTGCCACAGAAGGGAGTATACGCTGAGCCGTAAACACCACAGGGAAACAGACAAGGGCTGCAAGCGCCATCATCCCCACGCTCTGCGAAAGCCTCTTCCACCTGTTCTCCATAGAGAGACATACCAAAGGAACCGTCAGTACCGCCGTTACCAGAATCGCCAAATACCCGGTCCTGGAAAGCGTAAACAACAGATAGGAAGCCGAAATGCCAAGCAGAATCAGTTCTTTATAGGTTCCCGCAAAAGAGGGTTTTCTTCTGTAGGCATCTAAAAACTTCACCATCGCCGCACACACTACCAGTGCCAAGTACACTGCCGATATGGTTACCGTATGAAAGATGAAGGGATATCTGTAATATTGAAAATACATATAAGGCCTGTGCAGCAGGCAATAAACCACCATGGCACCAAAATGAAGCAGGATTCCGTTACTTATATTTTGCAACAATCCCGCCTTTTTATCCCATGCTGCCATTCGCAGATAATACAGCACAAAAGCGCATACCAGATAAATGGGCCAGCCTCTGGTATTCCGGTAAATAATAATGAGGGCAAAGAAAAGCGCCACCAGGATTCCATATCCTACGGATATCCTGCCAACCTTTCTGCCGATCAGAATCCTGATGGTATTTATTATAATAAATCCCGCAAGGATTCCCACCCAGGCTGTCAGCTTGACTGTCAGAATCTCCAGTTCTTCCGGATCCTCAATCAGTCTCACCGTATTCTGATAATAGAAATAACCGGCCACTGCCGCGATTGCCGCATAGACCAGATTCACCAGATTAAAAATTTCCCTGCGCGTATAGGACACAATCACCGCCAGAGCAAAGAAAATCAACATCTGTCTGTATGCCACTGTATGATGAATCTCATACAGACCGTTCATATAATTACAGCAGGCCCAGATAGCGCCTGCAAACATAACCGCCTGCAGATATCCCTGCCACTTTTCCTGCAATACATCCAGAAACGTCCTGTCTGTAGCACACCCTGTCTTATCATGGTTCACCGCATAAAGCGCAAGAAGAACCGCTAAAAGCACTCCTATTTCATAAAATACAATGGACACAATATCATTGGTAAAAGTCATACAGGGTCCGATCATAAGGAAGGACAGCACTCCCAGAAGGACAATCACCGGATTCAGTACCGTCCGCATGGTCCTTTCCACTGTAAGAAGCGTATTCTTCTCCGGATATTTACCATAATACCAGCCTGACACATATGTCACTAAAATTCCCAGCAATAACAACAGTCCGTCAATCACAAGGGTCTTTGTTTTACGCAGGGGCATCACATAGTTGTATGATGCAATCATACAATGCTCTGTATCACCCATCTCACTATAGAACAGAGGCCCGATATAAGGATTATTGGAAACAGCCGTATCCGCATATCCTACCCGGAATTCCATTTCCATGTTTTGCAGCAGGAAATAGTACTCCTTGCCCACTTCCAGATCCAGATTTATCTGTACCCTACAATAACCGGGAAGTTCCTTCATATCTTTGGTACTGATGACCTGCTGCATGATGATATTCATAGCCCCGTCATAGAGCACGAAGTTAAAATCTTCCCCAATCTCCCCGCTGGTCAGGAATACATCGATGCTTTGCAGTTTATCAAACTGTGCAATAAACATCTGGTGTATCGCCGATCCGCCTGAAACCGTCTCAGATTCCATGACTACCTGTTCGTCACTTCTGGATGCCACGGTCTCCCTGACCAAGCGAAGCGGCCACAAAGATACCGCAATACATATGATAATGATCCAGACAGTACCGCAGACAGCCTGTCTTTTGTTGATGATTCGATTCATTTTTTATTCCTCATGCATATCACAAGCTTGCTCATGATACTGCTTACAACTTCTCTGCCCTGTTGGCCTGATACGCCAAAATAATCATTGACTAGTATATCACGATTGTTTTTTTTTTACAACTAAGCGATATCAGCCTAATATTTGGACTAATATTTGACATAAATCCGGTTCAGCAGACTGCTTCTGTTCTCATCCTGGAAAATTTCAATCCGCAGTCTTCCTTCTTCCAATGGTACATAGACTTCTTGCAGAGACGTAAGTGTGCACATTTCTTCATACGCATCCGTTCCCGGTATCCTTTTAGAAACGATCACAAAATAATCCACATTCCCTTTCTGCACGACATCAAAGGTGATTTGTTTCTCCGTCTCCGTTTCTGTCACAGAATAGTTAACGCCATAAACTCTGTCCTCCATGGACTGCCATTTTTCCTCATAAGAATCATAAAACAAATCCTCTGCCGCAATCTGTCCGGTAAAAAATTCGGCAAAAACTCTGCTGAAACGTTCCCCTCCGGCAGCGCTCAAATGATCCACATCCCGAAAAAGACTGCATTCATAGGAAAAGTATTGTTCTTTACACAGATTAAAGTCATAATATGGCGTCCCGCTCTCCTTTAACAGCTGATTCACCTGATCAATATAAGAACCGTAATCCTTTGCTGCCAATACATAATAATACGGCATAGGACTGGAAAAGAAGGCAAGTTCTATATTATTTTTTTCACAATACTCTATGATCCTCTGAATGGACTTTTTATCATCAGCAGAAAACATATCGGCAGTCACTGTTTTCGGACCATCCTTTATACTGAAATCATTATCTTCTATTCCTTCCCTGCATGCCCTGTATCCTTTTCCCGCATAATAATCTATCTCTCCCTCAGGATTTCCCCAATATTCATGGTTTTTGTAAGCATCTGTCTGTTTACTGGCTATGATATTTGCCACATATCCCCGTGAAAACAATTTCTGCCAGTATCTTCTTGCCGGAAAGAAACCATCAATCCAATGATCCGGACTGCTTCCCTCCACCAAATACCTGACTTTATTCACAGACGGTCTCATATAATCACTGATCAGATAGGTCGACGTCAGCAGTTCCCTTTCCTGATAGACTTCCCCCGCAACACCATAATACATTTCCACATAGACCTTCTTTAACTCATTTCGTTTTCCGGCCTCCACCAATATCGCATAACTTCCATCCCAAGACTGTGAAGAAGACCCGCCGTTAAATGTGTTGGCATCAAATATATCATCTGTAACAGAAGGATCCACGCCTCTGTAGCAATGGGAAGACCCCAGGAATAAAACATCAATATTTTCTTCCTGTGTATACATTTCATGCAAGGACAGTCTTGTATAAGACTTGGCGTCATCCATCAACAGATAATACATAAGCCGATTTATCCCCAATAACAGCGCCAGGAACAATACAGGTGCGATTATCGAAAATATTTTCTTTCTGTATGTATTAAAATTGGAAATAAATAAATTGACTTTCATCATAGGCCACTCCATATACACCGAACAGTAACACACTCCAAAACGCCGTCATATAAATTATCCACCTAAAACCAAGGCCGCAATCCGTGCTGTAAATCCATTGCCGGATTTTATAACCCTTTTCATGCAAAATATCCACCGCAAACATAATGCCAATCGCCACAAGCAAAATCAACCAATCAAACCAGGCAAAGGAAACATCCAGGAGTGAGTTCTTTTGATATGCTGTTGTCATCTGTCTCAAATAAGCCAACGCTAAACCTATGGATTCTGCCCTGAAAAAAATCCATGCGACATCCACAATGAGAAACGTAAAAACAGTTTTTAGCAATCTGATTCCAAAACTCATCTTTTTATCTTTGAAACCAAGTCTGTCCTTCACTGACTGTAAAAGAATCGAAAGATTCTGATAGATACCGTGCAGGATTCCCCACATCACAAAATGTCCGCCGGCCCCATGCCACAAACCGCTTACCAGAAAAACAATCAACGTATTGAGCATCTTGCGCACAGTCCCTTTTCTGCTGCCTCCCAACGGAATATACAGATAGTCCGTAAACCAGGACGTCAGGGAAATATGCCATCTTCTCCAAAAGTCCCTGATGGACGTTGCCAGATATGGCTGTCTGAAATTATCCATCAGACGGATGCCAAAAATCTGTGCCGCGCCTCTGGCAATGACCGTATATCCATGAAAGTCACACAGTATCTGAATGGCAAAAAGTATAAAAGCCACCGACAGTTCTACAAATCCAAAGTACGTATAACCATCCAGCACATAATCCACCACAATCGCTGCCCTGTCAGCAATCACCAGTTTTAGAAAGAATCCGTACAACATAAGACACAGGCCATCGCGAAGCTCCCCATAATCCATTTTCTTATCTTTAACCTGCTCAATCTGCGTCAGCAGATTTCCGGATCGTTCAATAGGGCCCGCTACCAACTGCGGGAAGAAGGATACAAACAAAGCATAAAGCACCAGATTTCTTTCTGCTTTTACCTTTCCCCTGCCCCGATAAATATCCACCGTATACCCCAGCGCCTGAAACGTGTAGAAAGAGATTCCCACCGGCAGCACAAAACTAAACGGGGATTCTATGGATATATGAAGTGCCGTCCCAGCGATGGCTAACAGCCAGTTAAAATATTTGAAGAACACCAGGATCCCCAGATTGGCCGCAAAACTTGCCGCCACCACAGACTTTGCATAAATACTGTTATCCGGATGTTTTTTCCACAAGGTCTCTATCCCTATACCGCTGACATATGTAATTACGGTGGACAAAGCTATCAGAATCGCATATTTGGGATTCCAGCACATATAGAAATAGTAGCTCGCCACTAAGAGCCAGACACATCTTGCCCTTCTGGGAATCAAATAATAGAGTATCGCAACAATCGGCAAGAAAATCAAAAACTGAACTGAATTAAACAGCATAAATCCTATCCTCCTCCAGCACCATCCCCGCAAGAAGCGGCAGCCCAAACCAGAACATCAGCACATATCTGGGCAGATACGTAGGCCCCAAGACCACCGTCAGCCAGACAAAAAATATCATCAAGAACGGCAGCAGCATCCGGTACTTTCTTGTATACACAAAATAGGTAAAACAAAAAGCATACAGCCAGAACATCCCGCCCATGGAAAAGAGCATGGAAAATACCGGCACTTTCTCCTTCCAGATTTCCAGCGAGAGCTTACGGTAAATCTCGTCCAGCCAGGGAATCTTACTATCCCTTGCTCCCGGCTGCTCCACCTCGTACCCAAAGTAGGAACTGTCCTCGTAAGTAAATGTAAATACCGAATTCCCCTGATAAACATTGACCACCGCATCCGGATACCAGAAGCCATAGGAAGTCATCCACCAGGCATTTAAATAGGACAGCGGTTTCCTCAGACCAATCTTCATCCACAGCCATGCGTATTTCGATTTATCCTTTTGAAATGTCTCATTCTCAAAGCGCACTTTAACCGGGTCAGAAAGTCTGGCATTATACATCCTGAGCGCGTCTTCCGGCAAAATCTCATGAAGTGTCTTCGTATCCTCCTCATCAAACACTTCCGGCGTATACTTATAGGTCCTGGCAAGCTGTTGGATTGGCACTGTCAGAATCTCCTGATTTTCACTGTCATCTGCATGCAGTACCGCTTTCAGTCCTGTGTTGATAAGAAGGCAGCCTGCCACTGCGCAGACGGCACACAAAAGCACACGCCCGCGGTATCTTTTATGGGAAAATACCAGAACAGGAATCATAAGAACAAATGCATACAGTCCATTATTACGAAACAGCATCATCGCTGCCGCGCTTATAACAAAGAGAAACATCCATCTCTTTGAGGCAAAAAAGCGTGCCCTATCAAGACCCATTTCCAGCAGACAGACCAACAGCAAGAGCAGGGCCGTGGTAAAGAGGGCATCCTTCGCCGAGCAGAGTGCAAACATCACAATAACCGGAAAAAGGGCAAAATAAAGCACGCCGGCAAAATAGACCACCCGCGATACCTTTTTTCTTCTGAGATAGGATAATAAAAATGCAAAGCCCCCCGACACGCAGAGCATCTGTAGCAGAATATAACATGCAATCCCCATATTATAGGAACCCAGCACCTTGTGCACCGCACAGATCATACCCCCCAGCAAAAGCACATGCACCAGGGGATGATGGGTAGAGAACATCCGTGTCGCCACCTGCACATATTCATCCTGCGCATCATACACAAAGAAACCCGGATACACCGCCAGAAATACCGGAATCCAACAAAGAAATATGACAAGAAAACTGATAAGATCCGTTCTGTTCTCCCGCTGCTGGAGGGGCCACATAATCGCATCAGAGACGGTCTTCTTTACGCCCTTTTCTGTTCTTTCATGCAGTAAATCCCACATTCTGCGAATCAATATAGCGAAGAACAAGGTCAAAACCGGCAGCGAAATCCACAGGCGCAAATCCTTAAAGTCCACATTCTGCGCCATATCCAGACGCACGCCAAAGAGCATTGCCACTGTAAAGGACAGAGAAAACACAAGGGAAATCCGATTACCCCGCTTCTCCTTCCAAGGGGCCGCCGCCAAGGACTGTCTGAGCGTATAGAAAGCAAGCCCCCACACGAGCACGGCAAAGATGCTGTTTGTGAAAACCAGACTATTCTCCTCTCCATGTAAAATCTGGGGCAAACATAATGTTGCCGCCGTTGCAAGAATAAGCGCGGCGGCATTTATCCTTTTGTTATGATTCATCATTACCTTCATTCTTATTCCGTTCATCAATACTCTCTCTGATTACATACTGCGGTGAATTGTTCATGGAAATATAAACCCTTCCCAGATATTCACCAATCATGCCAAGCATCAGCAGAATCAGACCGCAGAAGAATACCACAGCTGCCATCAGGGCACTGAATCCCACCGGAACAGCCGGCATGAGCAGTTTCTTAATAATTGTATAGATGCCATACAGAAAACCGCCGCAGGCGGAAATCACGCCAATCACCGTGGCAATCCTTAAGGGCTTTATACTAAACGCCGTGAAACCGTTAAACCACAGGCCAAGCAGTTTCCCTAAAGTATATCCGGACGTACCAATCATCCGCTCTCTGTGCGTCACATCCACATTGCTGATATTTTTCGTGGTCCGAAGCACCAGTCCTATCACATAGGGAAACGGGTTTTCATAGCGCAAAATCTCATCCACCACAAACCGTCTTGCAGCAAAATAGCTGGAAATATAAAGTTCCCTGGGCTTACCCAGCATCACACGGGTCATCAGTTCGTTCACTTTACTGCCCAGGTTGCGGAATCCTGAATGTTGCTTATGGGAATATCTGGCATACACCACATCCGTCCCAGCCTCAATTTCTGCAAGCAGTTTCCCCGCCTCGTCCGCAGGTGTCTGTCCATCGTCATCCAGACACACTACAATATCCCCCTTGGTATACTGAAAACCCGCCATCAGGGCCGCATGCTGTCCAAAGTTCTTAGCCAGATTCACACCACAGATATTTTTCTGCCCCGCACAGAGCTTTCGTATCGTCTCGAAGGTGCCATCCGGCGATGCATCATTGATCAGGACGATTTCGTAGCGGTACTGTGTCAGCGACTTCATGGTTCTGTTAATCTCTTCCACTACCTTACCGATCGTCTGCTCTGAACGATAGCAGGGTATCACAAAGCTTACAAGTTTAGTCATTCTAATCCTCATTCCGGAGCATTGATGCCCACGATTCTTCAACTTCCTTACTTTTCATCCAGTTTTCACGGTCAATTTCCATAAAGAAAACCTGCAGCTCTCCCTGTTGCAGGAAAACTGTATCCCTTTTATTCTCTATCATGCGAAAACCCGCATTCTCATAACTTTTACGCGCCCCCACATTCCCTTCCAGGAAACGCAGAAATACCTTTTGCAGCTGTAACGTCTCAAAGGCATATCCCAGGGCAAGTTTCGCCGTCTGAGAGCCATAACCGCATCCCAGGGCATCTTCTTCCCCTATAAAAATACCATACTCCGCGGTATGTGCCGTCCTGTCGATATCCCGGAAATAGACACTGCCAATCTCTCTGCCATCTGCAAGACAGATAATAAACTGCACCACGTGCCCCGGCTCTACCTGCTCCCGCATCCAGGTACGGTGTCCCTCCTTGGTGAAAAGTTCCTGGTATATAAAATTGTTCCTGACAAACTCTTTGTTGCGCCAGGCGACGATTTTAGAAGTATCTGCCTCTGTCATAAGCCGTAAATGTATCTGCTGTCTGTTCATCTATTTCATCCTGTCTGCTTGATTCACACTTTCCTTTTCACCGATTCTTACGATTTGATACACGCTGTAATTATCATTGATGCTGTCACTTTGCTGCACCTGAACCAAAATACCCTTCTGTGCATAGTGGGCTGTCAGCCAGTCAAATGCATCTGCCTCCTCATTGGAAACCACCATATAAACATTCTCCATATCAAGAAGCGCCGTATCTGCCTCGCGAATATGATAGACGGCAATCTTTTCCCTGTAAAGCGGACTCTTGGACATCCAGCCTCCCAGGATATCATAATTGGCATACCTGTTCCCGGAAGGGGCAAATATCTTCTGGGAAAAAGCCACCGTGGAATAGACATCCTCAAAATAGAAATTGTCTTCACGTTCCCTGCAGTATCTGTCTATAGCCTGCCAATCCTGATTGACTTGTGCCCGCAGTGCCTGATCTTCCTGCACCAGCCTGATACTGCCCCCGAGGCTCCCCGCCTGCATCACCGCAAGCAGAATCACCATTGCCCGGATAACGCCTTTTCTGCGCCGGACAAGAGAACCCCTCTGCAGCAGCATCGCCGCAAGTAAAACAAACTCCACCAGATACAGCGAATGTGTGATCCGCTCCGGATCGCGCCCCCGCATCAGGATAAACATCCAGACTGCGCTTCGCATAACAGCCATAAGAGCAAGCTGCCACAGAAAGGCCCAGCCGCTCCCCCATCTTTTCCTGCTATCTGCCCGTACCGAAAGAACGCCCGCCAGAAACACTGCCGCGTACGCCCACAGCACCAGAATATTATAGGGCGCATCCTCTCCGTGAAGCGTCCGGTATATATAGAATCCTATCCTCTCTTTACAAAAGGTTCCCCAATCTCTTGTACCGCCCACAGCTTTGGCCGCATACTCTGCAATTCCCTCAAGCATCTGGCTGTCAATATTCTCATCCAGTCCAAAGTTATAATTCTGAAGCAGCATCTGCTGTGTCTGAGAAACGCCAATCTCTGACAGACCGTCTCCATAAACATCCTGTGTCAATACATCCGGATAGAAGTCGTAGACAGACGTTCTGGCATGAAAGAAATCCTGAAACGCCCTCCATTCCTCACTGCCATAAGCCAGGAAATCCACCCCTCTGGATACCAGCATCCCCGCCAGCATGATTCCCAGCACTGTACCGTATTTCTTCCAGTTTTCTCCGGTAAAAATCCTCTCCTCTTCCGACCATCTCACGATACCCGCCATGCCGATAAACGGGAAAGTCAAAAGGAGCATTTCCGTACGCAGCTGATAAGCCAGAATCACCAATGCCATAGAAGGAATATTTTTCAGGATGAACTGCCGCGTGCTGATTCCCCGGGGTGTCGTCACAAACAAAAAGATTGCCGCAGCAGACATAATGGCACAGGTAATGGTGTACTGAACGTTCACCAGATGCTGTAGACAAACTGCCCACAAAAACAGCGATAACAGAGCCATCATTCCCAGTTTGCCCGCTTTTTTTCCAGTCAGACTGCAAAGTCTTGTCCCTGCCAGATAAAAGCATCCAAACTGGCACAGACACAAAAACAAGCCATACCAGGGAACCGTCCGACACAGCCGGTAACACAGACTGATGAAAGCTCCCAGAACGTAAAGTGTCTGCATATTATGTCCGTCCGGCACACCGCTGTAGACGCCTGCCATGATATCTTTCATCATCGTATCATCATTTAAATCATAATAGATGTCGAAACAGATTCCAAGAAGTATCACATTGATGATTATGATGATGCCCGCCCATATGCCGTTCTCATATTTTCTATATAATTTCTGTATCATCACAGGACGCATATACTCCTATTATTACTCCAATATAAGACTCTGCTCTTTTTACTGCAGACAAACCTGATTACGTAATCCGCTTGGCAGACTCGGATATACCAGCAGAATTTCCTATATCAGATCATAAAAGGCTTTTACTTGATCAGTGATATACTCCACCTGGTCTGCTGTCAGTGTATAGAACATCGGCAGACGCAAAATCCGTTCACTCTCCTTCGTGGTGTAACGGTCTTCCCCATGGAACCTGCCAAACTTAATCCCTGCCGGCGCAGAGTGCAGCGGTACATAATGAAAGACGGAAAGAATATCCTTTTCTTTCAGATAGGCAATCAGTCTGCTGCGCTCCTCCATGTCCTTCGTCTTAATATAGAACATGTGCGCATTGTGGGTACAGTAGGAGGGGATATAAGGAAGTTCTATTTTGCCTGCTTGCGCAAGGGGTGTAAGCTGCTCCCAATATTCCTGCCAGCGGTCCAGTCTGGCCTGTGTAATCTCCTGTGCCAGCTCTAACTGAGCATAGAGATACGCCGCGTTCATATCGCTTGGCAGATAAGAAGATCCGTAATTCTGCCAGCGGTACTTGTCCACCTGCCCGCGGAAATACTGGCTCCGGTCCGTCCCCTTTTCCCGGAAGATTTCCGCATTGAGGATGTCTTTCTCATCCCGGATTAAAAGCGCACCGCCTTCACCCATGCTGAAGTTCTTGGTCTCATGAAAGCTAAAACAGCCAAATTCCCCGAATGTGCCAAGCGGCTTCCCTTTATAATCCGCCATGATTCCCTGCGCCGCATCTTCCACCACTTTCAGATGATGGCGTGCTGCAATATCCATGATGGTATCCATCTCACAGCCCACCCCCGCATAGTGAACCGGTGCGATGGCTTTCGTCCGTTTTGTAACGGCCTCTTCGATCAGCGTCTCATCCATATTCATAGTATCCGGCCTGATATCCACGAAAACCGCAGTCGCACCCCGCAGCACAAAGGCGTTGGCGGTGGATACGAAGGTATAAGAAGGCATGATAACCTCATCTCCCGGCTGAATAGCAAGAAGCAGGGCTGCCAGTTCCGTTGCATGGGTGCAGGATGTGGTAAGCAGACATTTCGCCGTGCCTGTCTTATTCTCAATCCACTCATTACATTTTCTGGTAAAGGGACCGTCACCGCAGATCTTCTCATTCTCCACAGCCTGTCTTATATATGCAAACTCTTTTCCCGTAAAGGGCGGTACATTAAAGTGAATCATGTTTTCCTCTTTTCTCTATTGCTTTGCTGTCTGCCTCTGGCAGAAGCACTTAATAAACACTACTGTCTGTATTTCATAATACACCGTATTTACCAACGCTCATTGTATCACAGTTAAGAACCATTCCGCAAGGTTGGGGCTGTGTCATACACCACATATCTGGCATTTGAGAATTTTTCCACATACCCATGTGCCCTCATAAACATTCCAAGCTTCTGCAGCTTTTCATCCCCCTTCATTTTCTTAAGATCAACGCCAAACCAGTTCATGGCCTCAGCATCCTCGCTTAGATAAGCCGCTGTGGGAGATGACAAAATGATGACCGGCCCGGACTGCCCTGCTTGCGCCTCATACGCCGCCTGTGCCATATCCCGGTCAAATTCCACCATCCGATAGGAATCCAGATCCGGCCAGAACGTAGACAGCGCCGGCGGCATATCGAGCAGATATCCAAGCCCCGGTATCTCCCCGTATAATATCACCTTTCTGCCGGAAAGACCGGCATCTGACGCATAAACAGCAAGTTCTTCCAAAAGTTCGCCATTCTCCTGATGGGTATACATGCCTGCTGCCTTCGCCGGACTTTTCACCAATGTGTCCCTCTTTTCTCCCGCCACACCATCCTGGAATACAAAATGCATGTGAAAACCCATACTCTGTACTAACACAAACACAAGTAAAACCAGAAGCGGTGCCTTCCACACAAAAGCACAAATCCCTTTTTCACACTTTTTCTGCACAAACCAGCCATACGCCACCCAAAGAAGAAACGGCACCGCAAGAAACAGATTGTTGATGATCGGATACAATGCATTGTTACTGCCAAGGGGTGTCAGAAATATCTCTGACATAACCAGGGCCGCAAATACTTTCTTCTCCCGCTGCACTTTCTTGCTTACCAGACACCAGACTGCCGCCAAAATACAGAATAGCAGCAGAAAAACCGCCGGGTAATACATGCTTCCGTATTCATAATACCGGAAACTAAACACACCCCTGCCCCAATAAAAGCGAAGCAGAATGAGCCATACGGCTACATAGCAGCTTCCGCATACCCCATACAGAACAAGCATTCCCCGGGAAAGGTTTGTGTCCTTGCAGGATTCGTTATCTGCCCTGTTGACAGAATCTCTTTTTGCCAATCGGCCAAGGACTCCAAACAGCAGCCATCCCCCCAGCATACAAATTCCCGCAAATAATAACCAGAATAATCCCCGCCCATAATCGGCAAACATACCTGTCAGCATGGAGGCCGGCTTATAATCCTCTGCCTTTTGCGTCATGGCAAACATGGTCTGTATCATGGCCGGATAAGCCTGCACGCCGTAACGCACACAAATCGCCAGGAAAGGAATCCCAAAACCGATCAGGTAACCGTCAAGACACCATAATGTGGCCTTTATCAGCCTGTAACGAAAGAATCTGCTGTCCCCGCCTGCAACCGTCTTTTCAGGGTCTGCGTTCCCTCCCATAATCCACACCCCGTACCAAACCGCTGCAATCAGCGCCGCCTGTACCACATTGGGCATACGCACAGCCACATTCGCCCCCAGACTGATTCCTGCCGCCATAAAATACCATCTGCGTTTTCTCTCACATGGACTCATGATTCCCGCATATAACAGCAAGATAGCTGCCGTCAACAGCAAATACGTGAGATAATTATATAAAATCACAGACGGGCACCAGCAAAGCCCCAGTGCCAGGAACTCACCCAGCATCACAAGAGGCGCCGGTATTCTTCTTCGCAGCACAAAATATGCCGTCACCGCAATAACCGTCTGTATCAATGCCGTATAGAAATTCATTCCCAGAAACGTAGCTCCAAAGGGCAGGTGCATCAGCAGATTTCCTGCTGCATTTGCCAGAAAAGTAGCCACCATCCAGGTGCCGTTCATCTGTCCGAAATACTGAAAATTGGACAGGCTGTACGTGGTGTCCGACACATCCATACCCTGGTTTATATGAAGAAGCGGATACAGAACCAGCACAAGGGGAAATAAAATATTCTCTATCGGCTTATGATATTTTTCATATATTCCTCTTATCTGTGCCATATTCCCTCTCCTGTTCTTCCTTTACGTATCACGATTTTTTAAACCAGGAAGCCGCCGCCCGAAACAGTCTGGCCCTCCCCATGTCTATCACAGTCCCCACTGCATACACCAGGAGCACGCACCCAAGCAAATGCGGCAGGAAACGCCAGGTGCCTGCCACCTGTTCCACCTTAAGCCATTTCATCCACTCATAACGCACCAGAACATGTTCATGCAGAAGATACACCCCAAATGTATACGGCGCAAGCATGCAAATCACATCCGCCGTCTGCCCTTCCTTTACCGCACAGTTTTTGAACACATGAAACAGCGCCACTGCCCCTGTCAGGCAGAACAGATGATTATACGTATAGGGCATATTCTCATAATAGGAAAAGGCATCCATCCTGCCCGCCATCCTATGTGACACAAACGACAGTCCCCAGATCATCAGGCAGGACAGCACATACAAAGCAAACGCATGGGACTTCTTTTCCAGCCAGGAGATACCGTACTTTCTGATATAGCCTGCAGTCACAAACAAACACAAGAACCACCCGAAACTATATCCATACTGATCTGTTGTCAGGGACACCGGAACGATTGTCTTTCCCAATGAAAAGAAACACAAGAGAAGTCCCAATACCATCTGCAGCCTGCGCTTTTCCATCTGACGGACTCCTTCTGCCAGAAAGGGTGCAAACAGATAGAGCAGCAGATAAGATGTGGCAAACCAGTAATGCTCTGTCTCAATCGGAAGCACACAGCCAATCCAATCATAGATGCCCATATCGCTTCCTGAAATCACTCCGGTCACAATCAGTGCGCAGGGAAGTAAAAGCGCATAAAAAAGAACCTGACAAAGCAGGGATACTACCCGTCCCGGCTTCCACGCAGATTCTAGCATAAAATAACCGCTTATCAGCACATAACAATTGACCGCTACGATACAGAACGCCTCAATCAGCCACGCAACACAATTGACACTATTGTCACTTTCTGCAAAAGGCACAGCAATCCCGCCCTTCACCAGATAGTGGAGTGCGATGATCATAAACATCGCCACAATACGCAGCAATTCAAAATTGGCCTGTCGCCTTCCCTTCATATGTCTGTTCCTCATTCCCCGCCCTCTATGGAACCAGGGTCCTTTTTACTCTTAAAGATCCAAAGTTTACTCAACACATAATTCGCCAGGATGACCAGGGTCTGACAAATCAGCTTGGAAACCTTATCGTTAACGCCTGCACAATCCACCAGCAGATACATCAGCGCCACTTCCAGCACTTCTGTGGCCACCCTCGCACCAATGAAAGACACAAACTCTTTCCAGATGGACTGCCTGTCCTTGTTCTGACTCTTAAAGACAAAGCTTCTGTTGGTCCAATAAGCAAACACCACCGTCAGAACCCAGGACAGCACCGTCGCTGCCATATAATGCATCTGCATGGTATCCGCAAACGCGAAATATAAGATATAGTTCAGAACAAAAGCCAGAAAACCAAAAATCAGATAATTGATCCCCTCTTCATGCTTCCTGTACATATCCCAGCCAAAATCCCATAATTTTTTCATATTTATTTTCCTTTCGCCTCACGCACCCTGGATATCTTTCCCTCTTCCACCCGGTACACCATATCACACTTTTCAATGGTCTGCAATCTGTGTGCTATGATGATCAGCGTCTTTTTACCATGCAGCCTGTTAATGGAATCCATGATTGCTGCCTCTGTCTCATTATCAAGTGCAGAAGTCGCCTCATCTAATACCAGCACCTCCGGATCCTCAAAGAGCGCCCTGGCAATGCTGATACGCTGTCTTTGCCCGCCGGAAATACGGATTCCCCGCTCACCGATGCTGGTATCAAGCCCCTCCGGCAAGCCTCTCACGAAAGTGTCAAGCTGGGCCTCCTCCAGCGCCCGCCATACCTTCTCATCATCAATCTCTTCCTCCGGATAACCAAATGCCACATTCTTACGGATGGAATCGTCAATCATAAAGACAGTCTGGGGAATATAGCCGACATTTTTCAGCCAGGACGCATAATGTTCTCTGACATCCTGCCCATCTGCCAGTATGCTGCCCTCTTCAATCTGCAAAAGCCCCAGCAGAATATCCACAATCGTGGACTTGCCGGCCCCAGTGGTTCCCACAATTCCCACAGAACTGCCAATGGGTATATTCATATCCGCATGGTCAAAAATAAGCACATTGGTGTTAGGATACTTATACGTAATATTCTCAAGCCGGATTTCTCTGGTAACTTCCAGCTTTTCCACCTCTTTCTTCTGCCGGTACACTGCCGCATCATAGGTCACTGTGCCGTCATGAATCTCTTCCTGCAGATTGTCACTGACACCCATGAAGAAAGGTTCGAAGTAAGAAATAGACGTCTGATAGTTATTGATTCTGTTCACACTGGGCAAAAGCCGCATGGCTGCAGCCGCCAGCGCCGTCAGCTGTGGCACCAGCTCCTTGATCTGCGTTCCCTGACCAAGCGTGATCACAAAATATCCAACCATTCCCCCGATACACACTGTCTCAATCAAAAGTCTTGGCGTGGCATTAAACAGATTGTATTTCTGTACGGAATTGACATACCCCTCACCGCACTTTGCATAAGCATTGATAAAGTAATTTTCTTTATTGGCAATCTTAATTTCCTTGATGCCCATCACAGACTGTTCGATCCACTTATAAAGCCCGCTGTAATAATCCTGATTATCCTGTCCTGCTTTGGTCATGATCGGCTTTAAGACCTTTTTGATGATAAAGAGAAGCGCCACCATCAAAGCCGCCACAAACATGATCATCACTGCATCCGAATAGATAAAGAGCGCTGCCACCAGACAGATAAATACAATGGCCTCACTGAATAACTGCAGACAGCTTAAAATCAGTCCATACATATTATTGACATCAGATGTGATATTTCGCTGTATCACAGAAGTATCCGCATTTAAATAATACTCATAAGGACGCTGCATGAAATTTATCATCATGCGGCGCGAGGTTGCGAACTGGTTGGTATATACAAACTTAAGCTGCACTTTCTGCTGGCAGAAGAGATAGATATTCTTTAACACTGTCATCCCTACAAAGGCCAGGAGCAAAAACATGGCAAACTGCACGCTGCTCTCCATGCCAAGCATCTCATATACAGCGGAGAGAAGTTCGCTCTCCTGCACCGCCACAGGATCCATCACCACCGTGACAATGGGCACCAGCATGGATATTCCCAGACTTTCCAGTACACCGCCAAACAACATCATGACAATAAGTCCCAGCATGGTCCGCTTCTGTTTCTGATCTAACAGAAGATTCATTTTCTTTAAAATCTTCAACATATCTTATTTCCTTTTCCGCTCCTTCATGTCAGGGCCGCTTACTGCCATGACACCGCACGTTCTATCTTAGCACAACCGGAAGAACGTATTATTTCACTGATGCTGTTATCCTACGCTATTTCAGCAAGAATTGCAACGCAATTCTTGAGACACGACGTGCTGACTCTGCATCCATTACCACAGGCAGACATCAGACGCAGATTTAAATAAATTCATTCTGCCTGTGCAGCTCGGGGGCCTCATACTTATCCATGAAATCCTCTCCCAGGAACACCACCTCTTTGGCAAACATAATGCCGTTGGGAACCGTAAATACTGAGACCACTCTTCTGAAAGACAGGTTCGGAATATAATTCAATATTTCCATGGGAAATCTGCCGGTGAGCACAATATGTTCCGGAAATTCCTTTTCATAATCCAGTACATCCCGCGGATGGGGTTTGATCAGAATCTGCGCACGTTTACCGTCAACAACCCCATACGCCTCTATGATGTCCGTAAAAATCTGTTTGCGCACTTCCAGATCACACAAGGGCTCCGACAATACCAGAACTTTCTGTTCCGCCCCCTGTGCAAGCTGCTCTGTCAGCCTGTCCAGATCCTCGATAAACAGACGCACCAGAATGTCCTTATCTTTCTGGGTCAGCCTTTCTACCAGTTTTGCCCGCGGGACTTCAATATATTTCTTACAAGGATAGGTGAGCACGCTGATATCATTCACTTCCATATCCAGACAATATTTCCCATAACCATTCTGAATAAAAATCAGATTTTGCGCCGCCAGGAAAGCTTTCAGGCCGAAATGTCCCCTGTTGTCATAGCGCGCCGTATCATAATATTGGATACAATTGAGTCCGTCTTCCACGGCGTGATAGGGGATTTTCTTATAGCTCAGATAATAACCGATGGGGTCGGAATCACAAAACACATAGATGTCCTTATACTGTTTAAAATCAACAGGCACATAGGGTTCCTGGAATCTGCCAAGCAGTTTGGTGTACTTGATTCTGGCAAGCATATTTAAGATAATGTTTCCCCGGTCTGTATGGTATTTCTTAAGTTCCGGGAAAAACACGTCTTCCTTCTCATCAAACATCACCACTTCCTCAAAAAGAGGACACTTCCCGGCACGCTCATCCAGATTCCCAAAGGGATTGGACATAGTACTTAAGACCAGCGTGGCATTGCCCTGCTTTTCCACCGGCAGTGCCAGCTCTTTCAGGCAGGCTACATATACATGATAAAAAGTATGACATACATAGATTCTTTCTTTCATTTTAACAACAGCGCTCCTTATCCCCGCGTACAATTTACAAGTCCGGACATATCCCGATCATACATTTCAGGCAGGCGTTCTGCCAGCCACACATTTTCTTACAGCATACCATACAATCCATTTATTCTCAAATTCTTTTGATCTTTCCCATCCTCCCTTGCCACCCTCTGTAAAATAGGGTAAGATGAGAGCAGTAATACGAATCTACCCTAACTCATTTTAGCGGAAAGGCTGGCCCTATGACCACACAATTACAGACCCCTTATTTCGTGATAGACGAACCCATTTTACAGCGTTATTATCATATGCTCACGGATTCCCTGGCCCAGAACTGGCCCAATTACCTGATCGGCTACTCTTTCAAGACCAACTCCCTGCCCTGGCTCGTCTCCTTCGTGAAAAGAAACGGCGCCTATGCAGAGGTGGTATCGGAAGACGAATACCTGTTAGCCCGGCATCTGGGATATACCGATTGCGAAATCATATATAACGGTCCCTACAAAAGCCAAAAATCTTTCTGCAATGTACTGCTTGCAGAAGGCTGCGTGAACCTGGATTCCCGTCAGGAAATCAAATGGTTGACTGAGTTAGTTAATTCTTTTCCTGATAAAACTTTCAAAGTCGGCGTCCGTGCCAATTTCGATCTGGAAAAAATGTGCCCCGGCGAAACCACAATGGGGGAAACCAGCGGACGGTTTGGTTTCTGTTACGAAACAGGCCGGTTCGCCGAGGCAGTAGAGAATCTCCGCAGTCTGCCCAACGTACAGATTGCCGGTCTGCATCTTCATTCCAGCAGTAAGACGCGCAGTGTGGATATTTTCCGTGCCATTGCCCGGATGGCCTGCCGTCTGCAGGAGGAATTTGACTTTACTTTAGACTATGTGGATCTGGGCGGCGGATATTGCGGCGGTATGGAAGGCAGACCGGAATACCCTGATTATTTTCCGGTCATAGCAAAGGAGCTGCGCAAATGTTTTTCCCCGGAACAGACCAGACTGATCGTGGAGCCAGGCATTTCCCTGATCTCAAAATGCACCACCTTTGTGACCAGCGTATTTGACACCCGGGATATCAAGGGCAGCCGCTATCTGATGACAGATGGCAGCCGCTTTAATATTGACCCCACCATGATCAAAGCTTCCCATCTGTTCCATCTGGAATATAATGCAGACTATACCAAAAACCGGCCTCTTATGGAACGTCAGATTGTCAGCGGTTTCACCTGCATGGAGGTTGACCGGCTTTTCACCCATACAGACCAACCCGAGCTGGTACCCGGTGACCGTATCATCTATGAGAATGTGGGCGGTTACACCATGAGTTTAAATCCGCTCTTTATTCAATATTTTCCTGCCGTCTATGTACGAAACGGAGCGCAGATGACGCTGGTACGCCGGAAATGGACGCCGGAAGATTATGTGCAGGGCAGTATGATGGATGACAACCTGCCGTTATAAGTTGACAGAAAGGGTTCCAAAACATTATGAACATCTTGATCCTAAGCTGCGGCACCAGAAACCTGCTGGTGCGTTACTTTAAAGAACCTGACAGTGGATTTAAGCGGGTTGTCGGTACGGACTGCAGCCCTTACGCTCCCGCGCTGTATGAAACAGACGCCCACTATCTGGTTCCCCGCATGACAGAACCGGATTATCTGGATACCATACTGGATATCTGCCATAAAGAATCCATCCACGCTGTCCTTCCCCTACAGGAAGATGAACTGACCCTGATTGCATCCCATCGGCATCTGTTTGCAGATATGGGGGTTACTCCTGTGGTATCGGCGCTGTCTGCTGTGGAATTATGCCGTGATAAATATGCCTTTTATGAACATCTGATGAAACATAACCTGCCTGCCCTCACAAGCTGTGACAGCTTCCAGAGGTTTGTGAAAGAAAGAAAAGCCGGACACATGAACCTTCCCGTTTTTCTCAAGCCCACCAGAGGCTGCGGCAGTATTGGTACTCAAAAGGTGGAACATCTGGAACTTTTAGAAGCCCTCTGTAAGTATGCAGATGAAAATTATATCATACAAGATTATGCACAGGGAGAAGAATTCGGCGCCGATATGTATGTGGACATGCTCACCCGCAAGCCCGTTTCCCTGTTTGTCAAAAAGAAGCTGCGGATGCGGGCCGGAGAGACTGAGAAATCTGTGTCCTATAAGGACAATACCCTGTTTCAGTTAATTCTCAATACGGCGGCCACCCTGGAATTATCCGGCCCCATCGATATGGATATTTTCCGGGTAAACGGCACCTATTATATCTCCGAAATCAATCCCCGTTTTGGCGGCGGCTATCCTCACGCCCATTGCTGCGGGATTCATTTTCCAGAACTTATCGCCAACAATCTTGCCGGCATAGAAAATGCAGATGCCATGGGCTCTTATGAGGATGGTATCTGCATGTTGAAATATACGGATCTAATGATGCTGGAGAAATAAGACAACTTCACTTGCTAAGCATATGCCAGGCAAGAGGCGTCCCTTTCTCAATATCCTGAACCGCTGTCTGTCCCAGGACTTCTTCATAGTGCATGGTATGAAGTCCTGCATGGGGCCGGATGGATCGTACATTTTCCGGCGTAATCTTTTCACCCGCCTTTATATCTTTTACCACAAAGAGGGAACGTGACCCGTTGTGTTCCTGTTCCTGCTTCCTGGTCAGCTTATATTCCGCGTTTCCAAGAGCCTTTTCCACAATTCTTATATGGTCCACCATCTCTTTAAACTCCTGCGGTTCCATGGAAAAAGCCCCATCCGGCCCGCCGTCAGCCCGGCGCAGTGTGAGATGTTTCTCTACCATCTTTACGCCCAGCGGAATCGATGCCACCGGTACCACACTCCCCATGGAATGATCCGAAAGCCCCACCAGACAATCATAAGTCTCAGCCAGCGCAGGAATCATATTCAGGTTAATCTCTTCATAAGGGGTAGGATAGGCTGACACACATTTTAAGAGTATAATCTCCTCATTGCCTTCTTCTTTACAAACCTGTAAAGCTCTCTCAATATCCTGTGCATAGGCAACTCCTGTGGCAAAAATCACAGGCTTATGAAGCGCTGCCACCTTACGAATCAACGGTATATCATTAATCTCATAAGAAGCAATCTTATAGGCCGGCATTTGGTGAGCCGCCATGAAATCCACTGCCGCGTGGTCAAAGGGAGACGAAAAACATATCAGCCCTAGCTTCTTTGCCACTTCCTGCAGCTTGGGCTGCCAGTCCCAGGGCGTATAAGCTTCCTGATAAAGCTGATACTCAGTCATGCCATCCCAGAGGCCGCCGTGAATCTGAAAACATTCCCGATCACTATCCACAGATAAACTGTCTGCCGTATAGGTCTGCAATTTGACGGCATCCGCTCCCGCTTCTTTGGCTGCATGCATAATTTCCACTGCCCTGCCATAATCCTGCAGATGGTTTCCGGACATTTCTGCCACACAAAAACAAGGGTGTGCATGCCCAATAACTCTGTTTTCTATCTTAAATTCTTTTCTCATATCCCTGTTCCATCATGCTGCATGTCCTGTCAATGTCAATCGTCTAATCGTTAAATATATTGCTCTTTCGACAATATCTTCCTGACACAGGCTCTCTGACATAAGCATCCTTTCCTTCCACAATATGCTTTGTATTACGCTTCCTTAGCACTCATCCAGGAAACTGTTCTTTATCATCTGCTGATACTTTAACTCAGCAATTGCCCAATCATCCGGGTTATCAATATCCTGCACCTCAAGCTCACTCATAATCATTGGCAGCATCCCCGGAAGATCCGTGGTACCATACTGTAAAAAGGGAGCTGTCCGACAGCAATAAAACTGTCCGCAATCGTGATAATAGGGCTCCAGATCCTGGGATCTGGTCTTAGCATGCTCTGGCCATTTCATCTGCAGTTCCCCTGCCTCATTGATCACCATACAACGCTGAGGCGGAAAAGAAAAGGCTACCACCGGCATCACAGAATCCGCTGCTTTCAAAAGTTCCATGGCTGTTTTCAACTTCTGTGCTGTTACAAAAGGCGCAGTGGGATAAAGACAGCAGAAGGAAGCAAACTCCCTGCCCTGCTCCTTATATGCAGTGAGCACCTCCAAAAGCACATCATCCGTAGAAGCATAATCTCCCGCGTTTCCGCTGCTTCGCATGAAAGGCACACTGGCTCCAAATTCTCTGGCTATCCCTGCAATCTCCTCGTCATCGGTAGAAACCATAACCTCCTCAAACAGACCAGATTGTAACGCTGCCTCTATGGAATAGGCTATAATGGGTTTTCCACAAAATAACTTTATGTTTTTGCGCGGAATCCTTTTACTGCCGCCCCGGGCTGTGATGATAGCTATAGATGTACTCATGATACGCTCTGCCTCCCCGTTTTCTTGTCACAAGAGAACCTTTTCCTTCTTCTTTAACGCTGTTTTTCAATCCCTGAAGCAAACTCTTTCTCCACATTATACCTTGTACCGTTTCTTTTTTCAATCGCTGTCGATAACTGAAGAGAAGCGGCAAATGCTGCCGCTTCCCCTGGTCTTATGAAATTTTCTTAAGCTTCTCAGAATGCGTCTGCACCGCCCTGCATACATTGGATACCGTTGCAAACAGCTCCGGCAATCTGTCATTATAGGCTTTATAGCGTTCAAACGTAGTCAGATAACAGGATTCTATATTCGCCACCCGGGGAATCAGATTATTCTCTAAATGTAATACTTCAATCTTTCTGATACTCTCCCGCTGTTCCTGCAGACATTTTTCCATACTGTCAAGTCTGCAATTCGTACGTTCAGACGCTTTCTCAAGATTCGCAGTTCTTCCCACAAGATCTGTAACTGTATCTTTCAGCTGCGTTACCTCTCTGGTCAGGACGTCAAACCTGTATTCCATACTCGTCATTCTTCTGTCCAGACCTGACACCTCATCCTTTAAGCCTGCTACATCTGCCTTAAGCTCTGCTACATCTGCCTCCAATTTAGTCACTCGCACTTTTAATTCTGCAATATCTTTCTTTATTGGTTCCAGATGTATTTGCAGTTTTCTTTCCAACATGTTTTCTATTGATAACAACAACTCTTCATGATCCATATTTTACTCCATTTCTGCGCTGCTTTCATCACAACTCCGTTGAGACTGCGCCTGATTTTCAGTTCCCGATTATTTATCTTATACCACTCCGCTTTACGAAATGCAAACTTTTTCCAGTTTAAAAGATGTAGAAATTTTATATTACGCATCCAATATCACCTTTGATATTTTGTGGTAATTTGTTTACACACTATTGATATTTCAACAAATAATTTACATGGAACCACAAGATATTGTATTGTGCACTTTGCCATAATGCCAATATATTTGCGTTTTCCTGCAAAAATCTATATACTACATATGAACAACACAACTTCGGCAGACTATGCTTAACAGACTCACCTCCAGGTAAAGTGTGAAATCCCCATTATATAAAAGGAGCGTATACATCATGACAGAAATTTATTTCAGAGCAGACGCAAACAGCACTATCGCCACAGGGCATATCATGCGTTGTCTTACAATTGCACGTGCCTGTACACAGACTGGCAGGCTGCAAGATAAGTCTGTTCAAGTTTCTTTCATTGTTTCCGATGATGAAAGCCGCTCTCTTTTAGAAGCTCGTTTTGAAAAGCCAGGGGAATTTTCAGTTTTCTCTCTGAACAGCGATTACCGCCGCATGGAAGCGGAAATACCGGATTTGCTTTCTCATATCACAGGCAGGAAGGCCGACGGCCAAAAGCACTCTCCTTATCTTACTTGTGCAAAGCCCTGGCTCTTTGTGGACTCTTACCACGCTTCTCCCAGCTACTTTCATGCACTGTCCGCATACTGTAAAATCGCCTATCTGGACGACCTGAGAAGCTTTGACTGCCCCGTGGACCTGCTTATCAATTATGACACAGATTCGGATTCTCCCTGTTATGCTGCGTCAGGTCAGAAATTATTAGGAGCACAGTATACTCCTCTGCGGGCACAGTTCCAGGCTCCTTCCTACAATGTTCGTCCGAAAGCCGAACATGTGCTCCTCTCCACAGGCGGCACGGATTCCTATGGCATGGCAGAATATCTGCTTTACTGGATTTATGATGCTCCAAACTGTTCCGGCAACAGGCCTGCACTGTCAGATTCTCTTTTCACCACACAGTTAGACACGGACAAGCTGCAGGCCCTGCAATATCATATCGTTACCAGCAAGGCAAACACCCACTACGACAGGCTGCTTGCTCTGGAAGAGAAAATTTCCCATATCCATATCTACGAAAACGTTTCTGATATGGCTTCTCTTATGGCTTCCTGCGACATGGCCGTTTCTGCCGGCGGCACCACATTGGCCGAACTCTGCGCCGTGGGAGTGCCCACAATCAGCTATCTGATGGCAGAAAACCAGCGCACCGCCGTGGAAACGTATGCCGCCAAAGAACTCATTCCCTGTGCCGGTGACATTCGCCCTGGGCAAATCATCAATCAGCAGAACGCTGCTTCTGCCAACACAATGACAGACTGCTTTAGAAATCCTCTCCCTGATTCTGTAATATGCAACATATTGCATTTTCTGACATATATGTCAGAAAATGCAGAGATACGTCAAAAAAGCTCCCATAACATGAGAGCTTTTCTGGATGGCTGCGGTGCCGAAAGAATTGCAAAAGCACTGCTTTCCTCTTAACCTTTTACAAACACATTTTACGTTGTACACGCAGGTTCCTCTTCGACCTTTTCTCTGCCTTTCCATCTGCGGACAAAATACCAGATGCAGCCTGCAATGGTCAGCGCAGAAACCAGATTTGCGATGACAAATCCAGCTACAGGACCATACCGCACATAGATTCTATGTTCCACACCATCTCCCTGCACCATAAAGCGCATCCGGGCGCCGTTCCCTCGTCTGATCTGCACTGCATTGCCGTTTTCATCACAGGCACGATAACCATGATAACTAAGGACGGGCAGTTCAAGATAACAATCCGGTGCCGTCGCCGTGTAAGCCACTGCCGCCTTCGTTCCCTTTTTCTGATAATCCCTGACTGTCACATAATTCATATCAGAAACCACCACACTGGTAGCCAGTTTATCATCTGAAGCCCCATCAAGGCGCCACTCATGAGGATAAAATATTCCGATATTCGTAATCAGCTTACTCTCATGTCCTTTCGACGCCACCGCCTGTGCGTTATCGTAAGGCATATGATTATTGTCTGCCGGCACGGACACGATTACCAGCAGATTCAGTCCGACCAGCAAGGCAAACACATAATTACGGTATGGTTTCAGGATTTCGGATTGAGACAGGCCGATGGCACCTACAAAGACAAAACATGTTGATGCCGGTCCCAAAAATCTCCAGGGAAACTGCAGCATCGTCGCTATATTTTCAAACACCGCATTTTCCAATAAGACCCGGTTCGGAAAATATCCCGTTATCATAATCGTAAGCACAACACCCAATACCAGCAAATACAGCAGGAACCCTTCCTGTTTCGTCATCCGTCCCCGCCGTTCATACACAAGATAGACAAACCCAATCCCGATACATCCAAACAACGCCAGGCCCAGTGAAAAATACTGTTTATTGTAAAGACTCAGGGTCTGGGTCAGGTTAGAGGGATTGATAGACTGTTCAAAATATCCGCTCCAACGCAGAACATCCTTAGCTATATTTTCACAAAAATAATAATACAGAAAGGGTGCCAGATACCATGCATTCAAGAGAATGGAAAGTCCGGCAGCCTTGCCGATTTCCTGATATCTTTTCTCCCGCAGGATAGGTCCACAGTACATAAGCGCTGTGATGACGCACACTGCTGCCACAAACGCCGCACTCAAAATATGACTCTGCAGCGCGCCGCCAAAGCCAATCACCAGATAATACCACTTCTTACGGTCACCCATGATCACATGATAAAGACCGGCAATCACAAGCGGCCAGAAGATCAATGCCAGTGTCTCCCCCAAATCCCCCCTGGAAAAAATATTTGTAAAACGATAAGGCATCAATGTATATAAGACCACTGCCAGTATCACACTGCGTCTTGATTTTATCATAGATTTCATAGCCACATATGCACAGGCTGCCGATCCTAAATTCGCAAGGAACACTATCACTTTGTAGGATAACGCCAATGATACCCTGCAGATACGCAAAAAGGCCCCTATATACAGGAACAGATAGGGATACATGGCATTTAAATAACCATTCCCCCGAAGTCCGTCAGGCAAAATATTCACCGGAATCTGACCGTCCAAAATTCCGTCTTTGAGTCCTTCCAGTCTGGCCAGATGATAACACAGATCATCCCCATCATATAGATATGTCTGCATCATGGGAGAAGTGGCAAGCAAAGCCACACCCAGGATAATACTATAGTCTAAAAATCTCTCCTGCGTCATGTATCCGCTGCCCTTCTTGAGATACAGGATTCCCAGTCCATTGAGCAATAAGAACATCACAATCATAAAGTAGGTATCTGTATAGAAGCGGGTATGCGGTACAATCTCCAGTTCCTGAATCGTCAGGTTTCCACTCCCGCCATAGTTGACACGTACCTGCAACTGTTTCGCATCCTTGGACAGTGTAAAATCCGCCGCAAAATCCTCCGTCTGAGGATCCACCTGCCAGGCGGCAATCTTATTGGCCTCTTCCCACAATTCCACCACCGTGTCCTTCTTCTGGGCACTATACTGCATGCGAATGGTATAGCTGCCTTTGTTCATGACATATTGGGGTGTTTTGGCTATCACCCCGGCTCTGGCCATGGACTCCTGAATCATCAGACCATTCTCTGAATCAATCAGCCCCACTGTACGCTGTAACTCGGATCCCAGATAGACAAGCGGCGACTTTCCCTCATCGCCCATCCATAAAAGCAATACTGTCAGACAGACCATGACACCATATATCATCTTGCTTTTCAACGATATCTCTTTAATCAAAGTTTCATTCCTTTCGGCTTATCTCTTTGTGGTTTTCGAAACATCCGCAGACAAATCCCTTCCTGCTATATCACCCCCGCAGGACTCGCTTTACTGCCTTACGGAAATTACGATACCCCCACAAAAGTTTGTAATAACAGATAAAACGGCATGTAGAAGCCAACTGCATTTCCACCAATTTCTTTTCTTCCGCTCCAATCCGTTCCTTATAATACACATTTTCCCGAAAATCCGGAAATGTCTCCACCATCTCCTGCCCCAGCCTTTTGACAAAGCTGCTCTTTACAGGCCGCACGCCCTGCATATAGGTAAACAACGTATTCACATAAAAAAGAGTGGCAAAGCTAAATTCCAGCTCCGGGCGGTACTTTTCCAGATAACCGTACTCCTTCGCTTCCCGCAGCATAATGCGTCCGGCTTCCATACGGTCTTCACACCGCTTCACACTGATGGTATGCACCGTGGAAGCATTGTGCTGATAATAATAATATAAAGGTTCCTCGATATATTCAAAATGCCTGGCGCGCAGCATCCAGGAATTAGCCAGTGCGTTATCTTCATAGAAGATTCCTGTGGGGAATCGTCCCGGATGATCTATCACAATTTCCCTGCGGTAAACTTTCACCACCAAAGAGCCGCCGTCGAGTATCAGAGACCGATACTTCTCTTCATCCAAACTTCCTGTCTGCTGCGGTTTATTGTTATGTACCACCTGGCCGATTGCCATACTATGTTCACTGGTCAGATGGTAATCACAGCCAACCATATCCGCACCGGTCTCTTCTCCTCTGCCAATCAGCCTCTCATAGAAATCTTCCGTAACCCAGTCATCACTGTCAATAAATCCGATCCACTCCCCCTGCGCCAGACTCATGCCAATGTTCTTGGCACCGCCCTGTTTTTGATTCACTGCAGAGTGAACGGCCCTGAATCTGTCCGGATACTTCTTCTGATATGCCTGTAAAATCTTATAAGAATCATCTGTAGAACAGTCATCCACCGCGATAATTTCATAATCCTTTATGGTCTGCCTCACAAGAGAATCCAGACAATATTCCAGTTTACCACCTGCCGCCATATTGTAGACGGGCACTATAATTGACAGCTTCATTTTCATCCTCATTTCTGCCCTGTTTACCTGCGATAATAGTCTACAATCTTCGTCACTGCCTCAATCACACTCTCCACATCCGCATCGCTCATCGCATAGTAAAGCGGCAAAGATAGTATCTCTTCATACAGTTTCTCCGCATTGGGACAAAGTCCTTTATGATACCCCAGACTTTCATAATATGGAAAATAATAGACTGGTATGTAATGTACATTACAGCATACATTTTCCGCCTCAAGCGCCTCAAAGAACTGTCTTCTGTCTATCTTTAATTTTTCCGGTATCATGCGCAGGATATACAGATGCCTTGTGGTATCAGATTCCGGAATCTCCTGCTGCACAAAGAGTTCGGGCAGTTTGGAAAAGGCCGCATTATATCTGTCCACAATCTCCTTCCTGCGTTTGCTAAAGACAGGCAGCTTATCCAACTGGCTGATAATCAGCGCCGCCTGCATGTCCGTCATACGATAATTATACCCCAGATCCACCTGCTCATAATACCAGGGGCCGTCCGGTTCATGCTTCATCTGTGCCGCATCACGGGTAATCCCATGGGAGCGGAACAACAGTAACTTCTTGTACAATGACTCCTCATTGGTCAGAATAACGCCGCCCTCACCGCCGGTCACTGTCTTCACCGGGTGAAAGCTGAACATGGTCATATCTGCAATGGATCCATTCATCTGCCCCTGATATTTCGTGCCAATCACATGGGCGCCGTCCTCAATCAGCGTCAGGCTATGCTCCCTGCATATTTTCAAAAGAGGCGAAAGATCTGCCGACTGTCCTGTATAATCTACTGCCACCACAGCCTTCGTCCTTGGCGTAATGGCTTCCTCCACTTTCTTCGGATCAATATTATAAGTTGCAGGATCAATATCCGCAAAGACCGGTCTCGCGCCACAATATAACGCACAATTGGCTGATGCTGCAAAGGTAATCGGCGTCGTGATCACCTCATCTCCTTCTCCCACACCCGCAGCCAACGCCGCGATATGCAAAGCCGCCGTTCCGTTACTGCATACCACAGCGTACCTGGCACCGGTCAGGTCACACAACTTTCTTTCCAGTTCGGTAATCTTCGGGCCGCAGGTCAGAAAGTCGCTGCGCAATACATCCACTACAGCCTGGATATCATCTTCATCTATATACTGATGCCCATAGTAAATCTTCGTCTCCCTGGCGGGCTTCCCTCCCGCTATCGCTGGTCTTTCCATACTTATCTCCGTTCCTGCACGCCTTTGCACATAATCTTTTTCTATTTCATAAAATAATTCAGCGAAAACAAAGGACACGTAACACTGCCTACATGTCCTTTTCCTGTCTTATTTCTCTAACTCCACATCCTTTAACAGTTCCCTGATATCTTCCACGCTGAGCCAGTCCGTATTGTTGGCCGAACTGTAAGAGAAGCCCTCCATCACCTTCCGTCCGGAAAGATCCGGCTGCTGCCTGTTATTCCAGGTCATCTGCGGATAGACAATAAAATGTTTATCATACTCATAAGTTGTCATGGAATCCTCTGTGGTCACCATGATCTCATGCAGCTTTTCTCCCGGCCTGATGCCCGTCTCCCTGATCTTGCAGCCTGGCATCATAGCCTCTGCTAAATCCGTAATCTTGAAGGAAGGAATCTTACTGATAAAGGTCTCCCCTCCGGTAGCCTCTTCCAGCGCCTTGATCACCAGCTCCACTCCCTGGGTCAGACTGATCCAGAACCTGGTCATCCGCAGGTCCGTGATAGGCAGTTCCTGTGCCCCCTCTTTCATCAGCTTATAGAACAGAGGAATCACTGAGCCGCGGCTTCCCGCCACATTTCCATAACGTACAATGGAAAAATTAATATCTTTCGCACCTGCATAAGCATTGGCAGCCACAAAAAGCTTGTCCGATACCAACTTCGTACCACCATACAGGTTCACCGGATTGACCGCCTTATCCGTGGAAAGAGCCACTACCCTGCGCACACCACTGTCCAGCGCAGCGTCTATCACGTTCATAGCACCATGAATATTGGTCTTAATCGCCTCATTGGGATTATATTCACAGGCCGGAACCTGCTTGAGCGCTGCCGCATGAATGATATAGTCCACACCTTCGCAGGCCCTTCTCAAACGATCCACATCCCGCACATCCCCGATAAAGAAACGAAGCTTTTCTTTATACTCTTTAAACTCGCCGGCCATCATCCATTGTTTAAACTCATCTCTGGAATAGATAATAATCTTCTTCGGTTCATAGTGCGTCAATACATATTTGGTAAAACATTTTCCAAAGGAGCCCGTGCCCCCGGTGATCAAAATCGTTTTATCTGTCAACATAGATTTTCCTCCGAAATTACCCGTTTACCGTTTTCAAGGTTTGCATCGCCTCTAAGTATAGCACAGGCGCTTTGTGTTTGCAATCTGTCTTGTACTTCAAAAGAACGGGAAAATGTACGCGTCTGTCACGCTTTTCAAATATCAGTTCCCACTATAAAAGTAATACACGTCACAATACTTCTCTTCATATAGCAGCTCATAGCCTGTCAGCTTCTTATTGCTGCCCAAAATCCTGTCGATCTGTGCCTGTACGTCTGCACCATCTGCCAGATACAACACCAATGCAGGCGTATTGGCAATCACAGCATCCGCAATCAGATTGTCATTTCCAGCCGATGCAAAGTATACGCCACTATATTCCATCAGCTCATTTGCCACATCCCAGATACACCAGTCCGCCCCTTCGTTGTACAAATATACCACTGGTGTCCCTGCCTGTTCCTGCCTTTTCGCAAAGGCTGTCTGCTCCTGATCCTCCGGATACAGAAAGACAACCCGCCCGGACATAAGCCCCGCCGCGTCCAGCGCAAGACAAATAACCAAGGCTGCGGCTGCCAGATATACCGACCAGTTTCTATGCGGCACACAATGCACCCACATACTATAAATTGCCCAGAAAAGCAGCAAAACAATCATGCCATACACAGGCAGCTGATAGCGGTTTGAAGTATCTCCCAACAAAAGCGCCGTCTTAGAAACCGTCAGGAAATACCCCGCAGCCGCAAAACAGAGAATCCCCATGGGCCACCATGGAACTGCCCTGTCCTGCAGCAAAAGCTGTCCTTTGCTGCGGCTGAAATACACAAACAGAATCAAGCCGATGACTACCAGCAAGAAACCCGCCAGCAGTTTCCCAAACACATACACATCCAGCAAGTCCAGGAAAAAACGAAACCGCATCACCGTATTGGACAAATCAAAGAAATTTTCCGTCGCCTGAGCGCCCCGCTGCCCACGAAACATCTGTCCCAGACAGGACGGATAGGTCAGATAAGCCAGACCAAACGCCGCCAACTGACTGATTCCATAACGCAGACAGTTCCATAAATTCTTATCCCGCCATAAAAGAAAGACACAAAAGGCAATCGCCATATAAAATAAGAAAATAAAATAGTAATACTGTGTCAAAAAGCCCAGATAGGTAACCACCATCAGCGGTAACAAGAACCTGATAAATGAAAGTTTTCCTGTCTCCTGACGGTCCTTTTCAACTGCTGTGCCTGAACCATTTCCCTGTGGCTTCATATGCACATTTTCTACATACTGCCCTGCCTGTTTATCTATCTGTGATTGTAATCTACGAATTTCCTGCACATGCAGGATGGCACAGAGCAGCACAAACATTGTCAATAATTCATACATCCTGATAAATACCACACCACTGATGGCCGCCGGCGTCAGCCCATAAAACAGTGTTGCCATAAGCGCCAGCTTTTCATTCCTGCCGCCCGCAAAATATGACACGTGTGTCAATAATATGATGTTAATTCCATGAAAAAAAAGATTGATCCCCAATCCGATCCATTTGGAAAAGACGCCCGGCACACAGGAAGCTGCTGTATGAAAAATCCAGTAATAGACCGGCGGATGCACATCCCAGGACTGCACCTGCCTGACCAGCCCATATTGGAACTGCTGCCCAGGAAGCACCACAAACTCATTTCTGTAAGTCTCCGCATCCATCCACTTTCCGTCTTCCACATAGAAACCCGCTGTACGCGCCGTAGAATAGTAAGTATAGTACTCATCCTCATGAAAGCCTGCTTTCTGGGTGCAAAAATAAAAGGCCGCCGCCATCTGGACGGCCCAGATTATGATGAAATATATAAGATATCTTGCTTTTTTACTGTTGTTTTTCATACCGCATCTTCCACCCATGCACCCGCCTCACCGCCTTCGGTGCAATCGTCAAAAGAATCAAATACCCCTTGTTCTTCTTGGTCAGATAAGGATTTGTTACCGTGTCCCGCAAATGTCCGCGCAGATACTTTTTCACTTTCTGATAAAAGACATTATCCCTTCTCATCTGGGATACCGGCACATGCAGCATATAGTCCAGTCTCTGGAACAGATTGAAACGGACCGCATAAACATGAAGGGCAGGATATTTGCTGTCAACCAGTTCCTGCATCCTGTCCGCATTATCCACTATATCTAAAAACACCCGTGAAAAACTGTCTTTCGTCTTCCTGCGGGTGGTGCTCTCTTTCCTGCACACCACGTGATATCCCTGTTCCGGAAGTATCACAATCCCTTCCATCTCCTGCAGCAGTTCCACCAGAAGCCTGAAATCTTCATTCAGCTCACCTTCCGGAAACTGATGTCCTTCCAGAACATCCTTCTTTAAAAGCTTCGTGCAGAAAGAACAGTCCCCCCTGTGCAGCAGAAGTTCTTTTACAAACACCTGCGCCTCACAAAATTCTTTTCTCTGGGGCGGCACACACACATCCGGCAGGCGCCTGCCCGCCTCATCCACTTCGTCTCTGGAAATCTGTGCCACAGAATAACCGCCCTCTGCAAGCGCCTTCATCATCTTCTCATAGACATAAGGTTCTACATAATCGTCGCTGTCCACAAAGCCCAGATATTCCCCTGACGCAATCCCGATGCCCATATTGCGGGCAGAAGACGCGCCGCCGTTCTTCTTATGATATGTTCTGATACGGCAGTCTTCTTTGGCCAGTTGTTCACACAGGCGGTCCGTACCATCCGTAGAACCATCATCTATCAGCAGGATTTCCAGATTGGAATAGGTCTGCGCACAGATGGATTTCACGCACTTTTCCAGACAATCTATGGAATTGTACACTGGTACGATGACGCTGATTTTAGGGGAATCCATCTTCTGCTTGCCCTGTTTTCTCTCTGCCATTCTTTCTCGTTCTTTTCCTTTCTTTCAATCCGCGCTTCTCTTCGATGACCGTTTCTGAGCTCAAACTATATTTCTTTTCCGTTTCCTCAATTCCTGCCCTATATCTCTTCTCCCTGCATCATCGCCCGATACATTTTCCCAGGCGCCGTCACCGGTGCTATGCTCAAAGGCCCCGCCTGTTGCGCTTCTATCACACCCCGCTGCAGCCCATCCGCAAACCGCAAAAGCGCCTTCGCCGCATGCTGCGCATTCCACATGTCCCGGATGGTCTCATAGGCGGCACGTCCCATTTGTTTTCGTTCCTCCCAGTGTGCAAAGAGAGCAAGCACAAGCATCTCCATTCTGTCATAGCGGTCTTGTGGATAGACCAGTCCATTGACCCCATGCCGAATCAGATAGGGGGCAGCCCCCACCTGGGCGTTGACCACCTCCACACAGCCGCTGTTCATCCCCTCATTGACCACCGCACCCCATCCTTCCAGATAATTGCTGGTAAAAAGGTGAATATGGCACTTTTCCATCACATCCCTCACCTTTTCGGGCGGTGTATATCCATAGAAAACAAAAGATTCTGAAAGTCCCGAGCTCTCCACATCCCGGCGGATCAGGGGCTCCAGTTCCCCATCCCCCAGCATATGGATTTGGTAAGCATAGCCTTTTTCCCGAAGGGTCTTAGCCAGCCGCACCACATACTCCGGGTGCTTCAGCGGAATAAACCGGCCTGCCCAGACAATATGAATCTTCCCATCCTGCGGTTTCAGAGCCGCAAATTCTTCATCCGTATAGGTACGGAGCTTTGTGAAATATCCCCACTTAAATAATTTATCCGGATAGGCGCCGATCAGATGAAAATCTGAGGCCGCATAAGCACCGGCGCAGAGCATGCACACGTTCTGCCTGCGGTACCTGATATGCTCTCGATATTTCGCCGCCAGCCCACGAGGAGACACTACCTTCCACTGTCCCTCCCGATAAAGCCTCTCACTCACCCGAAGGGTGGTCTTCCCCGAACGCAGTCTCGGTTCCACGATATCCTCTCTGCCCGTCCAGCCAAAGAGCACCACATCGCTCTCCATTATTTTCTTAAGACATTCGTATTCTTTCTCATAGAGACATTCCACATAAGGAATCTCCTCCACGTTCACAGCCCAGCCCATATCCACACGCTCTTTTTCCATGGGCATGGTCTGGATAAAGGTAAAGTCCTCTCCCAACTGTTCATACAAAGCCTGGCACAGTGGAATCTGGTGATGGTTAATATAATTGGATACAAAGGTAAAGGTCATTCTGACATCTCCCGGTAAATACGCATCAGGCGATAGTAATTCTGATCCGCATCATGATTGATGCGCGCATGTTTTCTGGCGTTATCAGAGAGACGTTCCACGATTGCTTCCTTTGTGAAAATCTCAATGATACTGTCAGCCAGCGCATCCACATCCCCCGGCGTATAGAGGAATCCGTCCCCGCCATCCGTCAGAAGATTATGTATGCCTCCCACATTGGCCGCCACACAAGGTACGCCCAGAAGCATGGCCTCACCCACAGAGTTTGGTGAATTTTCCAGCGCTGACGGACAGACAAATACCTGACAGCTAAGATACTGTTCTTTCATCTCCTCCGCACTCAGTCGTCCCAGCATGTGAATCTTTTCTTCCAGATGGTTTTCCCGGATCAGTTTCTTCAAATATTTACCATAAGCCGGAAGTTTCAGCACATCCTTCCAGGTCTCCGCCCGCAGGATATTACTCCCCGCCACATACACCTCTGCGTCCGGGAACTGTTCTAATATCTTCGGCATGGCTTTTAACAGATAATGGAAACCCTTTAACGGATAATCCCCCTGACTTAGGAAAATGCGGAAGGACTGGCAGGTACTGCTCTTCCATCTGTCGCGATAAAACACACTGCGAAGTGTCTCGTTCAGATAATGATATGTGGCATCCGGATTAATCTTTCCCGTCTCCGTACGGTCAAAATCTGTGCGTCCCGCTATATGATTCACCCGTTTTATGGCTTCTATCTCATACTCGCCGCGCTTTTCAAACTTTTTCTGCTGCTGTCTCAAGCTGTCCTGCCTGATCATATCTCGAAAGGTAGTCTGTCTTTGTACCTTCATCGGCAGATCTGCCATATAGACTTTGGCGCAGGCAGACACCAGCCCCTGAATCCCAATCAGCGTCCTCTCCGGCTGGTCAAAGACCTTGACCGCCGCAAGTGTATGCGGAAACTCCGTGCCAAACACATGCAGAATATCCGGCTTATAATCATCTATGATCAATTTAAAAAAGGCTTCCAGCTCCACATCGTAATTTTCCGGTGTGTTCAGATTTTCCACAAAGGCATAGCAGTGGCAGGAAATATTTTCCCCCAGCTGCATGACCTGATCAAAGGCGCCTATGGATTCCTCCACTGGAAAAGCAATTCCCAGTTCAATACGATTTCTGTCCTGCTCCATGACCACTCTGTCTAACAGGCCGCTAAGCCACCCTTCTCTGTTGCTGTAAGGTAAGTTTAATCGTTTGGCAATCACCGGCAGCATGATGTTGCACACCCATAAGATTTTCATACGTTCCTCCATTCCGAAGCGGCAGGTTCTGCTTATCGCCTCTTTCCTGATACTCTTCTGTAAACCTCATATACCCTTCTCTTACATGTCTGATACGCCCTGGCCGTCACTGGATTGTGCGCAAGATATGTCCTTACCGGTGCCAGTGTTGCAAGCATCAGCATCCGGTATCTTAGCACTTTCGCTGGCGGCATATATTTTCCCACAATCTGTTTATGCTCCCTGGCCGATAATCTCACATTCTCCCCCGACTCTGAAAAGCCGCCGCCCTCATAGGAAGCCACTGTCACCGGCAGATACACCGTATGCGCCTGCGCTTTATAATAACACCACAGAAAGTGCTCATAGTCCGCGCGGACCAGATATCCGGTATCAAACCCCCTTGACGCCAAAAGTCTCCTGTCATAGAAACAGGCCTGGTGACAAGGCACATTGCGATAACAGCCAAAGTCATCCATCTTAGGATTAGACTGTACCAGAGCGCCGGTCTGCCTCTCCCTGATATTGCCATAAAAAATTTTGGGATTTCTTTCAGCCCTGCATTTATTTTCTTCTATAAATTGCTTTATCCTGAAAAGCACATCCTCCTGATAAAAGTAATCCCCACAATTCAGGAAAAAAATGTACTCCCCGGACGCATGTTTTACCGCCTGGTTCATGGCATCATATATTCCACTGTCTTTTTCCCGGTAAATCTTAATCCGCCCATTCGAAGCCGCCGTAAGAAGCTTCTCCACAGACCCGTCAGCAGAACCGCCGTCCTTGATGATAATCTCGTAGTCTTCTTCCGTCTGGTCTAAGATACTCTGTACCGTCTTATGCAGTTTCTCTCCCTCATTGAGGCAGACCACAATAATACTGAACGTCATATAGCCACTTCCCATTCCTCGTCTTACACAGTAATCATCCCTGCCAAAGCAGTCACAAACTCTCAGCCTGCATTTCCCAGAACATTTTGAAACTCTCAGTCCACATTTCCAAGAACGTTTAGAAACTCTCAGGCTGCGTCCTTTGCAACCCTGGAGTTTCTTAATGTTCAGTTAATTTACATCTGACAAAATAGCAACCATATCATGAAAGAAGAAACTCTTGTACGGCAGAATGAGCACACCGTCGTTGGATGCCCTGCTCATATACATGACAAAATACAGCATCGCCGCCAGGATCACACCCAGCCGGAAGACCTTTCTCCATCTCTTATCCTCTATCTGTCCCAGTAACATCGGTAAAAATAAAATCTGGCTCACTGTCAGATAGTAGCCGATGCGGGATATGATGGGCAGGAAGGAGCAGAAAACATACAGCGCCAGCGCTCCCAGATTCAGATAAAAATAGAACCAAAACCGGCGGTCCGCATCCCTCTTTTGCATCAATAGTACAATCCCCGCAAACACAAGCACCGCAATACACCGCAGGATATTAATATAACTTGTGCCGCCTTCCAGATACTCCGTATCCTCATAAGTGGGGTAGAGAAATACCACCACTTTCAAATAGAAATCCTGCAGGAACAAAAAAGTACTGCAAAAAAGCGCCGCCAGTGCAAGCTGCCATTTCTTCCAAGGCAGAGACGCCAGAATGTAAAGCGGAATCACCACCAGCAAAGACTTATGGAAGGCGGAACCGAGAAGCACCAGTATGAGAAATCTTCCCCATTGTCTGCGCAGCACAAATTTCATGGCATAGAGCGCAATGGCCAGTGCCAGATAATAACGCACTGTGCTGAACGTCTGAAAATAATACCCAAGCGCCATGAAAAGAAAGAAGGTGAGCGGGAAATCATCACTTCCCTCATACATCGCCAGCAGGAAGAAGAACACCGTCACAAAAGCGTAAAAGGCAAACACCAGCAGGAAATTCTCAAACCCCGAAATGCCATAAAGAATCTTCACCACCAGATTAAATCCAATCTCTGTGGGCACATAGGAATCACAATTGACCAGATGCATGAACTCCACATATTTTGCATAGTCATTGCCCACATTGATTCTGGCTGCAGACAGGGCAAAGAGGATGAGAAAAATCCCCATAAGACAGACCCGGTTACACATCTGCTGTCTGGTAACACTATACGGTTGTGTGGCCGGGTGATTGTTCACAAACCCCGCAAGCAGCACCGTAACGGCTGCCACCGTAATATATAAAATCATTGTCCCTTTCCTTCTCTGATTCCGGCCCGCATCCATGCAAACGCCTTCTTAAGCGGAATCTCCCTGCACATTTCGCCCCTGTGCACCCACAGAAAGCGAAAGGCCAGAAGAAACGCCAGCTTCCCATACAGAAAATGATAGAGCACACCTCTGTCTTTAAAGAATTTCTCATGATAACCGCTAAACCAGGTAGACGCTCTCTCTATCTCCTCACCGATGCAGACCGTATGAGCATAGATCCGGAGCCCTGCCTTGAGACAGTCCCGCAAAAACAGACTGTCCTCCCCGTTACTGTACTTCGCGCCGCCGCCAAATAATACCGAATAGTGCACATTCGCCCGCCGAAGCGCATCCAATTTCGCCGTGATACTATAGGCCGGATACCGTCCATAATTGCGGAAGGAAATCCGGTGGATATCTGTATTCCAATAAGTCTTACGGGCCGGTGCAACCTTCACATTGACCAGAATCATGTCTGCATCAGGCAAAGTCTCATAAGCCTGCAGAATCTTCTCTGCATAGCCATCGGCGAGCACAATATCTTCATCAGAAAACAGACAGATATCTCCCTGTGCATGGAGTAACGCCGTATTCCGGCTAAGGCCCACCCCCCGCTCAGGCATAGAGAAACACTGCACCTTCCCGCCATCTGCCGGCACTTCCTCATAGCCATACCCGCTGCACTGATTGACCAGCACAGCATCTGTGTGTATATTCATTTTTGCCACAAGTTCTGCGGCGTCCTGCTCCACCGCAGACACCAGTACCTGTATCTTCATAATTATATTGTTTCCATTCTTCACTACTGTCTTTTTGCTGCCATTCATGCTCTTACGATCATACGGCCATAGTAGCTTCGCAGAAATTTCTCATCCGCATCCCGCACAGCCACACCGCATATATGACAATCCTGTGTATGCAGCTGTTCTATCACATAGGCTAAATAAGTGCCATGTATTTTTCCATAGGCCACTGTCACAACCACGCCATCCGCTCTTCGCATTTCTTCCAGCTTTTCCCCGGAAAGTACTTCTTTCTGCTTCACATCGCAGATCACAATATTCCCTCGTTTTTGTTTCAGATATTCCATATTATGATCATAGTCCTTCTGCAGAAAATCCTCCGTGGTCGAATAACCCATAAATGACGTATCTGTCACTTTTCTCACATCACTGCATACCAAAATCCGATCATCCATGACATAATATAAATTCACCACCAGCAAAGATACTGCCAGACCAATCAATACCCCCACAAGCACTGCCTGTATCATCCTGGAATCTGCCACCACCAGCTTTGCCTGTGTGGTCTGTATCGTCTGAATCTGTATAAACTCCTTCGCCTGCTCTCCATAGGCCTCCAGTGCCTGCTTCGTGGCGCCAAGGATTGCATCTGTCCGCTCCCCATTATGGGTTGTGATAGTTACTGTCAGCAGCCTCAAATCAGAAAGAATGGTTGCTTCCGTGGCCGCCGTCACTTCTTCCCTGCTGTAATCTGCGGGCAGATTTTCCATTGTCAGGTTCATAATGGGATCCGTCACCATCAAATCATTCCAGGTATATCCATTGTATTCCTGGTACACCTCCCCCGTCTCATCTGCCGCAAAATCAAGATAAATCTTGGAAAAGGCCCGATATTCCCGCTCAGATTCCGGCACCGTCCTCACAAGGATATACACCAGCGCGCCAAGGAACGCACCAAGCGCCGCCGCCGCCAGGACAAGCGGTATTTTTTTTATCAGACAGAGCATATATTTTTTCATATCCATGCCGGCATCGGCATACTGTAGTTCCCTCATGTCGCTGACATTCTCCCATCTCCTGCACAGGCGCAGTTGCATTACTGCCCATCGGCTTCTTCACCGCCGCTGTTCTTCATGGCCGTCGTCTGGCTGTCAGATACGCCCTCTGTACTTTCCGGCTTAATCAATATTTTCAGCGTAAGCAGCATCAGCTTCAAGTCCAGCCAGAAAGAATACTGTTCAATATAAGTCAGATCCAGCTTCAGTTTATCGTATGGCGTTGTGTTATATTTCCCATAGATCTGCGCATAACCCGCAAGTCCAGCCTTTACCTTCATACGAAATGAAAACTCCGGCATCTCCTCCAGATACTGGTCTATAATCTCCGGACGCTCCGGTCTTGGTCCGATGAAAGACATCTCTCCCCTGAGAATATTGATCAGCTGAGGCAGTTCATCAATCCTCGTCATACGGATAAACCTTCCAACCGGGGTAATCCGGGAATCATTCTTGGCCGCCAGTCTGGCCACACCGTCCTTTTCCGCATCCACTTTCATGCTTCTGAATTTCAGTATATAAAATTCCTTCCTGTCCTGCGTACAGCGTATCTGTTTATAGAGTACCGGCCCCCCGTCATAGGCCCTGATCAGAATTGCGGTGATTAGCATAAACGGAGAGGCAATGATCAAAAGAAGCACCGAACAGATCAAATCCACCGTCCGCTTTGCCAGACGCTGTTCCACCTTAAGGGCATATTCTCTGGTCATATAAAGCGGAGTATCAAACAAATGCAGCTGATCGGCTCCCTTGATCAGGACGTCCGATATCTTAGGCATGGTGTAGACACGGATAGAACGGCTGTAACAGAATTTCAAAAGCCAGTTCCTGTCCGCGGCAGGAATATCCCACAATACCACAGCACCATAGTCACCAACCACTTCCCGCCTGACAGCCTCCATTCCCTCGGAGATATTGATACATTTTGCAATCTTATATTTATCCCTTCTGGATTCAAACTTCGCTATGATATCATCGATAGGCCGCTCACCGTGCACAATCAAAATATCTCTGGGCGGGAAAGCCTTGTAATAGCAATAGTTACAGACAAACACCCACACAGCGGAAAAAACAGTCTGTAGCAGCATCGTCCAAACAATGGGCTTCACATCCACCACCCAGTTTGCCATCAATGATATCTGAAAATAGGAAATAACATTCACAAACAATAATGAAAAAAATTCTGAAATCAACACATCGACAGGTTTCAGATATCCCACCTTCAATGCGCCATACGTATTGGCAAAGAAAAACAGGAGCACAAAGTAAATCCCCAGGATCAGTACATGTCCCTTAAAATAATATCTGAAGTTTCTGTATATACTCAAAAACGTATAATACTCTTCAAACCAGAAATACGCATAAATTGCTGTATGAAAGAGTAACCCAATAAAGGAAAGCTGCAGTACCATAAATCTTGTCAGTGTTTTTATCCGTTGTCCCATAACAATCCCTCTAATCCTAAAGCCGTCTCACAGTAGCCCTGTAAGCCCAGAATATAAAATAAAACGCGCTGGCCGCCACAGACAGGCCCTCCTGCGTGCGATACAGATTCCAGATCCGTTTCATGGCTTTGCATTTATTGGAAGATAAAGATTTCGCCGGCCTGCGGTAAATCGCAAGCACCTCATCAAGTCCGTATGCCACATGTCCTTCTCTCAAAATCTGCCACCAGGTTGCCGTATCTTCGCTGGGAACCGCCGGCATTCGTATCAGCTTGTCCGAAATCTTCTTGCGGTCAAGTAATACTGTCGTGGTAAAAATTACCGTTCTGGACAATGCCCTCTGATAAGTCAGTCGTGGCGGTACATGAACAATCTTACCCGTAGGCCGGCCCCATTCATCTCCAAATTCATAGGCACAAAATACAAAGCCTGCCTGTTGTTCTTCCATAAAAGCAAGTTCCCTTGCCAGCTTATCTGCAAACCAGATATCGTCTGCATCCAGAAATGCAATATATCTGCCCGAAGCCACCGAAAGACCTGTGTTGCGCGCTTTTGCCGCTCCCTCATTTTCCTTTTTACAGATAAGAAGGACGCGTCTTTTATCATCCCATTGATATTCCTCAATCCGCTCTATGTCTTCCGGAATATCCTCCATGCTGTGATGACTGTATCCTGCAAGCGCCTTCTCAATCACTTCCACGCTCCCGTCTCCGGATCTGTCATCCACCAGCACCAGTTCCCAGTTCTCATAGGTCTGCTGTCTTACCATCTCGATGGTCTGTGCGATATAAAGCCGGGCCCGATACACCGGCACTATAATACTGACTAAACCACCCATTCTATCCTCCCTGTCCAAGCAGCCTGCCTGATACCATTCTTCCTGACAGGCCAGTCAGATCAATCTATCTCTTCTTTAACCAGATAGACAGGCCTGTTCTTTACTTCCATATATGTTTTAGATAAGTATTGCCCCACAATGCCCAGACAAAACAATTGTACACCGCTGACTAATAATATGATACATACTAACGACGGCCAGCCGGAAGTGGGATCCCCAAATACAATTTTCCTGACAATCGTGAATATGATCAGTATAAAAGCCAAAAGACAGAACAGCACCCCCATCAAAGATGCCACAGTAAGCGGCACCGTAGAAAACGCCATAATTCCTTCCAATGAATACAGGAACAACTTCCAGAAAGACCACTTGGTCTCACCCTTTCTTCGTTCCACGTTTTCATATTCCAGCCATTTTGTCTCATATCCTACCCAACCGAAAATACCTTTCGTAAAACGGTTATACTCCGTCATCGAGAGAATGGCATCCACCACCTGTCTGGTCATCAGACGGTAATCTCTGGCCCCGTCCACAATCTCTGTCCGGGATATCCTGTTCATCAGCTTATAGAACATCCTGGCAAAGAAGGACCGAAGCACCGGTTCTCCCTTTCTCGTCACACGCCTTGTCGCTACGGAATCATATCCCTGCTCGATATAAGCATACATCTCTGGCAAAAGCGAGGGCGGATCCTGCAGATCCGCATCCATTAACACTGCCAGATCTCCCTTGCATTTCTGCAAACCGGCATAGATTGCTGCCTCTTTACCGAAATTCCGGGAAAAGGATACCAGGCGCACCCTGTTGTCTTCCTCATGCAGCTTTCTGACTTCCTGCGCAGTCTTATCCTTAGAGCCGTCATCAATATATAATACCTCCACCTCTAATTCCTTTTGCTGGAAAAAAGCTGCATTCTTAAACAACTCATCATAAAAATCCCTGACATTTTCTTCTTCGTTATAGCAGGGTACTATGACGCTCAATAATCTCATATAGACCTCCATGCCAATCTGACCCAATTCTTGTGTTATCTCCGGCATCAATTATACAATCTTCTCCACCGGAAATTCTTCAATTATATGCTGTTTCTGTCAGAAGTCAGACTAATTCAAAATAATTCTATCATAAATGCACAAAAAAAGGAAGAGAGACGTCTGCAATGTGACGATACTTAGAAAGAATAAAATAAAGAGCTTTTAAAATATTTTTCCTATGATATAATGGACGCATAGTCCTCAATTCTTGTTAAAAGTATTTTCAATTGCAGGACGCCAATAACGGAATCAGCATGGCTGATATCATTATTTTATCGGAATGGAGAAATAACAGATGGGAAATGCACAAGTAGCTAAAGGCAGGAAAAAAATCAAACGTATCGGTAAAAAAGTGGGGAATGTTGTCGTAATTATGCAGGCTATTTCCGTAGTTTTTGCGGTAGCTGTCTGCGTATTGATGTACAATTCCTTAGTCAAAAGCATGCAGAAGCAGATTTGTGTGAACGGCACAAACATGCTGGAGTATGAGTTGAGTAAAGCAGCTGAAAACGATGACATGAATCAGCTTCTCGACGTATTAAAGGCACGTATGGGTTGTGAGTTTACCATTTTTGAAGGAGACACCAGAGCCTATAGCACGGTGATGAAAAACGGAGAGCGTGTGGTTGGAACCAAGCTCGCTTCCAACTTATGTGATATTGTCCTGGAAAAGGGACAGTCTTATGTGGGTGAAGCAGATATCCTGGGTGTAAAATATTTGTGCTCCTATGTTCCGACCAAGGGAGCTGACGGGAAAGTTGACGGTCTGATCTTCGCAGGCATATCCATCGCGGAGGCAGAACAGGAGACTGCCAGAATCATCACTTATGCTGCAGTGGTCAGTGTGATAATCATCATTCTTTGTATTATCTTCCTGACAGTGTATCTGAAAGCTAAGGTGTCAGGCCCTCTTGAAAGGATCACAGAAGCAGCCTTACATCTTGAAAAAGGAGAACTTGGTCTGTCCAATGGTACCGAGATTCAAATCGGCGTCCGTTCTAATGATGAGATCGGTCTCTTGGGCGAAATCTTTGAAAATACCATACATAATCTCCGCGCTTACATCGGCGAAATATCCCACGTGCTGGGCGCCATCGCCAAAGGAGATCTGACGCAGGACACACAACAGGATTATACAGGAGATTTCGAGACAATCAAGAAATCCCTGGAAAGTATACTTGGCGCATTGAATCAGACAATGGGACAGATTTCTGCCAGCGCCAGCCATGTATCTGAGGGATCGGATCAGGTATCTGCCAGCGCCCAGTCCCTGGCACAGGGTGCAACTGAGCAGGCAAGCGCCGTCACCGAAATTTCCACCACAATATCCGACATTTCAGAAGGTGCAAGACAGACTTCAAACGCAGCAGCTGAGGTGGGCAGCTTTGTAAATCAGGCAGGTGCACAGCTTGGCATCAGCATAGAGAGCGTGGGAGAGCTGAGTCAGTCAATGACGCGGATTTCCGACGACTCCAAGCAGATCAGTACCATTATTGCAACGATAGAGAACATCGCATTCCAGATAAACATTCTATCATTAAACGCTGCTGTGGAAGCAGCCAGAGCCGGCACCGCCGGAAAGGGATTTGCGGTTGTGGCTGACGAGATCAGCAGTCTCGCATCCAAATCAGATGAAGCTGCCAAGGCCACAAAGAACTTAATAGAAAGTTCTGCTGCAACCATCGCTGAGGGCAGCAAAGTCATGAACAGAGTTTCGGAAGCGTTAGAGCGTACAGGACAGCTTGCCGGTAATGTGACAACGAAAATGGAACAGGTGGTAGAGGCTGTAGAAAAACAAACCGTTGCGATGGAGCAGGTTGCTACTGGCGTTGAACAGATTTCTGCCGTAGTGGAGAACAACTCGGCAACCAGCCAGGAATGCGCGGCAGCCAGCGAAGAGTTGTCTGGCCAGTCCGCTCTGTTGAAGGAATTGATTTCTACTTTTAAAATAAGGAATTACCGTTAAGCGAACTAAAATTATGACCACCGGTCTGACCGGTGGTCTGTTTATGTTTAAAGATTTATATACAACACCAGGGAAGAAATGCTCTTCTTCCCTGGTCAGCTTTGAAACTTTCAATAATTTCCTTTGTCTGTGAAATACGTGGAACAAACTGTAATAGTTTTTCCAAGTTTTATAACTTTCTGTCAATCGCCTTGCTCTATGTCACTCTTGTCCTTGTAGTAAATAAGGACTTGTCCCTCACCAATTTCCCTTGTAACTATATCAAATCATATTTTAACCGGATATAATCTGCTGCAGCCGCAATGTACTCACTGTTGGTCGGTCTGCTGTATTCCGGGCTGTTACAATATCCAAAAAGTTCCTCAAACAGATCACTGTTACCCCTCTCCCAGGACACCTCGATTGCATTGCGGATAGCTCTCTCAATCTTCTGGTCCGTAGTCTGATACAGCTTCGCCAGGTCAGGATATAGAAGCTTGGTCACACTGCCTACCAGTTCCATATTTCCCACACACATTTCCACCGCGCTGCGAAGAAACTGATATCCTCGCAGATGTGCCGGTATGCCCAACTCCAGCATAAAATCAGAAACAATCTGTTCCAGTTCCTGTCTGCCTATCACATTTTGTTGTAACATTTGCTTCAACTCCCCTTTTTATTGTATTGTCTTTGTAGTTGTAACTATACATCAGACATCATACCAGAGAAGTATATGAATGTAAATTGTAATTTATCGCCCGTGAAAAGAATGTCTCTACAGTCTCGCATCCTTTACATTTTCTTTAAACCAATCATAAGCAAGCTGTACGCCTTCTTCCAGTTCCACCTTATGATTCCAGCCCAGCCCATGAAGCTTGGTCACATCTGTCAGTTTACGAGGGGTGCCGTCAGGCATGTCCTGATTCCAGATTATCTCACCCGTAAACCCTACCACTTTCTGTACCGTCTCTGCCAGCTCCTTAATCGTAACCTCTTTGCCGGTACCGATATTAACATGCTGCTCACCACTGTAATTTTCCAACAGAAATACACAGGCATCTGCCATGTCATCCACATAAAGAAATTCCCGAAGCGGTGTACCTGTCCCCCACAATTCCACCGCAGGCGCCTGGTTCACTTTCGCCTCATGGAACTTGCGGATCATGGCCGGCATCACATGGGATCCTTCCAGATTATAATTATCCTCAGGGCCATACAGGTTCGTAGGCATGCAGCTGATAAAATCATCCCCATACTGCCTCATATAAAATTTACACATTTCAAGACCCGCAATTTTAGCGATGGCATAAGCCTCGTTGGTCTCCTCCAAGAGGCCGGTCAACAAGGCATCCTCAGGGATCGGCTGCGGGGCCATCCGGGGATAGATACAAGTGCTCCCCAGAAACAGGAGCTTTTTCACCTTATATTCATGACAGCACTGAATCACATTACACTGAATCTGCATATTCTCATAGGCAAAATCTGCCGGGGCTGTATTGTTTGCATTGATACCTCCCACCTTAGCTGCCGCCAGAACCACCACATCCGGCCTCTCAGCCTCAAAAAAGTCCCGAACCGACTGCTGGTTCGTCAGATCCAGCTCCTTGTGAGTCCTGCCGATGATATTCTCATATCCTTTCGCCTTCAGACTCCGTACGATGGCGCTTCCCACCAGACCTCTGTGCCCTGCTACATAGATTTTGTCTGTCTTATTCATCACGATTCTCCTTCACATTACAATAATACTATATAAAATGCTGCCAAAATGACAGGCATACACATAGCGCACACTGTTAAAATCAATTTGCCTGGAAGTGCTATCTCATGACTGTATTTATATTTCGGATGGTTAATCATAAGCAACAACGCCATCGCGGCAAACACACACGTAGCAACTACCATATGATAAACAGTACTACTCTGATGAAATCTAGTCCACAGACATACCCCATATCTATCAGATGAAGCCAAATAAATATCGCTCCCCATCAAATCACATAATTTCGTAATCCATGAGTTTTCCATAAGGTATGCTGTATTCATGTTCTGCGGATATTCCGCTCTTAAACTGTAATAGGCCCGCCCATATGTCACCAATGTAAACAACAGCAGATTCATCCTCAGATCCTGCGCTGAAATCATAATCAATAACACCAAATACGGCACATATAAAAACAGTCTATAAAAGCGGTTCGACATCAGAAAACTGATTGCCCCAAAAATAACTGCACAAAGATAAATTACTTTTTGCTTATACGCTTCGTTCTCTTCCTGTTCTGTTCCATAACAGATAAAAAAGATGACACATAGCAAAACACCACAGACAGAAACCGTGTTGCCACTGAGAGAGACTTTAGAGGTAAGCAGCATCCCCTCTATTATGCCAGCAAAACCATTTTCTTCCTTCACCACCTGATATATCCCATCGTTTCTATACAAGACTTCAAATATCAGCAGCGGCATAACTAGTGTGCCGACACGTTGATATTTAGATTTACTACTGCCTCTTTAGGCAGTAGT
>CAJTOO010000008.1 GCA_910577735.1 uncultured Lachnospiraceae bacterium
TGTTTCATGACGCATTGGTGCCTTTCGCAGAAAGGCGGATTATAATTATGGAAAAGGATATGACCAAGGGAAGCCCCATGAAGCTGATTCTGGGGTTTGCTGTGCCGCTTTTGCTCGGCTTATTATTTCAGCAGTTCTACAGTATGGTGGATACCATTATCGTAGGTCATTATCTGGGAGTAAATGCGTTGGCGGCTGTGGGCGCCACGGGATCCGTGAACTTTCTGATTATCGGGTTCTGCATGGGTATTTGTAATGGCTTTGCCATTCCCATTGCACAGGAGTTTGGTGCAGCGCATGAGGTAAATCTGCGCAAATATGTGGCTAACAGCGTCTGGCTGTCTGTCATCTTTGCTGTGGTGATAACGATTGTGGTATCCATTTTCTGCAGACCGATTCTGCAGGTGATGCGGACACCGGAGAATATCATTGATGGTTCCTACGATTATATCATCATTATCTTTGTGGGGATTCCGGTGGTATTTCTCTACAATATGACAGCCGCGATTCTTCGTTCTTTGGGGGACAGCAGGACACCGGTGATCTTTCTGATCATGGCGGCGGTTCTGAATATATTTCTGGACCTTTTGTGCATCATTGTCTTCCATATGGGCGTTGCCGGTGCAGCAGTTGCGACAGTAGTGTCGCAGGCGATTGCAGGACTTTGCTGTCTGCTGTATATGTGGAAGAAATTTCCCATGTTAAAGTTGTCGGCAGAAGAGCGAAGGTGGAATGGAGACTATGCCTTAAAACTTTGCAATATGGGAATCCCTATGGGCTTACAGTATTCCATTACTGCCATTGGCAGCGTGGTCTTACAGAGTGCCGTGAACGGAATTGGATCGGATGCGGTGGCGGCAGTTACAGCCGGCGGTAAGCTGGGCCTTCTTTTAGCATGTCCATTCGATGCCATGGGATCCACCATGGCCACCTATGGCGGGCAGAATGTGGGCGCCGGGGATCTTGACCGTGTCAATAAGGGACTTAAGTCATGCTGCCTTCTGGGGCTTATCTATTCGGTGTTAGCCGTGGGAATCGTATACATAGCCGGCAGGCAGATGCTTTTGTTGTTTCTGGATGCAGGAGAGAGCGGGATTCTGGAAAATGCATATGCCCTTGTGAAGACAAATGTATTGTTCTATTTCCCGTTGGCGCTGGTGAATATCGTCCGCTTCCTGATTCAGGGCATGGGATTTGGCAAACTGGCTGTCTTTGCCGGTGCTTTTGAGATGCTGGCCAGGGGGCTTGCAGGATTCTTGCTGGTGCCATATTTTGGATTCAGCGCCATATTGTATGCCAACCCGCTGGCGTGGATTTTTGCAGATATCTTCCTGATTCCTGCCTTTTTCTATGTGCGGAAGGTGATGGCGGGTATCCTGGACAGACAGAAAGGACAACAGGCATGAGCGTAACCGTTTTTACAATGACACATAAGAAATTTCCCACCCCCGGTGACCCTATTTATGTACCTGTGCAGGTAGGTCGGGCCAGGGCTGCGGATCTGGGCTACATAGGAGATGACACAGGTGTCAATATATCTGAAAAGAATTGCTACTATGGAGAATTGACGGGTGTATATTGGGTCTGGAAAAATATCAAGACCTCCGATTATGTGGGAATCTGCCATTATCGCAGGTATTTCTGCACTGAAGAAGGGAGAATCCTGACCGGGGGAGAATATGAGAAAATACTGTCAGAATATGACATCATAGCTTCTAAGAAACTGAAACTCAATTATTCTTATTACGAGGGCTATGCGAGCGATTATAACATTAAGGACCTGGTAGCTGTGGGCGAAGTGATGCAGAAAATGTATCCGGAGTACCATGAGGTCTTTGCGCGGCTATTACATGACAAAGGCACTTATTTTGGAAATATGATGGTCTGCACCAAAGCCCTCTATGATGAGTATTGCCAGTGGCTCTTCTCCATTTTTGAAAAAGCGGAGGAGAAGATTGATGCCTCCGGGTATGACGATTACCATAAGCGGGTATACGGCTTCATCTCGGAATTTCTTCTCTACGTGTGGGTGCAGACCAAAGGGCTTAAGGTTTATGAGTGCAAAGTTGGTATGACGGATGAAAAGCGGGAAACAGCAGAGATAAAAGAACATCTTGCTGCATTTTTTGCCAACAAGGATATAGCCGGGGCGAAGGAGTATATTCTGGCCTGTCTGAAGAAGCGTCCGGATGTGCTAATGGAAGCCTCTGACATTACGGGAGAGTTAAAGCTGTCAATGCAGGTAATTGCGGTATGTGAATTGGAGAAAGAGGCTTATGGCAGTAGTACCATTGATCGGATACAGGAGTTTGGAGCGCTGATGGAGCACTTCCGGAAGCTGAATGATCTGGTCATTGCATTCCAGAATGGGGAAGGAGATACATTCTCTGCCCCTGAAGTAGAGTTTTATCTTCAAAAGGCTGTTATTACTGATATTGCATTGGAAGCTTCAGCCAGATTGTTCTGTACACCGCAGGAGGCCGTGCAAGTGGCCCGGGCGGTCAGGGAGTATGGTATGAAGAAGCGGGAGGAAGCATAAGAGAACCGTGTATTGAACCAGTAAGGACAGTATTTGTGGCTGTGATAGAGAGAATATATATTTGTAAGGCGCATGATAAGCAAAAGGTTTGTTATCATGCGTCTTTCTTCTTGCTGCTATATTCGGACGATTCATGACAACATTTCACCGTCTGGTTACATTTTTGGATCCGCATGAAACTTTTTAATCATGCAGCTCGTATTATTTGTAGATAGGCCTTCAAAGCAGTATGCAGATTTGTAGGAAAAACAGCATTATTTGAACAGGCAAATGGTATGTCTTGTAATTTTAAGAAAGGGACGTGATAAAAAGATGAGCATAAACGGAATCGGATACTATCATTATCAGAACAATACGGCAGCCAAGAGATACCCCAAAACCAGAGCAGAATCTTTTCCCTTTCCAGGCGATAGCAAAGAGCAGACCAGGGCGGAAAGAAATACCTCAAATACCAATGCGCAGGAGATGAAGAGGGCGAAGTATTCTGTCAGGGATGTGGAATTGGAAAAGGAAGAAAAGGAGAACGATTCGGAGCAGGATAAAACGGACACGGAAATCATCGTAAAGCCGGATGGTTCCAAGATCATGATGACGAGAGTCTGGGTGGGTGGTGCAGAGACGGTTATGAGTATGGAAATTGCGAAGCCCACCAACATTCTGGAAGGTGGTTTGGGCAGAAACGTGGAGGATTCCAATTTGGTGATAGCAGATACCAGTGAAGCCATAGAATCTGCCCCGGAGAAATGACGTAGATAACGGGGAAACGAGGAGACAGGTTGGAACTGACAGATTTTTTACTACATACGGACAGAGTGCCTATCCTGGACTATATGGGCGTGCAGATTGACGAGGTGGCATTGCCGGAGCGGATTACGCCAGTACCCAGAAGAAGGTGCGGTATTTCGGAAAGTCATATTTATTATAAGGGGGCAGGCATCATTTACCAGGGGCACTACGTGAATGCACTGGACGGACATATGATATGTCTGTCCCAAAACCCGGTGGCCTATCAGAGATATACGGCGGCTTATCCCTGTCTGTATCAGAAGTATGGAATTTTTACGTTCTGTCACCAGCCGATTTTTACAGATTATGAAGGCGGATGCGGACCCAAGGAAGAGAATCTGCTTTCCATGCAGGAGAAGTTTGAGCGGTCAGCGATTGAGGAGATTGTGGATGTGATTGATGTGCCGCTGGAGGGACACAGCATTTATGCGTTTCGCCAGCGGCAGATGCAGGGTTCCTATAAGGATACGATAGCACTGATAGAATATATTCTCTGTGAAAACTTTAACAGTGCCTGGGATAAAAACCTCTGGGCCGATATCATGTGCTGCGGATATGTGCGGGACCTGGCAGACTGGTATGTTTCCGATGAGCCCTCACATAAACTGGGCACTATCTATGCGTTATTACATTCTCTTATGGAGGCGGATAAATATTTATATGAAGATATTGTCAGGGAGACTGTGGGTTTAGAGCAGCTGGGGGATATTTATCTGCCTTATGTAGCTGCCAGAATTGTGGAACGGTATGTGCCGGGGGGGCTGCGGGCACTTTCTCTGGAAGATATGACACCGGAACTGCTTGGCAGATTGTGGGAGATGATTTACAGCGGCAAAGCCTGCTGCCATCTGGAAAGGGAAGAGGCGTGGGCAGGTGTCAGAACAGAGTTTATGAAGGAAATTCCTAAGCAGATTGCCATGGTGAGGCAGGAAATGAAACTGCGTAAAAAGACAGCGGCTGTTCCTGTCCAGGGTGTATGAGCATATGAAATTAATAAGGGAGAATGTACAAGATGAGCATAAATGGAATTACACAAACAGGCATGGTTTCGGGTTACGAACAGGCAAGATCACAGAAATATCAGAAAAAGGAAACACCGGCTTTCTTACAGAACATAGAGGAAAAGGAGACGGCGCCAAAGAAGGACTATGCTGCCGAAGCGTTTGAACGTGTGGGTCCCAATGCGCCGGAGAGTGTGAGAAAGGCGTGGATGGAGGCAGCCAAAGAAGTGGGAGCCAATGGACTTGGTATCAAAGCAAACGGAATGATGAGTCACATTTCCCAGATGATGGTACAGCGGCTGACGAATCAGATGCAGGGTAAGGCTAATCCCGATGATGTTCTGGGAAGCAGCGTGCAGTCTGCAATTTCTGCGGTCACGAAAGCTATCTACAATCTGGACAATCCGCTTCCGGGCAGTGTCACAAGCATCGAGGTACAAAGATACAAACTGCAGGAGAGACAGTTTTATCAGTCATTTCTTCAGAAATTGCAGTATTTGGATTAAACAGAAAAATTTTTGGCTGCATAGGCAATCCTCCCATTGAGAGAACATCCGGTTCGTGTTAAAATGAAATCCATACCATCGAACAAATAAGGAGGTTTTTATGGGATATCAGGAAGCATATGACAAACTGGCAAACTATGGGCAGCAGCATGTATTACAATATTACGAGGAACTTAGCAGACAGGAGCAGGAGCAATTGCTTTTGCAGATTGAGCAGACGGATTTTGATGTGCTGTCACTTTGTAAGAAGAAGGAAACACTTAATCCCCGCGGAGAGATTACGCCGATTGGCGTCATGCAGCTTCCGGAGATAGAGGCGAAAAAGGAAGAATACACAACAACAGGTCTTGAGGCCATACGGGCAGGCAAGGTGGGAGCTGTGCTCCTTGCCGGCGGTATGGGCACAAGGCTTGGTTCTGATGCGCCTAAAGGTGTCTATAATATCGGCCTTACCAAAGAGATCTTCATTTTCCAGAGACTGATCGAGAATCTGCTGGAGGTAGTCAATCAGGCAGGAGCCTGGATTCCCCTTTATGTCATGACCAGCGACAAGAATCATGAGACGACGGCAGCTTTTTTCAAGGAGAAGGAGTATTTTGGCTATAATGCGGACTATGTGACCTTCTTCATGCAGGACATGGCACCGGCGTCTGATTATGACGGCAAGGTGTATATGGAGGCGAAGCATAAGATATCCACGTCCCCTAACGGCAATGGCGGATGGTTCCTTTCCATGATGAAATGGGGCGTAGTGGACAAGATCCGTGAGGCGGGCGTGGAATGGCTGAATGTATTTGCTGTGGATAATGTGCTGCAGCGCATTGCGGATCCCTGTTTCGTGGGGGCGGTCATAGCCACGGACAGTGCTGTTGGCGCCAAGGTGGTCAAGAAGAATGCACCGGATGAAAAGGTGGGAGCCATGTGTTTGGAGGATGGCAAACCCTCTATTGTGGAATACTATGATATGACAGAAGAACTGATGGCGGCGAAGGACGAGAACGGGGAGCCGGCCTATAATTTTGGCGTGATTTTAAATTATCTGTTCCGGGAGAAAGATTTAGAGGAGATTGCCGCCAGGAAACTGCCGCTGCATATCGTGGAAAAGAAGATTCCGTATCTGGATGAAAAGGGTGAACTGGTGAAGCCGGAATCACCCAACGGCTATAAATTCGAACAGCTGGTTCTGGACATGATTCATGAACTGGATTCCTGCCTGCCTTATGAAGTGGTCAGGAATAAAGAATTTGCTCCGATTAAAAATAAAACCGGCGTGGATTCTGTGGAGAGCGCAAGAAAGCTGTGCGAGGAGAATGGAATTGTGCTTTAGGCTATCAGCATATAACATTTTGACAGCTTTGAATAACATTACAATATTGTATCATGAGAGCGAAACGTAGTACACTTGGGATAAGTCAAGAAGACAAATGGTTGCCGGAGAGGCAGTGACCGGTAACATAAATCACATTTATCAGGAAAGGACAGGTGCATTGATATGGCAATATTGGTGACAGGCGGCGCAGGATATATCGGTTCCCATACGGTGGTGGAATTACAAAATGCGGGCTACGATGTGGTAGTGGTTGACAATCTGGCTAATTCCAGCGAGAAATCCTTGGCAAGAGTGGAGAAGATTACAGGCAAGCCGGTGAAATTTTATAAAGCGGATATTTTGGACAGGGAAGCGCTTACGGAAGTGTTTGCAAAAGAGCAGATTGATTCCTGTATTCATTTCGCAGGACTGAAGGCAGTGGGCGAATCCGTACAGAAACCCTGGGAATATTATGAGAATAATATTGCAGGTACCCTTACCTTAGTGGATGTGATGAGAAAGCATCATGTGAAAAATATCATCTTTTCTTCCTCCGCAACCGTGTATGGCGATCCGGCTGTTATTCCGATTACGGAAGAGTGTCCTAAGGGGCAGTGCACCAATCCTTACGGCTGGACGAAATCCATGCTGGAACAGATCCTGATGGATATTCAGAAGGCTGATCCGGAATGGAATGTGATTCTGCTTCGGTACTTTAACCCTATCGGTGCCCACAAGAGCGGCACAATCGGAGAAAATCCCAACGGCATCCCTAACAATCTGATGCCTTATATCACCCAGGTGGCTGTGGGGAAACTGAAAGAATTAGGTGTGTTTGGCAATGATTATGATACGCCGGACGGCACGGGCGTGCGTGATTATATTCATGTGGTGGATCTGGCGCTTGGTCATGTGAAGGCGCTGCAAAAGATTGAAGAGAAAGCCGGACTGTGCATCTATAACCTGGGCACAGGGGTTGGCTACAGTGTGCTTGATATCGTGAAGAACTTTGAGGAAGCCACAGGGGTGAAAATTCCTTATGTGATCAAGGAGAGACGAGCCGGCGATATCGCAACCTGCTATTCTAACGCTGATAAGGCGAAGCGGGAACTTGGCTGGGAAGCGCAGTACGGCATCAAGGAAATGTGTGCCGATTCCTGGAAATGGCAGAGCAGCAATCCCAATGGGTATGAGGACTGATCAGAGAGAGTCTGTCAGATCAGGGAAGGAATCAACAGACAGAATATGCTTTTGGAAAGCAGAAAATAAAAGAGTCCTGCGGGCCATCGTGTGATGGTCTGACAGGACTTTTATCATACGGAAATACAAAAGAGTTTCCCAACGCCTCGGTGAATGACTGCTTCTACACGACGTAAAGATACATAAAGATAAAATGACAGATGCTTCCGCCCATCACAAACAGGTGAAAAACCTCATGGGAACCGAAGTACTTATGTCTGGCATTAAAAATCGGAAGCTTGAGCGCATAGATAACGCCGCCCGCAGTGTAGATAATGCCGCCGGCCAAAAGCCACAAAAAGGCACTCTTAGGCAGGGCATTCCAGAGCGTTCCGAAGACGCCGAGACACACCCATCCCATAGCGATATAGATGATAGAAGAAAACCACTTCGGGCAGGTGATCCAGCAGGCCTTAATGGTCATACCGGCAATGGCAATACCCCATACCACGGTAAGCAGTGTATATCCCAGACGGCCGCCTAAGACGATCAGGCATACCGGCGTATAGGAACCTGCGATCAGAACGAAGATCATCATATGGTCCAGCTTCCGGAAAACTTTCAGAATCTGATCTTTCACGGTGATGCTGTGATAAAGAGCGCTGGCACCGTAAAGCGCCGCCATGCTTCCGATAAAAACTGCCATGGCGACAAAGGCTGTGTGATCGGAGGTGGCTGCGACTTTCACCATCAGCGGGGTGGCCGCGATTATGGCCATCATCATACCGATAAAATGTGTAATAGCGCTTCCGGGTTCGCGAATTGTAATCTGCATAAAATCCCTTCCTTTCCTGCTTCACATAACATTTGGATGCATGATAACCGATTGCTCTGCATCCGAAAAATATCAATATATCAACATGTGGTTTTGAAAACTATGTTAAATATACTATGATACTACTACTTAAGGTATGCAAAGTCAATGAATTTATGCAAAAGATTTCTGAAATATTTTTGCAGAGCAGAAATGCAGACAGAGCGGTTCTGAGAACGGCAAATCTTCGGAAAGGTGTATTGGGGCATGGAATATGCCCGCGTGTGAGATCAATCCTCTTCGATTATCTGGATTTCCAGATAGTCAAATTCGATTTCTTCTATGAAATTATCCTGGGTAAAGCGCGTCTTGCTGTGACGCTTAAAGTCGGAAACGGTAGCTTCCAGCCAGATGGGCTTACCCAGATCGAACTGCAGACAGATTTCTTCCAAAGCGTGGAATATTTTGTGCGTGCGGGTATCGTCACGGTTATCCTCTATGACAATATCCTTTAACATGCGGTTTTCTTTGAATTCTTTTGCCCATAAGCGAAACATGATGCTTCTCCTTTATGCCTCTTATTATACCCAATACTATACAAATTCCAGGGATAAAAGTAAACACTTTTTCTTTTACGGATTAGATGCTATACTGGTTACAGTTTACAGGCAATCAAGTAAGGAAAAGGACGATTATGGGAAAAAATCTGTCATCAGAGACAGCACGAAAACGAATCATAAATGGAATATCCCTCCTGCTTGCCGGCATAAATATAACCTTAGTGGGAACCATGAGCAGGTTCCTGCGTGAAATGCTGATAGCGAACGCGCAGTACGGGATATGCAAGACGCCTCAAATGGTGCTTTTTATTCTGGCTGTGTTCTGGCTGGCCGGAGCCGCTGTCTTTTACAGGCTGATCCGTGGACTGCTTATTCAGACAGACAAAAGGCTGGTACGGCATGCTCTGTTTTGGGGAATGCTGCTTACTGCCTCTTACGTGATGGGAGCACGTCTGGCAGCCCATGAGACAATATTTGGCGGTGCAGGATATGTGTTAATGTATCTTGCGGCAGCAGTATGTCTGGCTGTGCCGGCGGCTTCCTGTATAGCGCCGTTTTTAAGGAATAGGACATCTTCCGGGGAAGCGGAGAGGCCTTTGCAGAAAAAGCATCCATTGTGGCAGGCGGGCCTGTTTTACGGTATGGTGATTTTCTTATGCTGGCTGCCGGTATTTCTGGCCTATTATCCTTCTGTCTTTGCCTATGATGCGGAAGGACAGCTGTACCAGGTGATCGCCGGCGATTACAGCACACATCACCCGCTTCTGCATACCTTATTTTTAGGAGCTTTTTTTAAGCTGGGCGGTGTGCTGGGATCGTATTCTGCAGGCATGGCGCTTCATTCAATTGTGCAGATGATATTACTGGCTGCTGCGTTTGCCTTTGTACTTTCCTATCTGTATGAAAAAGGAATTTCCAGGTGGCAGCGTATGCTGCTGCTGGCCTTTTATGCGCTGTTTCCGACGAACTCGGTTCTTTCTTTGAGCACAACCAAGGACGTACTGTTCTCGGCTCTTGTACTGCTTTACACGATGCTGCTCTACTATATGATATGTGATAAAAAGATGCAGGTTGATAAGAGGGATGGGGCGGCCTGTGTGATTCTCTCGGTGTTGTTGCTGCTGTTTCGCAACAATGCGGTGTATGCCTTTTTGGTCAGCATGCCGCTTGTGTATGCGGGATACCGTAAATGGCAGATCGGAGAGGAAAAGGCACAAAGTGCCTCTTTCGGCGCCAGAACTTATCTGGTGTTGTCTATAGCGGCTTTGCTCTTCTTTGCAGTGTGCAGTGCAGGGCTTCGGACAGCAACACATGCCCACAGCGGCAGCCCCAGGGAGATGCTCAGTGTGCCGCTGCAGCAGATGGCGCGCACCAGAGTCAAGGAAGAACAACGGATAGACCCGGCACTCAGGAAAGAGTTGGAAAAGTACATTCCTGCAGAGTGGGTTTTTGCGGCATATGATCCGCATCTGGCGGATCCTGTCAAGAACCGGGCAGTCATTCATGATGATCCGGCAGGCCTGATAGAAACCTGGGTGAAGCTGGGAATGCGTCACCTGGATGTTTATGTGGATGCCTTTCTGGATAATTGTGTGGGCTGCTGGTATCTGGAAGATATTTCCCATGCACAGATTTACGGCATTGGAACGGAGAGCGGCTTTGGCTATCTGTCCACGGATAACCGTACCATGCCGGCGGGATGCGAGATCATTCCGCACAGCTATTTGCCGGGGCTTCGCAGTCTGTTGGAGAAGATTGTATCTGATAATCAGTATCAGAGGATTCCGGTACTGCGGATTATCTTTGCGCCGGCTTTTTACTGGTGGATGCTGTGCATATATATGGCTGTGGCGGTGTATCGCAGAAAGTATATTATGTTGCTGCCGGTATGCTTCCTGGGGGCATATTATCTCACGCTCCTGTTGTCCCCTGCCGTGTTGATACGCTATATGTATCCCTTTGTGGTGACAGTGCCCGCAATATGTTGTTGCATGAGCCGTGATTTGACTAAAAAAGACAGTGAAAATACACAATAAATTATTAAAATTTATTAAAATTTTGTGAATAATATACATTCCAACAAGGAAATATGATATAATGTACACAATAGCAATGAGCAGTGCCGCTTCTTCAATCGGGCAAAGGAATTTAGAACATACTGCAAAAGAAAATAAAAAGTAAGAAGTAATCGGGGGATCGGTAAAAGGTGGAAGTTATTGTAGACAGGGACAGGGACGGAGATATTGACAGTTGGAAAGAGGTCCAGCTGATTTATAATTCTGCCCTGAAACAGATTTCAACGAAGTTAGAAATTTTAAATGATGAGTTTCAGCATGTGCATCGGTACAATCCCATTGAGCATATCAAATGGCGCATCAAGACACCGGAGAGTATCGTCAAGAAGCTAAAGAAGCATGGTTATGAGTCCACCATAGATAACATGGTGAGATATGTCAATGATATTGCAGGCATCCGCGTAATCTGCTCTTTTTCATCGGATATTTATCAGATTGCAGAGATGATAAGCAACCAGAAAGATATCCGTGTCATTTCAGTCAAGGATTATATTGTGAATCCTAAGTCCAGCGGTTATAAGAGCTATCATATGCTGGTGACGGTGCCGGTTTATCTGTCTGACCGGATTGCAGATGCGAAGGTGGAGATTCAGATCAGAACGGTTGCAATGGATTTCTGGGCCAGTCTGGAGCATAAGATTCACTATAAGTTCGAGGGAAATGCACCGGAACATATCAAGGAGCAGCTGGTGGAATGTGCCCAGATGGTGGCAGCGCTGGATGCCAGAATGATGTCTCTGAATGAAGAAATCCTGCATCTTGAGCAGGAGGGACAGGAGCAGAGAGATTAGAAAACAGAATATAGAATAGATAAATGAAAGAGGGGCATATGGTCTCTCTTTTAGTTTTGGCATCAGGATGCACTAAGAAGCAGGGTATCTGCAGCAGGAGTATTGATCCATAAAATGAGGAGTGCCCAGGTACCTTTCGGCACCCGGGCTATTATGAAAAATTTATCTATGTGTGTAATGATAACACTACATTTTGTCTCATTTGGTATGAAAGGTAAATTCCTTCGGCATGAAACCTGCGAGCTCTGCTTTGTGGACTCGGACGAACGAAGAAATCTCCTGTTCGATAAATAGAGTATACTTCGTAAATATGAATAAACTATGAACGCGGTGTAAAGTTATCGTTAATATTTACAAATTAACGGAAAAGCGAGGAGAAAAAATATGCAATATGCACAAATAAAATAATGCCGTTTCAAGGAAAAGTCTTTTATTTGTTGTCATCGCGGTAGAAAGGTGTTAAAATGCAAACATGATTTTATGATAAGATAAGGATAATATTGGATACCATGTTGGGGGAAAAGATGGAGGCACACAATGGACACATTTATTGATAAACTGGCACAGAAAAGAAATGCCCAGGAAATGATACGTGCTAATTCTGCGGCGGAAGCTGCCAGGATGGAGCAGATGCAGAACCAGTTAAAAGCCTATGACGAGATCATGCAGGAAATACGCAAAGTAAATCTGAAGACTTCTGAGAATGTGACAGAAGTGAAAAAAGTTCTTGCGGAGTGCATGAATAAATTGGACAATATTGAGACGGGCAGTGCACAGACCGCGGAGGCAGAGCAGACTCTTGCACAGGTGAAAACGCTTTTAGAAGAGCGGTTCAAGCAATCTGAAGATTTTGCCCACAAAGAAAATGTGAAAGTATACCGCAATGTACAGGCCGCTTTTACGGAGGAACTGGGCAGAAAGACAGCGGAAGTTAAGGGCAGTAAGGCGCTTCTTCCCGTCTGTGTCCTGATACTGATCGGGGTGATCGCAGATATCGTGATCAATCTCATCCCCATCATCAATGGTTTTATGAGATGAAAATAATCAGCAGACATTATAAAAAAATGAAAATTGCATATATTAAGGTTGCGGTGCTTGCGATCATCGCAGCCGCCTTTTGCCTGCCTCATATGCAGCGTCTTGAGAGTACCGGCGATAATATCTTTACGGTGTACCTAAATGGCACGCAGGTGGGCATCATGGGCGATATTGAGGAAGCGGACGACTGTCTGATTGCGGCCAGGAAAAGGCTTGCGGGCAGCAGTGATGAAATGGTGCTTGCAGAGAGCGAAATGACTTTTGAGGGCGATGAGGTGCTCTGGGGCACTGTAGATGACGATGGTGTCATAATTTCCAATATGGTAACGGCCATGCGGGGCAGCGTGAAGGAAACGCTCAACCGTTCTTATACGGTAAAGATTAATGAGTATACGGTAAATCTTGCCAGTACGCAGGAGGTGCTTGCACTTTTGCAGGCTTCTATTAAGAAGTACGATGGTGAGAACACCTACAATGTGGATCTGGTGTTAGACTCTGAGAGAGAGTTAAATGTGCTTACCACTCAGATTTACTCTACGGAGGAGCAGAAAGAGAAAGAGGAAGAAGAGGCCGAGGAGGTCATGACCAGTGTCGGTATTAACGCTGCGATTGATGAGATGTTTCAAGACATCGAGCCGGCGGCAGAGAAAGATTTTTCTGATTATGAACTGGGGCTTTTGTCCCTGGAATTTGGTGATACAGTGGAAGTGGTGGAAGCCTATCTTCAGGATTATGAGTTAACGCCTCTCTCCCAGGCCATTGATGAAGTCACCAAGGATCAGGAAAAGGAGCAGATTTATGAAGTGGTATCGGGGGATACGCTCTCACAGATTGCGGAGAAGAATGAGATTCCGCTGGCAGATCTGGTAGCGATGAACGAGACCATTGAAAGTGAAAACTCCATGATCCGTGTGGGGGACGAGCTGATCGTGACGGTGCCGGAACCAGAGCTTTCCGTAGAACGTGTGGAGCAGATGTATTACGAAGAGGATTACGAGGCAGAGATTGTCTATGTGGATAATGACGACTGGTATACCAACCAGACGCAGACACTGCAGGAACCCTCTGCAGGACACCGTAAGGTGGTGGCCGATGTGTTTTACCGCAATAAGGAAGAAGTGAGCAGGGAGATTCTGAAAGAGGAAATCACTTATGAGGCGGTGCCTAAAGTGGTGGAACGTGGTACGAAGATTCCGCCTACCTATATCAAACCGATCTCCGGCGGCAGACTGACTTCCAATTTCGGCAGAAGAAAGGCGCCTACCAGAGGTGCCAGCACCTATCATAAAGGCGTGGACTGGGCGACACCGGTCGGCACGGCTGTCATGGCATCCTCCACAGGAACTGTGGCGAAGGCCGGCTGGGGCAGCGGTTATGGTTATGTGGTCTATATCAATCATGCAGATGGCAGACAGACCAGATATGGCCATTTGAGCAAGGTCCTGGTATCTCAGGGACAGACGGTGACCCAGGGACAGAAGATTGCCTTAAGCGGTAATACCGGTGTAAGTACAGGACCCCATGTGCACTTTGAGGTGCTGATCAACGGCAGTCAGGTGAACCCCTTCGACTACCTGAATTAATCTGCCCATTTACAAATGGGCAAATTATGGTATACTGATAGTTATATGTTTGGCATTTTTGTGTGAGAAAGGCAATAACATAAATGGAACAATATGCGATTAAAGGTGGGAATCCGTTAGTCGGCGAGGTGGAGATAGGCGGTGCCAAGAATGCGGCGCTGGCAATTCTGGCAGCCGCCATCATGACGGATGAAACCGTATTGATAGAAAATGTGCCTGATGTCAGAGATACCAATGTGATGATGCAGGCGATGGAGAGTATAGGCGTTGTTGTGAACCGGGTGGACAGGCATACGGTGAAGATCAATGCCTCACAGGTTCACGATCTGGTGATTGAGGACGATTATATTAAGAAGATCAGGGCTTCTTACTATCTGTTAGGAGCGCTGCTTGGCAAATACAGTAAGGCGGAGGTGGCTCTTCCGGGCGGCTGTAACATAGGACTTCGCCCGATAGACCAGCATATCAAGGGATTCCGTGCATTGGGCGCCAATGTCAGGATTGAACACGGCCTGATTATCACGGAGGCTGATAAATTAAAAGGAAACCATATCTACATGGATGTGGTGACTGTGGGCGCTACCATGAATGTGATGATGGCAGCTGTCATGGCAGAGGGACAGACTGTGATTGAAAATGCGGCCAAAGAGCCTCATGTGGTAGATCTGGCAAACTTTTTAAACAGTATGGGAGCCAATATCAAGGGTGCGGGTACAGATGTGATTCGTATCAGAGGTGTGGTGAAATTACATGGTACGGAATATGGCATTATTCCGGATCAGATTGAAGCGGGCACATTTATGTTTGCGGCGGCAGTGACCAAAGGAGATGTAACGGTTAAGAATGTGATTCCCAAGCATTTAGAGTCTATCAGCGCCAAATTGTTAGAGATCGGCTGCGAGATAGAGGAGTCCGACGACGCCGTGCGCGTGGTGGCGGCTAAGCCTCTTGGGCATACGCATGTGAAGACATTGCCTTATCCCGGATTTCCAACGGATATGCAGCCGCAGATTACTGTGGCGCTGGGGCTTTCTGCGGGAACCAGTATTGTAACGGAGAGTATTTTCGAGAATCGTTTTAAATATGTGGACGAGCTTACCTGTATGGGAGCCAATATCAAGGTGGAGAGCAACACCGCTATCATTGACGGTGTGCCCAAGTACACGGGGGCGAACATTACGGCGCCTGATTTGCGTGCAGGTGCAGCGCTTGTCATTGCCGGTCTTGCAGCGGATGGGATTACCACGGTGGATGATATCAAGTATATCGAGCGCGGTTATGAGGATTTTCATCTGAAACTGCAGAGCCTGGGAGCGCAGATCGATCTGGTGACGACAGATCGGGATCTGCAGAAATTTAAGTTGAAAGTCGGTTGATTTTTATATTGACAGAATCCCTCTGAGGGTGTATTGTATCTACAGATATGAAAATTCCATATTGTAAGTTTTCTCTTATTCAGAGTGGTGGAGATACAGAGGATCTATGAAGCCACGGCAACCCCTTGTGAGGAAGGTGCCAACCTGAGCGAAATGCTGTCACAGACAGATCGAACAATAAGAGGATTTGATTATCGACTGTCAAGTCCGCTTATTTCGTGAGAAATCAGCGGACTACTTTAATGTTCAAATACCATGAGGTAAAAGATTGAAAATTAAATTTTCAATCACGGGCTTTGTGTCTGCGTGCTGCTTGGCACAAACCTGTTCAATGCACTGTCTCAACAAAGTTGAGGCAAAAGCAGCGCAGAAATGAGGGTAAAATGGAAAAAAGATTATTTACTTCAGAATCCGTAACAGAAGGACATCCTGACAAAGTCTGCGATGCCATCTCCGACGCCATTCTTGACGCCTGCATGGAGAAAGATCCCATGAGCCGTGTGGCATGTGAGACCGCAGTGTGTACAGGATTTGTGCTGGTGACCGGTGAGATCACCACCAATGCATACGTTGATATGCAGAAGATCGTGCGCGATACCGTAAAGGAGATTGGTTACACCAAGTCCGAGTATGGCTTTGACGGCAACACCTGCGCTGTATTTGTAGCAATCGATGAGCAGTCCGCAGATATCGCTATGGGCGTGGACAAGGCTCTTGAGGCGAAGAAGGGCGAGCAGAACGACGACCTTGACACAGGCGCCGGCGATCAGGGTATGATGTTTGGTTATGCCACCAACGAGACGGAAGAGTATATGCCGTATCCGATTGATCTGGCACATAAGCTGGCTTTACAGCTCACCAAGGTTCGTAAGGACGGCACACTGAAATATTTGAGACCTGACGGCAAGAGCCAGGTATCTGTAGAGTACGACGAGGCTGGTAAGCCGGTACGTCTTGAGGCAGTGGTATTATCCACCCAGCATGATGATGATGTGACACAGGAACAGATTCATGAGGATATTAAGAAATATGTATTTGATCCTATTCTCCCGAAGGAGCTGGTGGACGATCAGACCAAATTCTTTATCAATCCTACAGGCCGTTTCGTAATCGGCGGACCGCACGGTGATGCAGGTCTCACAGGCCGTAAGATTATCGTGGATACATACGGCGGATATGCCCGTCACGGCGGCGGCGCTTTCTCTGGTAAGGACTGCACCAAGGTTGACCGTTCCGCAGCGTATGCGGCACGTTATGTGGCTAAGAACATCGTAGCGGCAGGCCTTGCTGATAAGTGTGAGATCCAGCTGTCTTATGCAATCGGTGTGGCACAGCCTACTTCCATCATGGTTGACACTTTCGGTACCGGTAAGGTCAGCGATGATAAGCTGGTGGAGATTGTGCGTGAGAACTTTGATTTAAGGCCGGCCGGTATCATCAAGATGCTCGACCTGCGCCGTCCGATCTACAAACAGACAGCAGCTTACGGACACTTTGGCCGTAACGATCTGGATCTGCCCTGGGAGAAACTGGACAAGACAGATGATTTGAAGATATATCTGTAATACGAAATAGAATGAAAAAGAAGTCCCTGTATCCGTATGATACAGGGATTTCCTGCTGTAAAGGGGGGAGTGTATGGGGATGGAAAATACAGGATTTTGCTGGTGGAAGTCCTAGCCAGGACCAAGGCGGCGCTCCGCAGGACCATGCATTATGACAATGTCCATCCGGAGGAGCCGGATACGTTGACAGCAGGGAATCTTATCATGAATCTGACGGACTATAGGGTCACGAAGAGGGGAGAGGCAGTGGAACTGACGGCCAAGGAGTTTGAAATCTTAAGGCTTCTGATGCAGATCCCCCAAAAGGTGTATTCTGGTCGGGGCGTGCTTTATGACGTCTTCTTTTCCGATTGATTATAATATGGCGGATCCCGTTTTCTATTTACAGATGGTGGTCAATTCCGCAGTTACGGTTTCGGTCACTCTCGTTGCCCTGTTTGTGGGTATGATGATGAAATCCACGAAAGCGACAATTGTAGCTTCCTTTGTACTGGTCTTTTTAACGCAGGGAAATATTGGTACTTTCACCCTGAGAGACAATGTTGTTTTCCTTACAATATTAATTCTTGTTTCGATTGCTTTTGCATTTTTGTCCGTCTATAAAGTGGAGACAAAGGATCTGATGTAACATAGATGAAGATGACAGGAAGGCTGCCGGCAGAGCGCTACACGAACCATTCAATCTTGCCGCAGCCTATTTTATTGCCCGCATTTCCGGCGGGCTGGGAGGTGAAGTCGTCGGGCTTTTCGTGAATGATCACAGATTTTCCGACGATGTCCGGCAGAGAGAACCTTTTGTCATAAAAGACGCTGAAGGCGTAACCCTGATTGCCAAGAAGGGGCGGCATATCTCCTGCATGATTGGGGTGGATGGTATTTCCGGGGTTATAGTGCAGACCTGTATGGCTGAAGTGTTCGCTGCAGTCTCCGGATTCGTGTATATGCATGGCATAGAAATTACTTGCGTCGGGGACATCGATGTTGGGAAGGCCGAAAATCTGCGCCTCCACCAGGATGCCGCCGTAGATTGTGTGATAGAATTTGACCGTGCCGCTGGGGCCGGAACCGGGCGTGTCGCTGTTGATCCAGGCGATTGCACCCGGATGGTTTTGTATCAGGAGTCCTGTGAAGGCCATTTCGGGTGTCATTTCATAATTGGGCATAAGGAAACTCCAAGGTGTTTTAGTGTTATGATATGATGGTTTGACAGGGTGGTGAAGGCTAAGGTAGTGTTTGACTGATTTCCATGGAGCGTCTATAATAAATGAGACGGTAAAACACAGAAATCAGACGATTATACAACCTTTTGGGAAGGATAGCATCATGGCATTTACACATCTGCATGTCCACACAGAGTTCAGTCTTCTGGACGGTTCCAATAAAATCAAAGAATATGTGAAACGGGTGAAAGAGCTGGGCATGGACAGTGCGGCTATCACGGATCACGGCGTGATGTATGGCGTCGTCGACTTCTACAAGGCGGCCAAAGCAGAAGGCATCAACCCGGTCATTGGCTGTGAGGTCTATGTGGCGCCCCACTCCCGGTTTGACAGGGAATTGACAGGCGGGGAGGATCGGTATTATCATCTGGTGCTTCTGGCAGAGAATAATACAGGGTATGCCAATCTGGTGAAGATTGTCAGCAAGGGGTTTACGGAAGGATATTATTACAGGCCCCGTGTGGACTTTGAGGTGCTGGAACAGTACCATGAGGGGATTATCGCACTCTCGGCCTGTCTGGCGGGAGAAGTGCCCCGTTATATCCAGAAAGGGCTGGTGGACGAGGCTAAGAAGGTTGCCTTAAAATACCAGGCCCTTTTTGGGAAAGAGAATTATTTTCTGGAATTGCAAGATCACGGGATTCCGGCCCAGCAGTCGGTAAATTCGGTGCTCCTTAGTATGAGCAAGGAGCTGGATATTCCTCTGGTGGCTACCAATGATGTGCATTACACCTATGCGGAAGACGCACAGCCCCATGATATCCTTTTATGTCTGCAGACAGGCAAGAAGGTGGCGGATGAGGACCGTATGCGCTATGAGGGCGGCCAGTATTATGTCAAGAGCGAGGAGGAGATGAAGGGACTGTTCCCATATGCCTGGGAGGCGGTGGAGAATACCCAGAGGATTGCGGACAGGTGTCATGTGGAGATAGAGTTCGGGCATTACAAGGTGCCGCACTATGAGGTGCCGGAAGGCTATGACTCCTGGTCTTATTTAAATAAACTCTGTCAGGATGGCATGAAGGAGCGCTATCCCCAGGATGACGGCACCCTGCATAAGCGGATGGAATATGAGCTTGAGATTATTCGCAGCATGGGATTCGTGGATTATTTCCTGATCGTGTGGGATTATATCAATTTCTGCCGGGAAAATGGGATTGCTGTGGGGCCGGGGCGGGGATCGGCGGCGGGCAGCATTGTGTCCTATTGTCTGAAAATAACCAATATTGACCCGATTAAATACAGCCTTCTCTTTGAGCGGTTTTTAAATCCGGAACGAGTTTCCATGCCGGATATTGACGTGGATTTCTGTTTTGAGAGGCGCCAGGAAGTGATTGACTATGTTGGTCAAAAGTACGGAGCCGATAAAGTGGTACAGATTGTCACTTTTGGTACGATGGCGGCCAAGGGTGTGATCCGGGATGTGGGCAGAGTCATGGATCTGCCCTATGCCTATGTGGACCGTATTGCCAAGATGATTCCCAACGAGCAGAATCAGGGTGTTTCTATCGATAAGGCGTTAGAGATGAATCCGGAATTTAAGAGTCTCTATCAGGAGGACGAGCAGGTACACAATCTGATCAATATGTGTAAGCGTCTGGAAGGTCTGCCGCGTCACACGTCCATGCATGCGGCGGGGGTGGTCATCTGTCCGGAGGAGGCAGATAATTTCGTGCCCCTCTCAAGAGGGTCGGACGGTTCTGTGACCACACAGTTTCCGATGACTACCATTGAGGAACTGGGGCTTCTGAAGATGGACTTCCTGGGTCTTAGGACGCTCACGGTGATTCAGAACGCAGTGAAACTGGTAGAGAAAAGTACAGGTATTTTCATAGATATTGATGACATAGATTATAATGATCAGGCGGTGTTGTCCTCTCTGGGAACGGGCCGGACGGAAGGCGTGTTCCAGTTGGAGAGCGGGGGCATGAAAAGTTTCATGAAGGAGCTAAAGCCCCAGAGCCTGGAAGATGTGATTGCCGGCATTTCCCTGTACCGGCCGGGTCCCATGGACTTTATCCCCAAATATATCAAGGGCAAGAACAACCCGGATTCGGTGACCTATGACTGTCCACAGCTGGAGCCGATTCTTGCGCCTACGTATGGCTGTATTGTATATCAGGAGCAGGTCATGCAGATCGTGCGGGATTTGGGCGGTTACACCATGGGTCGCAGCGATCTGGTGCGCCGTGCCATGAGTAAGAAAAAGCAGTATGTGATGGAACAGGAGCGGAAGAACTTTACCTATGGGAACCCGGAAGAATATGTGCCAGGATGTGTGGCCAATGGGATAGATGAGAAGGTGGCGGATCACATCTATGATACCATGATGGATTTCGCCAAATATGCTTTCAACAAATCCCATGCAGCCTGTTATGCGGTGGTGGCCTATCAGACGGCCTATCTGAAATATTATCATCCGGTGGAATTTATGGCGGCGCTGATGACTTCTGTGATTGATAATCCCAGCAAGGTGTCAGAGTATATCATGACTTGCCGGAGCATGGGGATTCAGATTCTGCCGCCGGATATCAATCTGGGGGAAAAAGGGTTTTCCGTGTCCGGCAACCAGATCCGTTATGCCCTGACAGCCATTAAGAGCGTGGGCGGTCCGTTGATAGAGGCCGTGGTGGCGGAGCGGACTGCCAGGGGGCCTTATAAGAATCTGGCGGATTTTGCCAGCCGTGTGACGGACAGGGATATGAACAAGCGTATTGTGGAACATTTCATCAAGGCCGGAGCCATGGACAGCTTAGGCGGTACACGGAAGCAGCTCTTAAGCGTTTATCTCCAGGTCATAGACGGGGTGCAGCAGAATCGGAAGAACAATCTGGCAGGGCAGATTTCCCTGTTTGATATCGCATCGGAAAGTGACAAAGTGGACTATGAGGTGAGTCTGCCGGATGTGGGCGAGTATTCCAAGGAGATGAAGCTTGCCTTTGAAAAAGAGGTGCTGGGCATTTATATCAGCGGACATCCGCTGGAAGAATATCAGGAAATGTGGCGTAAGAATATCACCAATACCACGGCGGATTTTGTCTGGAATGAGGAGAATGGTAGTACTGCGGTGTCAGATGGGGCGTCTGCCACCATAGGCGGCATGATTGCGGAGAAGAAGATTAAATATACCAAGAATGAAAAGGTGATGGCCTTTTTACAGGTGGAGGATCTGGTGGGCTCTGTAGAGGTCATTGTGTTTCCCCGGGATTATGAGAAATTCGGCAGTAATATCGTGGAAGACAGCAAGGTCTTTATCAAGGGGCGGGTCTCCGTGGAAGAGGATAAGGATGGGAAGCTGATCTGTGAGCGGATTACGCCCTTTGAACAAGTCCCCAGGAAGCTGTGGATTAAGTTTCCTACCAAGGAAGAGTACGAGAACCGTAAGGAAGGGCTTTTTGAGGCGCTGAAGGATTCCGAAGGGCATGACAGCGTGGTGATTTATGTGGAGAATCCTAAGGCCATGAATCCTTTGCCGGCAAATTGGAATGTGCGTGCGGGTGAAGACCTGGTGGGGAGACTGCGAAAGTTATACGGGGAGGAGAACGTGAAGGTGGTATAAGTAAGCAGGATGGCACGTTAAGGCATTCTCCGCAAAGATTGCGCGTGTGTATGCCGAAGTTAGAACCTCTGATGGAAAGATATTGAAAATCCTGTATTGATAATGTAAAATACAGATAGAAATTGCGTTATAAATGATAAAGCAGGACATTTTCCGCACTGATATAGGATTTCACAGGGTGGAATAATGGAGGCTCGCGTAAGAATTTATCAATTTATAAATACAGGCATCTGTCATGGCAGCGTGGAGGGCATGACAGGGCGGAAAGGCATGGTTACTGATATGGCGAAACAGATTAAGACAATCGGTGTATTGACGAGCGGCGGTGATGCCCCGGGTATGAATGCGGCTATCCGTGCCGTGGTCAGGAAAGCGATTGCCAACGGCGTCAAGGTTAAGGGGATTAAAAAGGGATATCAGGGGCTTTTAAACGAAGAAATCATAGACATGGAAAAATGGAGTGTGTCGGATACGATTCAGCGTGGCGGCACAATTCTTGGTACGGCGCGGTGTCACGAGTTCCGTACGGAAGAGGGTCAGCAGAAGGGGGCTGATATCTGTCACAAGCATGGGATTGACGGTTTGGTGGTCATCGGCGGGGACGGTTCTTACCGCGGGGCGCAGGCTCTGTCCAGACATGGAATCAATACCATAGGTCTGCCAGGCACCATTGACCTGGATATTGCCTGTACAGAGTATACCATCGGATTTGACACGGCCATCAATACGGCCATGCAGGCGATAGATAAAGTACGTGATACATCGTCTTCCCATGAGCGATGCAGCATCATTGAGGTTATGGGAAGAAACGCTGGTTATATTGCTCTGTGGTGCGGTATTTCCAACGGTGCGGAAGATATTCTGATTCCGGAGAAATATGATTATAATGAACAGCAGATTATCAACAATATCATAGCCAACAGGAAGCGCGGCAAGACCCATCATCTGATCATCAATGCGGAGGGGATCGGGCATTCTACCTCCATGGCGAGACGAATTGAGGCGGCAACGGGTATTGAGACCAGGGCTACGATTCTCGGCTACATGCAGCGTGGCGGTTCCCCCACCTGTAAGGACAGATATTACGCTTCTATCATGGGCTGTTATGCGGCAGATATTCTGTGTGAGGGTAAGACCAACCGCGTGGTTGGATACCAGCACGGAGAGTTTTTGGATTTTGATATCGAGGAAGCCCTGAATATGCAGAAAGGGATCCCGGAGTATCCCTTTGAGATGTCTAAGGTACTTTCACAGTAGTTTTCGTTGTGTTATAGATAAGATTCCCGCAGATCGTATGGTCTGCGGGTTTTTTTGTGATTTCCTGTTGACAAATGCCTTTTGTTAATATATTATTGTTAATAACAAAATAATAATAACAGGAAAGGAGCAGGAAAAGTGATGAAGAAAATATTGGTGGTTGTGGATATGCAGAATGATTTTATTGAAGGATCATTGGGAACCCAGGAGGCACAGGACATCGTGGAAAGGGCTGCCGCAGCGATTGAAGGATTTGAGGGCAGTATTTACGTGACGATGGATACCCACCAGAGCAATTATCTGGAAACGGCAGAGGGAAAGAAGCTGCCGGTGGTACACTGTGTCAGGGACACGGAAGGATGGCTCTTAAACAAGACAATACTGACGGCTCTGTCAGAAAAGGAATATACCACTATTGAAAAAGGAACTTTCGGTTCCACAAGGCTGGCAGAAGAAATCCGTAAAGAAGGCGGTCAGGAGGAATTGGAGATAGAGTGCTTTGGGCTTTGTACTGACATTTGTGTCGTATCTAATGTACTGTTGCTGAAAGCCAATTTTCCGGAGGCAAAGATTATGGTGCGGGCAGACTGCTGTGCCGGCGTTACACCGGAAACCCATGAGGCGGCGCTGCAGACTATGAAGATGTGCCAGATTGAGATGTGCTAATATGACATAAATGTTATATTAGGGTGCAGATGGGGGAGAACGATGATCAGAATCAATGAAAATGACATAATTGTCAATAAATTTCCGGACGGAACCCTGCTACTAAAGGAGCCGGTTTGGGAAACGGACGGCGGGGGTGAAGCAAAGCGGAAGGCAAAGATTACCTGGCTTTTTGAAAGCAATGAGGAGCTGGTTACGTTAATCTATCTGGCGGGGCATCTGCGGGCCCATGGCATAAGGGATTTGTCCCTGGATATGCCCTATATTCCCAATGCCCGCCAGGACAGGGTGAAAACAAAAGAAGATGTGTTTACGCTGAAATATTTCGCACAGGTCATTAACTGGCTGGATTTTACATCCGTGACGGTCCTGGATCCGCATTCTTCGGTCAGCGAGGCGCTGCTTGACAGAATCCGTGTGAGGACGCCGGAAGCCCTTGTCAAGCGGGTGATTGACAGGATCGGCATGGAGAATCTGACCATGTTTTATCCCGACGAAGGCGCCTGCAAACGATATTCCGGGATGTTCCGGCTGCCCTATGCCTTCGGCATCAAGAACCGGGACTGGGAGACAGGAGAGATCAGGGGGCTTACCGTATCCGGCATGACAGACTGCGTTAAGGACAGAAAGATTCTCATTATGGATGATATTTCCAGCAGGGGCGGCACTTTCTATTTCAGTGCCAGGAAGCTTAAGGAACTTGGGGCGAAGGAGATTTACCTGTATATTTCCCATTGTGAGAATACCATCTTAGAGGGGGAAGTCTTAACATGCGGGCTGATTGAGAAGGTATTTACCACGAACAGCATTTTCACGAAGAAGCATGAAAGGGTGGAGGTATTTGATTATGCATAAGACAAATCCTATGTTACTGATTGACTATTATAAAGCCGTACATGCGGAGATGCTGCCGCAGAAGATGACCAGGTCAGTGTCCTATTTTACACCGAGAATGAGCAGGATTGACAGGTGGGATCGGGTGGTCATGTTCGGGCTGCAGGGCATGATCAAAACCTACCTGATCGACTACTTTAACAGGATGTTTTTTGAAAGGCCCTTTGAGGAGGTCATCGCAGAGTATAAGCGGGTGCTGGATAACACCCTGGGGGCGGAGGTTTACGGTATCGAAAAAATTGAGAATCTGCACAGGCTTGGCTATCTGCCCATTGAAATTGTGGCGCTGCCGGAAGGAACAAGAGTGCCTGTTCATGTGCCCATGTTTGGCATCACCAATACCCATCCGGCCTTTGCCTGGCTGCCGCAGGCCCTGGAAAGTCTGATATCTGCGGAAAGCTGGCATCCCATGATTGCCGCCACAGTGGGTTATACTTATCGGGAAATCGTAAATGAATATTATGACCTCACCTGTGATGACAAAATAGAGAAGGCGAGGGCGCTGGGAGCCTTTGATTTCAGGGGGGAGGAGTGCACGGAGTCAGCAGTCAAGGCTGGGGCGGGATGGTGTTTGTCTTTCCTGAATACGGCTACGGTGCCGGTGGTTCCCTACCTGGAAGAACTGTATGCTTGTGACTGTACGAAAGAGCCGGTTGCCTTTGGCAGTCCCAGCACGGAACATGCGGTGATGTGCAGTAACTATGCGGTGGACGGTGATGAGATTACCCTGCTTCGCAGGCTCCTGACTGAAATCTATCCCAGGACCAGCTTTTCCGTCGTATTGGATTCTTATGATTATTGGAATGTGATTGATAATGTGCTGCCTCAGCTCAAAGAGGAGATTATGTCTCATCAAGGCTGTATGCTGATGCGCGGCGATTCCGGTGACTGTGTGGAGGTGGTCACAAAGACGGTCTTTAAGCTGTGGGAAACGTTTGGCGGGACGGTCAACAGTAAAGGGTATAAGGTATTGGATTCCCATGTAAAGGCGATTTACGGAGATTCCATTACGGTGCAGCGCTGTGAGCAGATATACCGGATTCTGATGAAAAACGGATTTGCCTGCTCCAATGCGGCTCTCGGCGTGGGGTCGTTTTCTTTCCAATGTATTGAAGAAAATGGTGTGTTAAAGCCTTTTACAAGGGACACTTTCAGTTCCTGTATCAAGGCAACCTACTGTGAGATTGAGGGGAAACCATATCCTATTTTCAAGAACCCAAAAGAAGGCGGATTCAAAAAGAGTCAGAAGGGCTGCTGTGTGGTATTTGAAGAAAACGGTGTGTTGCAGTACCGGGATGGCCTGGACTGGGGGGAAGCGTCTTCTTCGGCCAATCTTTTACAGACGGTGTTTAAGGATGGGGGCTTGGTCAAGGAACAGTCCTTACGGGAAATCCGGGCAAGACTGCATGACGGCGCGTTTTAAATAAGGAAATCAGACAGGATACTTTTCATATCGGTTTAGATGCCTTACAATGGAAGCAGGGAGGATGAGAAAATGGAATTTAATGCAAAGGAAGTAAAAGACAGATGTGTGGCATGGATCAGGGAGTTTTTTGAGGAGAACGGCAGAGACTGCAATTGTATCATCGGTATTTCGGGCGGGAAGGACAGCTCTGTGGCAGCGGCCTTGTGTGTGGAGGCGCTGGGTAAGGACCGGGTGATCGGTGTCCTGATGCCCAATGGGGAACAGTCTGATATTGATATGTCGAAGAAACTGGTGGATTTTCTGGGAATAGAATCTGTTACCGTCAACATCTCTCAGGCAGTGCAGGCAGTGACACAGGGTGTGCAGTGCGCACTGACAGAGGGCATGAGCGAACAGGCAGCCATCAATCTGCCGCCCCGTCTTCGCATGGCCGTTCTGTATGCGGTTTCCCAGTCCAGAAACGGACGGGTGGTGAATACCTGTAACCTCTCGGAGGACTGGGTAGGATATTCCACGCGTTACGGGGACAGCGCAGGTGACTTCAGCCCGTTATCCGATCTCACGGTCAGGGAGGTAAAGCTTGTGGGCAGAGCAGCCGGACTTTTGGAGGAGCTGATCGAGAAGGTGCCCTCAGACGGTCTTTGCGGCAAAAGTGATGAGGATAATCTGGGATTTACCTATGAGGTGCTGGACAGATATATTCGTACCGGAGAAATAGAGGACGGGGCAGTCAAGGAAAAGATTGACAGACTCCATGAGAGGAATCTGTTTAAGCTGCAGTTGATGCCGAAGTTTGAGCTGTAGAAGAATCGGAATCGGAGGAAAGAATGGATGAGCGGCAAAGACAGGATGGCAGATGAGGGAGAACAGGAATACTTAAGTCAGTATCACCCGGAAGATTATGCTTCCATATCCATCACCGTGGATGCGATTGTAGTCGGTGTGGCCAAGAACAGCACGGATAATTATCGGAAACTGGACAGGCAGTCGTTAAAGATTCTGCTGGTGAAACGGGAACACTATCCTTATAAGGGTTACTATGGTCTGCCAGGGGGATTTGTGGGGACTAAGGAAACCTTTGAGGACACGTTGAAGAGGGTGCTGTCGGATAAAACAGGGCTCCTGGATGTTTACAGTGAGCAGCTTTATACCTTCGGCAGTGTGGACCGTGATCCCCGGATGCGGATTGTCAGCTGTGCCTATATTTCCCTTGTGGATATCAGCAAGGCCAGTATTACAGGCGCGCAGTGGTTTGCTCTGGAGGAGATTGCAGGAATGGAGCTGGCCTTCGATCACAGCCAGATTGTGGACGAGGCGCTTAAAAGGCTGCGCGGGAAGATCAACTATACGGATATTGTCTTTCATATGATGCCTGCGGAGTTTACCATCAGCCAATTGCAGGAGGTATATGAACTCATACTTGGGAAGAAGCTCCTTCCGGCAGCGTTTCGAAGGACCATTTCCGAGAAACTGGAGGATACGGGGCGGATGACATCCAACGCCGGACACAGGCCTTCCAGGATTTTTCGTTATAAAGAGCCGCAGCAGAAAGAACAGTAGGAACAGCCGATGATTTGGAGGATGAGATGATAACGAGCCTTGGTAACAGAACGGTGAAAGAAATTGCGGCCCTTTCCCAGAAAGGGAAAGAGCGGAATCAGAAGGATGTCTTTGTCGCAGAAGGCATAAAGATGTTCCTGGAAGCGCCGACAGAGCGGATCTGCGGGGTATATGTGTCCCAAAGCGCCGAGTCGGAGGTGCTTTTGCAATGTGCGGAGAAGTTAAGAGGGCTTTCCTATGAACTGGTGTCGGATGAGGTCTTTGCGAAGATCTCAGATACCATGACGCCGCAGGGAATCCTTTGCCTGGTCAGGCAGTTCCATTATGATCTGAAAGGAATACTGGAAGATAAAGGGAATGGGAAAATAGAAAAGCAAATGTTATTGATTATGCTGGAGGATATCCAGGATCCGGGAAATCTGGGCACCATCTTTCGGACGGCGGAGGCTGTAGGCGCTGACGGTGTTATTATGAGCAGGCGTACTGTGGATCTGTATAATCCTAAGACGGTTCGTTCCACGATGGGGTCTGTTTACCGGGTTCCTTTCCTGTATGTGGAAGATATTTCTTCCATCATCAAGTTGCTGCAGGAGAAGGGCGTCTGTGTGTATGCGGCCCATCTTGGCGGGAAAGAGTATTATGAGGAATTTGATTATCGCAAAAGCACAGCCTTTTTAATCGGAAATGAGGGCAAAGGTCTGCGGAAGGAAACGGCAGCCTGTGCAGATATGTTTGTGAAGATTCCCATGGAAGGAAAAGTGGAGTCTCTGAATGCGGCAGTGGCATCTTCTGTACTGTTGTATGAGGCATATCGGCAGAGACGGATGTGATGGGACAGGTTTTGTGACGGATGTTTTTTATTTCGCCACGCAAGAAAAATGATTAAAACATGATTTAACGACTTCGTAACGAATGGTATTGAAATAATACGGAATTTGCCCGATGAAAGATGATAAGCATAGAAAATCCAGTAAAAACAAGGAAAACCGACATTAAATAACAAGGAGTATTAAATGCGCTTTCGGGAGAAAAAGATGACAAAGCAGTTATAAGTAGATTATATATATAGAATCTGCTTTCAAAGGATATCCGTGCAGATAGAAGCAAAGCATGGCATATCATGATACACAAAGCGGCTTGGCCTGGTAAAATAACCACTGTAATACAGGAAGATTATTGCAGAAAATAATGAAATGGCAACATAAAATAGCGATGTGTATTTATTGCGGAAAGGAATGTATTATATTATGAAGATTGGATTCATTGGACTGGGGAACATGGCACGGGCAATGATTGGCGGCATGTTAGAGAAGGAGATGGTTCAGGCATCGGATATCATCGGTTCTGCAAAGACCCAGAAGACACTGGATGCGGTGCATGAGGAGTATGGGATTGCAGTGACAAAATATAACAGGACAGTGGCAGAACAGGTGGAGGTGCTGATCCTGGCTGTGAAGCCGCAGTTCCTGGAGGAAGTGATAGCGGAGGTCCGCGGTGTGGTGCGGGAGGATACACTGGTGATCAGCATTGCTGCGGGGAAGACGCTTGCGTGGCTGGCACAGACCTTTGGCAGGACGATGAAGCTTGTTCGCTGTATGCCGAACACGCCGGCTTTTGTGGGAGAAGGCTGTACAGGAATCTGTGTCAACGAAACGGTTTCGGAGGAAGAGAAGAATTACAGCCTGCGTCTGATGGAAAGTTTTGGCAGGGCCTACTTCATACAGGAGCGGTTAATAGATGCCGTAGGCGCCGTGGGAGGCAGTTCGCCGGCCTATGTCTTTATGTTTATAGAAGCTATGGCAGATGCGGGAGTGGCGGCAGGCATGCCCAGGAAGATGGCTTATGAATTTGCAGCGCAGGCGGTATACGGCAGTGCTAAGCTTGTACTTGAGACCGGTAAGCATCCTGGGGAGCTGAAGGATATGGTCTGTTCACCGGGCGGAACTACGATAGAAGGTGTACGTGTTTTAGAGGAAAGCGGATTTCGGGGAGCAGTCATGGATGCCCTTCTTGCCGCAGTCGAAAAGACAAAGAAATTGTAAAGATTTAGTAACAGAATGGTAGCATAAAACGGGGACAGGCTACGTAAACTTGACAAAGAATAGGTGTTTTGCTAAAATTATCCATGCTTATGTTGTAACAATTTTGTAACAATCTTATTGCAGGAGGATGGAGGACATTTATGCTGAGAGGCAGAAAGAGGTACGGGATTCTGCTTGCCGGGTTCATTCTTTGTCTGAGTTTGTTTGCCATGTCACATATGGATGTGCAGGCTGTCAGCAGGAAAGAGTATTTGGATTCCCTGAATGTGGGAATCGCTAAACTTATGGATCCATCGGCCAGTCCGGCAGATGATGAGGCGGTCCAGGAACTGACAGAAGTGTCACAAACGGGAGGCGCCAGGAGAGAGGAAGAGACGGATCTGGTCATGGTCAACGTACAGGTAGCTTTGAATGTACGTGCAGAGGCAGATGAAAAATCCGAAAAAGTAGGATTGCTTTATAAGGACTGCGGCGGCAGGATTTTGGAACGTAAAGACGGTTGGACAAGGCTTCGCAGCGGCGATCTGATAGGCTGGGCGAGTGATGAGTATCTCCTTTTTGGGGAGGAAGCGGAAGAACTTGCCGATGAAGTGGGGAATCTGATCGTGCTGATCAAGACAGAGGCGTTATGTGTGCGCGAGGAACCTGATGCGGATGCACAGGCAGTGGGTTTCATACCCGAGGATGAAGAGCTGGAAATCATAGAGATGCTGAACGAGGATTGGATCAGCGTTAAATATGAAGAAGAAGTGGGCTATGTTTCGGCAGAGTATGTGGATATAGACTTTCATATTGATGAAGGCGAGACCATGGTGGCAATCCGGAAGCGCGAGGAAGCGGAGCGGAAGGCAAAATTGACGGCGAACCAAGGGGCAGTGGTGGTTGGCGGCGATGATACCAGACTGTTGGCGGCGCTGATTTATTGTGAGGCAGGCGGCGAGAGTTATAATGGAAAGCTTGCTGTTGGTGCGGTGGTTATGAATCGTGTCAGAAGTCCTGCTTATCCGAATACGATATCGGGTGTTATTTATGCGTCCGGACAGTTTACCCCTGCCATCAATGGCAAGGTAGCCCGGGTTTATGGCGGAGATATTCCGGAGAGTTGTTATCAGGCAGCACAGGCGGCCATCGCAGGTGAGACCAATGTGGGCGGTGCGACGCATTTCAGGCGTGCAGGCAATCATGACGGTCTCCTGATCGATCATCAGGTATTCTGGTAATCGCTGCTTAGGGGGTTCCGTAAGAATTTTCCTGTCTGCGCAGACCGTTTGCCGATATTCGATATTTCTTGCTACTTTGGGGATAATATAGTAGAATGATTACATTGACGTGATTATGACAGGAGAAAGGAGTGGGGATAAGTGTATTATGTGATGGACTTGAACATGACGGTTATCTGGCTGGTCATTCTTGTAGCACTGGTCGTGATAGAACTTCTTACCATGGGTCTTACCACAATCTGGTTTGCGGGCGGTGCCCTGGTGGCAACGGTAGCTTCTTTATTCGGTGCACCCCTTGCCGTGCAGGTTATCCTGTTTTTGGCGGCGTCAGGTCTCCTGCTGTATTTTACAAGACCCCTTGCCGTGAAATACTTTAACAAAGACAGGGTTCGTACCAATGCGGAGAGCCTGGTGGGACGTCAGGCGATCGTGATCAGTGAGATTGATAATCTGCAGGGTATTGGTCAGGTCAATGTGGGCGGTATGGAATGGTCGGCCCGTACCAGAGTGGACGGTGTGAAACTGCCGGTGGGCACAGTAACTACGATTCTGGCCATCAATGGCGTAAAATTAATCGTAGAAGAGAGGAAAGAAGTATAGGCATACTTCGGAATGGAGGAAGAAAATGGGTGCTATCATTGCATTAGTGGTATTGTTGTTCCTGTTGGTTGTGATTTTGTTATCCTGTATTAAGATTGTACCGCAGGCACATGCATATGTGGTGGAGAGACTGGGGGCATATCAGCAGACCTGGTCTGTAGGGCTTCACCTGAAAGTCCCTTTTATCGATAAAGTCGCTAAAAGAGTGGTTTTAAAAGAACAGGTGGTGGATTTTGCACCGCAGCCTGTGATTACCAAGGATAACGTTACGATGCGGATTGACACGGTAGTGTTTTTCCAGATTACAGACCCGAAGCTCTTCGCATACGGCGTAGAAAATCCGATCATGGCAATTGAGAATCTGACGGCCACAACGCTTCGTAATATTATCGGTGAGATGGAACTGGATCAGACTTTGACATCCAGGGAAGTCATCAACACCAAGATGCGTGCGTCCCTCGATATCGCCACCGACCCCTGGGGTATCAAGGTAAACCGGGTGGAACTTAAGAATATTATTCCGCCGGCAGCAATCCAGGATGCCATGGAGAAGCAGATGAAGGCGGAACGTGAGCGCCGTGAGGCAATTCTGCGTGCGGAAGGTGAGAAGAAGTCCACTGTCCTGGTGGCAGAGGGTCAGAAGGAATCCGCTATCTTAGAGGCAGAAGCTGAGAAGCAGTCTGCAATCCTGCGTGCGGAGGCACAGAAGGAGAAGATGATCCGTGAGGCGGAAGGTGAAGCGGAGGCTATTCTCAAGGTGCAGAAAGCTACCGCAGACGGTATCAGGATGATTCGTGAAGCCGGAGCTGATGAGGCTGTGTTGAAGATCAAGAGTCTGGAGGCTTTCGAGAAAGCGGCGGATGGCCAGGCTACCAAGATTATCATTCCCTCAGAGATACAGGGACTTGCCGGATTGGCAGCTTCTGCGCGGGAGATTTTAAAATAGCCATTTGAACTATCATAAAACAGCAGGACGGTTCTGTAGACCGTCCTGTTTGGTGTATATCATACTGTGCGCTGCCTGCCGCAAACTCGTCATGTGCGGTTATAACAAAGCTAAGACCGGATGCAGCGCAGAAAGGGAGTGAACTATGAATCTGACAGGACGAAACTTTTTAAAATTACTGGACTTTACGCCGGAGGAGATAACCTACATGCTGGATGTGGCGGCAGACCTGAAAGATAAGAAGAAAAAGGGGATTCTGACGGATATCCACAGGGGCAAGAATGTGGCCCTTATCTTTGAAAAAACCAGTACCAGAACCCGCTGTTCCTTCGAGGTGGCGGCACACGATCTGGGCATGGGCACTACCTATTTAGACCCCAAGGGATCTCAGATTGGCAAGAAAGAGAGCATTGCAGATACAGCCAGAGTGCTTGGCCGTATGTTTGAGGGAATTGAATACCGTGGGTTTGGTCAGGATATTGTGGAAGAACTGGCCAGACATGCAGGCGTGCCGGTGTGGAATGGACTGACCAATGAATTTCACCCGACCCAGATGCTGGCGGACTTTTTGACCATCAGGGAGCATTTTGGCCGTCTCAAAGGGATTAAGCTTACTTATATGGGCGATGCCAGATATAACATGGGCAATTCGCTGATGGTAGCCTGCGCCAAGATGGGGATGGACTTTACGGCCTGCACCAGCAGTAAATATTTTCCGGAAGATGAGCTGGTCAAAACCTGTCAGGAGATTGCGGCGCAGACAGGCGGCAGTATCCGGTTGACGGAAGATGTGGAGACAGGAGTATCCGGTGCCGATGTGGTCTACACAGATGTGTGGGTATCCATGGGAGAACCGGAGCAGGTCTGGGAGGAGAGGCTCCGTGACCTTAAGCCCTATCAGGTAAACAGCCGGGTGATGGGGCTTGCAGGGAAAGAGGCGGTCTTTATGCACTGCCTGCCGGCTTTTCATGATCATGAGACCGATATCGGTAAAGAGATCGGCGAGAAATATGGCCTGCAGGAACTGGAAGTGACGGATGAAGTCTTTGAGTCCCCTCAGTCCATTGTATTTGATGAGGCAGAGAACCGCATGCATACCATTAAGGCAGTGATGGCCGTGACGCTGGGAGAATATAAGCTGGGTTAAGGCTATGCCCATGCGAAGTTTGTTTTCCCATGGGGAGTTTGCGGCAGGCAGACACTGTCTGCTTAAGAGTGTATTTTGATGAGGATATCGTTACAAAGATGAAGACGGACAGATCAGATATTTTAACATGGCTTAGGAATAGTGAGGATTATGTATCCGGGCAGCAGCTCTGTGACCGCTTTGGGGTTTCCCGCACAGCGGTCTGGAAGGTGATTAACCAGTTGAAGGAAGAGGGATATCAGATAGAATCCGTACCCCGGAAAGGTTACCGGCTGGTGGAGAGCCCGGCGGATGTATTCACTTTAAGTGAGATTACCAGCAGGCTGCAGACCGGATGGGCAGGGCGTAACATGCACTTCTTTGCCTCCACCGGATCGACCAATCCTGATGCCAAGCGGTTTGCAGAAGAGGGTGCGCCTCACGGCACCACCGTAGTGGCGGACAGACAGACAGCAGGCCGGGGGCGCAGAGGAAGGGCCTGGGCTTCTTCTTCGGGAACCTCCATTTATTTTACCATAGTGGTCAGGCCGGAATTTGCACCGGACAAGGCATCCATGATTACCCTGGTGATGGCTCTCAGCGTGGCCCAGGCCATAGAGGAAGTCACGGGTTTGTCTGCGCAGATTAAGTGGCCCAATGATATTGTGGTTCATAAGAAAAAGGTCTGCGGTATCCTGACGGAGATGAGTATGACGCCGGAAATGGATGAGATTCAGTTCCTGGTGGCAGGTGTTGGTGTGAATACGAATCATAACAGCCCGGAGGAGTTCCCCGAGGAGATACGGGAAACGGCTACCTCTCTTAAGATAGAAGCCGGAACCTCTATTAACCGGGCCGGGCTTTTGGAGAGGATACTTGCCCGGTTTGAGGAAAATTATGACGACTTCGTGCAGGTGCAGGATTTATCCACGTTGCGGGAAGCATACCAAGCACACCTGATCAATATGGATGCTCAGGTGCTGGTGTTAGATCCGGCGGGTGAATATACCGGCATCTCCCGGGGAATCAGTGAGACGGGGGAACTGATCGTGGAACGGGAGAATGGAGAGAATGTGCTTGTGTACGCCGGGGAAGTGTCGGTAAGAGGATTATATGGATATGTGTGACAAAATTAATTATAGATCAGAGTGGGAAGAGCGATGGAAGATACAAGGATTGTGCTCTGCGGCGCCAATGCCTATGAGCAGAAATATTATTTTAATGAGAAATTTAATGGGATTCCACAGTCCATCAAGGATGAACTGCACGTGATCAGTGTGCTGTTCACGGAGGAAGTGGGAGGCGTTTTTACCATTGTGTTCGAGGAGGACGGCAGCATCAGTCTGGAAACGAATGCCGAGGAGAGCGACCTGCTCTATGACGAGATCAGCAGCGGTCTTCTGGTGGGGGAAATCCGCAGGAACAGACAGGAGATGTTTGCGTCCCTGCAATTGTATTACCGGGTGTTTATTCTGGGGGAGACACTGGAAGAGGAAACTTAAAAGATTGGTGCGTAGAGCGCATGAATGGGTAGTATGGAGGTTGTTATGCGTAATCTGTTACGGCCGCTTGCCATCGGCGGCGTTACACTTGCGAACAATATCATATTGGCGCCTATGGCAGGGGTAACGGACCTGCCATTTCGTTTGTTATGCAGTGAGCAGGGAGCAGGGCTTACCTGTATGGAGATGGTGAGCGCCAAGGCCATCTGGTATGGGAACAAAAACACGGAGAGCCTTCTGGAGATTCATCCTGATGAGGGGCCAACGTCCCTGCAGCTGTTTGGTTCGGATCCGAAGATTGTCAGCGAGATGGCGAAGCGGGTGGAAGAACGCCCCTTTTGTGTGCTGGATATCAATATGGGATGTCCGGTGCCCAAGGTGGTGAAGAATGGCGAGGGATCAGCCCTGATGCGGGAGCCCAAGCTGGCAGGTGAGATTATTGCCGCCACGGTAAAGGCTATCAAGAAACCTGTTACGGTAAAGATTCGCAAAGGCTTTGATGAGGCCCATGTCAATGCGGTGGAGATGGCCAGGATTGCAGAGGATGCGGGCGCTGCTGCAGTGGCGGTACACGGAAGAACCAGAGAGCAGTATTATGCCGGGGAAGCAGACTGGGAAATCATACAAAGAGTAGCGGAGGCGGTATCTATTCCCGTGATCGGTAACGGTGACGTGACAGACGGTGAGGGCGCCCGCAGGATGCTGGAGCAGACCGGCTGTGCCGGCGTGATGATCGGGCGGGCCGCCAGAGGCAATCCCTGGCTGTTTCGGCAGATCATTGCTTATCTGCAGGACGGCAGGATGCTGCCGGAAGCAGACAAAGAGGAACGTAAAGCCATGATACTGCGCCATGCCGGACTGCAGCTTGCCGTCAAGGGGGAATATACCGGTGTCCGGGAGATGCGAAAGCATATGTCATGGTATACCGCAGGAATGCCCAATTCGGCAAGGCTCAGACAGAGCGTGAATCTGGCGGAAAGTTTTGAGGAGATTGCAAAATTAGTGGAATCCATGTGAGGTTTCCGGCATATACTATCTCAGAAATGGGCCGGGACAGCCAGGACAGGAATAAGCGGCGGTCCTGGTTCCGGGACAGACAGATGCCGGGAGCGGTGGACATGGAAGCGGAGACCATCATTTACTATCATCCGATAACGGAACAGTCTCATCAGAGACTGGCTGCAAAGAGACACTGGTGGCAGGATGCCATGCTGAGGGAACGGCCTTTGCCGGAACAGAGATTGTGTCCGGGCGGTCCGGGGAGCTCCTTTACGCTGGTGGACTGTCCGGTGCCGCCCTTTTCTTATAAAAGAAAAGCCTGGAAGCCGGAAGAACTTTCGGAGTGTATGGAGACGGTATTGCATCGGACATCAGGAATGGCGGATGTTTATCTTCATCCACAGGTTATGACATGGGTGTCAGGAAAATATGCAGACCGGTGGGAGACCTGCCGGGAGACCATGGAAATGCTGTTTAGCAGTCTGCTGTCGGTATATGCCTCCCAGTGCCTGCGAAAACAGGGACAGGTGACGGTGCTTTTGGGAGCGCCGGGGGATACAAGATGGCAGATGGAGATGAGCTGGCGGCTTCTGGAGCCTTATCTTTCCCGGGTTAACAGTCTGGTATTTTATTATGTAGAAATGGAAAAGATTGACATCTGGGAAGAACTCTCCGACTGTCTGGAAACATATTATTACGAATATGGACTGGTGCCGCAGCTTTGTCCCTATCAGACACAGAAGAGGAAAGCAGGCGGCGCCGGACCTGAAGGGGCAGGGGTTATTCTGGATTGCGGCGCCGGGAATCCCGGAATCCTGTCTGGCAGACAAAGCGTCTATGTGGACATGGCTTCCAGTCAGGAAAAGGAACAGGCTTGTACCAGACGAAACGGGCAGATGCTCTACGTTTCACCGCTTAAATATCTTGACACTATGGTAAAAAATAGTTATGATAGATTAGTTCATTGAGACGAGGAAAAGATACGGTCTTTTATCCAGTGGCAGTAAGGATTGATATGCGGCAGGCAGGGATAAGAGAACACCGGAAATAAATAGAGAAAGAGGGAGAACTACCATGCAGGAGAAAAAAAATATCTTAACGTATGAGGGATTGCAGAAATACGAAGAGGAACTGCACAATTTGAAAGTCGTAAAGAGACAGGAAGTGGCACAGAAGATCAAAGAGGCCAGGGAACAGGGAGATTTGTCCGAAAACGCCGAGTACGATGCGGCGAAGGACGAGCAGCGAGATATTGAAGCCAGAATTGAAGAACTGGAAAAAATCTTAAAGAACGCAGAAGTTGTGGTGGAGGATGAAGTGGATCTTGACAAGATCAACATCGGCTGCCAGATTAAGATATTGGATGTAGAGCTTAATGAGGAATTGGAGTATAAGATAGTAGGAAGCACCGAGGCCAACAGTTTGAAGGGGAAAATATCCAATGAATCCCCTGTGGGCAAAGCCCTGATCGGCTCTAAAGTGGGCGATATGGTGGAAGTGGAGACACAGGCAGGCACCATTCAGTATAAAGTGTTGGAGATTCAGAGATCTAATTAAGAGGAAGACCAGAGTTTGAGACGGAACAGGTGTGCTGTACAGACGTCAGTCATGGAAGCCCGAAGTTCTGCATATGGAGGAAAGATAGCAGTATGGCTAAGACACAGAATCAGCAAAATGCACAGCAGGAGCAGGATATTAATCAGTTGTTGAAAGTCAGGAGGGAGAAGCTTGCGGCCTTACAGGAGGCAGGCAGGGATCCTTTCCGGATTACAAAATATGATGTGACGCATCACAGCCAGGAAATCAAAGACAACTTTGATACTTTAGAAGGGTCTAAAGTGTCCATTGCAGGGCGTGCGATGAGTAAGCGTATCATGGGAAAGGCGTCCTTTTGCAATGTGCAGGACCTGCAGGGAGATATCCAGTGCTATGTGGCAAGAGACAGTATCGGAGAAGAGCCGTATGCTGACTTCAAGAAATATGACGTAGGTGACATTGTGGGTATCGAGGGAGAGGTATTTCGGACCAAGACAGGCGAGATATCCGTCCATGCGTCAAAAGTGACACTGTTGTCAAAAAGCCTGCAGATTCTGCCGGAGAAATATCATGGCCTGGTGAATACCGATATCCGTTACCGCCAGCGGTACACGGATCTGATCATGAACGAAGACGTCAAAAAGACTTTTGTGATGCGGTCTAAAATCATCAGTTCCATCAGACGTTATCTGGATGGCCAGGGCTTTCTGGAAGTGGAGACACCGATGCTTGTGTCCAATGCGGGCGGCGCAGCGGCAAGACCTTTTGAGACCCATTACAATGCTCTGGATGAGGATGTGAAACTGCGCATCTCGCTGGAACTTTATCTGAAGAGATTGATTGTGGGCGGTATGGAGCGCGTTTATGAGATTGGCCGGGTGTTTAGAAATGAGGGTCTGGATACCAGACACAACCCGGAATTTACCCTGATGGAACTGTATCAGGCCTATACAGATTATAATGGTATGATGGATCTGACGGAAAATATGTTCCGCCATGTGGCGAAGGAGGTCTGCGGCACTACCACGATTCTTTATGGGGATGTGGAGATTGACCTGGGCAGACCTTTTGAGCGGATCACCATGGTGGAGGCCGTGAAGAAATATACAGGCATTGATTTCGATGAAGTGCCGGATACTGCGGCAGCTAAGAAACTGGCGGATGAAAAAGGGGTGCACTACGAGGACAGACACGCCAAAGGAGATATCATCAGTCTTTTCTTTGAGGAGTTTGTGGAAGAGCATCTGGTGCAGCCGACTTTCGTCACGGATCATCCGGTGGAGATATCTCCGCTCACCAAGAGAAAACCGGACAAGCCGGAGTTTGTGGAGCGGTTTGAACTTTTTATCACGGCAAGAGAGATGTGTAACGCCTATTCTGAGTTAAACGATCCCATCGACCAGAGAGAGCGTTTCAAGGCCCAGGAAGCGGCCCTTGCGGCTGGCGATGAGGAGGCCAACACCACAGATGAAGATTTCATGAATGCGCTGGAAATTGGTATGCCGCCTACTGGCGGTATCGGTTACGGAATCGACAGGTTGGTGATGCTGCTTACCAATTCGCCTGCGATTCGTGATGTTTTATTGTTCCCGACGATGAAGTCTTTGAAGGACGGAATGCAGTAAAATCAAGGCTTTCAAGCCTTCGATAGAAAAAAGTACAGCAAAAGTACAGCGAATTTCGAGCCTATAATACCCGATAACACTGAATAATACGGGTTACGGAAGAAAAGCAGTACCAAGCAGCAGGAAAGAAAAATAGAGATTGCGCTTATTAAGAGCCACTTTTCTAAGAGAAATCTTGGAAGAGTGGCTCTTTTCGTTTTGGCGATTGTCCGGGGAACCTTCAGAGGGCAAGTACGATGCACAAAGCTTCAAAGATTCAATGAATAAGGAGGCAAAGAACATGGCATTTAAGAAGATCAGGAATATGAAGGTTTATGAACAGTCGGGCTATCACTACAAGAGCACTCCGACGATCATGCTCAAAGGACAGTGGCTCAAAGAACTTGGATTCGAATATGGAACACCAATTTGTGTGGAGTGCAGCGGTGGAAAGCTGATCATCACCAAGGCTGACGAGATCGAGGCGACATTTACGGAGGTCGGAACGGAACCGGTAATGTGTGTGGCTGAAGGTACTTTAGAATACGGAAGGGGGAATGCGTAATGGGAAAGATCATCATGTGCGGTTCATTTAAGGGCGGCGTTGGGAAGTCTGTTACCACCTTCAATCTGGCTTATTCTTTGGCTGAGATAGGGAAGAAGGTTTTATGCGTGGATTTTGACAGCCAGGCTAATCTCACCACCTGCTTTGGTGTTGAAGATGTCGAGGCTCTTCCGGTTACTATTGGTCATCTGATGATGGCTGAGATCGAGGAAGAAGCTCTGCCTGAGCCGGTCGAATACATCCATAGCAGGAATGGCGTGGATTTTATCCCGTCTTCGATGGTTCTTTCTGCGGTAGACAGCAAGCTGAGACTGGAAATGGGGGCAGAGGGGATGCTTTCGCGGATCTTGGAACCGTTGAGAGATTCATACGATTATATTCTTCTGGACACTTGTCCGTCGTTGGGAGCCTTGACCATCAATGCGCTTGCGGCGGCTGATGAAGTGATCATTACGGTGAATCCTCAGCTTCTTGCAATGATGGGTTTGCAGGATTTCCTGAAGACGGTGGGGAAGATCCGAAGCCGTATCAATAATCGGCTCAGTATTTCGGGGATCCTGCTTACGATGTGTGATTCACGGACGAATCTCTGCAAGGTTATTTCTGAAGAGGTGGCTGAGACATTCCAGAATCAGATCAGGATTTTTGATAGCCGGATACCTACGACTGTAAAGGTTGGTGAGTCTGTTTAATACAGCGAGCCTCTGATCGAGTACGCACCGGGGAACGGAGCCTGCGAGGCTTACCGGATGCTTGCGAGGGAGGTGGCTTGCGCATGAAGGCTGATGCACCGAAAAGAAGGATTTTTAATGATGCGGTTGACCTGCTCTCCACGGGGGAGCAGGTACCTTGCGGCAGCGGTGTGGATATGCTGGATATTGATTCGATAAAGCCATTTCGGCATCATCCCTTCCACCTGTATGAGGGGGAACGGCTGAATGATATGGTCGAGAGCATAAAGGAACACGGTGTTCTGAATCCTGTAATCGTGCGGAAAATGCACTACGGATATGAAATGCTTTCCGGTCATAACAGACAGAATGCTGCAAAGCTGGCGGGGCTGAAGGAGATACCGGCATTTGTGAAAGTGGATCTGTCGGATGAAGATGCTTATGTCTATGTGATCGAAACCAATCTGATGCAGCGGTCTTTTACAGATCTGTCGATATCGGAAAAGGCGGCGGTACTGGCTGAGAGGTATGATAAGGTTTTTTATCAGCGTAAAAGGGATGAAATTGTTGCGGAATTAAAAGCTTTGGAGACTCCCACGGATGCTGAGACCGAAAAAGGTGGACATGATGTCCACCTTTCCAAGAACCGCGATAACTTGGGCGATGAATATGGGCTTTCAGGGCGGCACGTGGCAAGGCTGATGCGTGTAAATCAGTGTTTGCCCGAAATAAAGGAAATGCTGGATCAGGGCAAAATGCAGCTAACGGCGGCGATTCAGCTTTCCTATCTGCCGGAACAGGGGCAACGGATGGCTTTGGAGGTATCGGAAAAATCCGGCACTAATATCACGGAAAAGATTGCGAAAGAGATCCGCAAGGCGAAGATGACGGAGAAGGATATCAGAGAAGCGATTGCGGGTCCGGATCCTGAGATCAATAAGCTGACAGGTGAGCCGATATTGCCGGAAGAGAAGCCAAAGCCGATAAAGCTGTCCGGTGATATCAGGGCGAAGTATTTCAGTGACACGCCTCAGAAAGAGATGGAAGACATTATAGACAAGGCTCTTGCCGCATGGTTCAAGAAACGGAGGTGATCGGATGTTTGATACAGAACAGTTAAAGACGATAGATTCAAGATATTTCAATATTATCATGGTGGATGAGTATGATGTGACTATCCAGAGCAGGAACACGGGGCATTACTGGTACCTGCATTGCACCGGTGTTCCGGGTGATGCGGCGTGTATCATATTCCATAAACACAAGTACAGTCATCCCTATCACCAGCACGGGCGTGGAAACAGCCTCAGACAGGCGATTCGGAGCATACAGAGCCATGACCGGTGGCAGATGAATGGGAGGAAGAGAATATAGTTTGATCACAGAGAGAGTTGCTAAAGAACGCAGCTCTCTCTGTTTGCTAAATGTTATAAAGATGTTGCAAAGATGCGTGTTTAGAGTTATACTATAGTAGTTGTAATTTGTGATATTTTTGGATTAAGTGACGAGGGTAAACGATGAGTTTTGCTGAAGATATTAAAAGAATAAGATTATCGGCAATTCTGACACAGGAAGAGTTCGCCAAAGAAGTAGGTGTTGCCTTTGCAACAGTGAATCGATGGGAAACAGGCAAAGCAAAACCTACAATCAAAGCCATGAAGCTAATTGATGAATATTGCAAGAAGAATAACATCGATTTTAATGTCGGGGAAGAGGTTGCAAAAAACGAGTAACAAGTCCGTTTTTTAGAACACTACTTCTGGCATAATATAATTAGTGGTTCGGTGGTGAACTGCGAAGAAAGGGTTATTGACCTATGGTAATAAACAAGCATGGTAGCTTCTATTTGAGAAGTGGCTGGGGAACAAAGATTATCCAGGCAGTGGAAGCTGACGACATGGTTTTTTCGCCTGTTAATGAGCAGGAAGCTGTTGATAGGATCGGTTTAGGCCGTGTCATGATAAAGGCACTCAGATATTGGGCTGATGCATCAGGGCTTACTACTGAAGAAAAAGTACAGGGTGGTATCGCTGAAAGAAGAACTGATTTGTTTGATTTGCTTGAAGCAAATGACAGATATTTTCAGAAGCCCGGAAGCCTGTTGCTACTTCATAGAAACATAGCGTTGAATGAGGAAAACGCTACGGCATGGTATTGGGCTTTTAATGAGTTTGATAAGCAAGCCTTTACCAAGGAAGAATTTGTGGATGGATTACACTATTTCCTTGCTGTAAATGAAATGTCCATAAAGAAGGCTGCGGTAGACAAAGAGTTTAACTGCTTTAAGAATACCTATTTAGCGGACAAGAAGTTTGATATCAAAACGGTAATGGATGAAGACACATATCCATTCTTTGGATCACTGCATCTTCTGAGGGTAAATGAGGATAAGAAGTTTGAGAAAACATATCTGACCAAAGCGGAAATGCCGTTGCAAATTTTGATTTACGCTATAGCAAAGGACAATCCCGAAGAAAGCAGTCACAGAGGACAGATTAGTATAGACAAAATCATGGAAGAAAAGCGGCAGGTGGGTAGGTACTTCCCGATGAGATATACAAAACTCATAGATATGCTTCTAGAAGCGGAAAACAAAAAGCTTCTCACGCTCAATAATAATTTTGGAAACAGGTTTATTGAGTTTTCGGATGTTCAGTATGATAAATTGCTGAACGAATACTACATGGAATAGAGGATATAACAGATGGATTATACAAGACTGGTTACAAAGAGAGGGCAATATAAGTATTCTGTGAATATCTGTTTTGATCTTCGGGATGAAGAACGCATTGCGGGATTTATTCCGAATGTGACCACAACGGAGATTTTCAGAGAATATCTCGGAGGAATGATCCGGGGTAATTCTGACATTCATTCCAGAATACTGTATGGCTCATATGGTACCGGTAAATCACATTTGCTAACAGTAATGTGTGCTGTTTTGGGACACATTAACATAAAGGGAGAAGGGTTTAAGAATTTCACAAGTCTGATCGCAAAGTATGATAAAGAACTGGCGGCAGATATACGTAAATTTGCAAAAGAGAAAAAACCATATCTCGTTGTGCCAGTTTATTCGGATTACGATGATTTTGGAAAGTGCATTTCCCTCTCGCTGAAAAAGGAACTGGACAGAAACAATATTCAGGTTACTTTCAAAGGCTTTTTTGATGAAGCCCTTGCTTTGGTTAAGAAATGGAAAGCGGGCAAGGAATCATTATCAAGGTTAGAAGAGGTATGTAAGAAACAGAAGACAACAGTAGAGGATCTTGTTAAAGGGTTGTCTACATATGATTCCTCATACGAAAAGATTTTCAACAAGATTTATTCGGGAATGTCATATGGAGCAGCATTTAACAGTACTTCCGGAAATCTGATAGACAATATGAATTATGCCAATGAGGCAATCAAAGACAAATACAGGGGTATTGTGCTTGTTTTTGATGAATTTGGTAGATATGTTGAGGACTATGGCGAAGTATTAAAAGTTAAGGCTGTTCAGGATCTGGCAGAATACTGTGATCATTCAGATTACAACAACCATTTAATTTTGGTATCACATAAGCAATTATCTATGTATACCAATGCTATGAAGAAGAGCATAAGTGATGAGTGGAAGAAGGTAGAGGGAAGATTCAAAGCAACCTCGATAAATATAAAGTATGATCAGTGTTTGTCGCTTATAGGGAATATTATTCCAAAGAATCTGACTCATTGGAGACCATTTAAGAATAAATTTGACCAAACATTAAATGACTTATATAGCCAGGCATGGGATTTCAAGGGCTTTATGCTTCCGCCGGAAACAGATGGTGGCTCTGCGTTTGAGGATGGATATCCGCTTCATCCGATAACGCTTTTTGCGCTTGACAGGTTATCAAAAAAGGTGGCTCAGAATGAGCGTACATTCTTTACATATTTGGCAGGCGATGAAGAAAATACCCTTTTCTCTCAGCTGCAGAATTATTATACAAAGGAGTTTCATTTCATAGGGCTGGATGCTATCTATGATTATTTTGAATTGAACATAAAGTCATTTAAGACTGATGATTCATATGCGGTATATAAGAAACTGCAAATTGCATTAAACAAGTTAGGAACTGATAAAAAAGGATATCAAACCAAGATACTTAAAACAATGGCTGTCATAAGCATTATTTCGGATACCGATGTGCTTATTGCTGACAGAGATACATTGGTTTGTGTTGTTGATGGTAAACGACAGGAAGTCGAGGCTGCGATTGATAACCTTGAAAAGAAAAAGATTATCAAATATATGCGTCAGTACGGCTACTATGATTATTTCGATAGCAGCATATTTGACCTGGAAAAGATGATCGAGGATAAAGTGCCCGGCATCAACGATGAAATGGTAGTGCGGATTTTAAATGAAAAATTCGCTGATTTTGCGCTTTATCCTTACAGATATAATGAAACGTATTTCATTAATCGTGTCTTTGTTCCTGCATTTGCCACTAAGGGAGAACTTACTAAGAAATCCTTCCACAATACGTTACCAAAGTATTATGACGGAACCGTTATTTTCGTTTTGGACGATCAGGCAGATGAAAAAGAGTATGCGGAAATGGCAGGATTACCTAAACGCACTCTTCTTGTTGTCAATGGTAAATCAAAAGCGGTAGAGGAAGAAGTAAAGCGTTATATTGCACTTCAATACTTCTATTCTAAAAAGGATGAGCTTGCAGAGGATGATCCGACTGTCGTTAATGAGCTGACTTTATACTTAAGCGAACAGGTTGCCATTGTCGAAGAACTTATTCGTAAATGGAGATCACTTCAGGATCCGGGAACATTTGTAATGAATAACGGAAACCTGATTGATATCGCATCTGAAAAAGAGTTTTCTGATGTGCTTTCGGATATTATGGAAGCTGCTTTTGATAAAACACCGATGATCAACAACGATCTGTTGACCAAGAATAATTTGACGGGTGCAATCAGGTTGGCGCGGAAGAAAGCGGTTGAATGCATTATGGGGCAGGATGATATATATGATGGATGTCCGAATCTGTCTCCTGAATATAACATCTTAAGAGCCGCATTATCGAAGACGGGAATTGCAGATAATACAAAAATAAGCAAGAAGAATCGTGTAACGGAAGACAAAATGCTTTATCTTCCGGACGAGAGACATACTTTATCAGGCAAACCGGTGATGAATGCCATACAGAAAAAATTACGCAAGGCAGAAAGTGAAAGACTTGCCTTAAGTGAGCTGTATGAGATGCTGAAAACGGAGCCTTACGGATTGAGAGACGGAGTGATTCCAGTATTACTTGCATATGCATTACGGGATTATCAGAATGTATCCCTGTATTTTCATGGAAATGAGCATTCATATACAGAAGAAGAGCTGGTTAAGGCATTGTCGGAACCGGAAAACTATACATTGTTTATTTGTAATTGGAAAGAAGAAGAGATTGCTTATATTGAGGGCTTGGAAAAACTGTTTGCAGAATATCTTCCCAAAGGTGATGGCCTCAATAGATTAGAGGAATTGTTCAAAGCGATAAATACACATTATGCTTCTATATCGAAGAGTGCTAGAACCACAGAAGTATATGTTTCTGACCTTGCAAAGCAGTATAGGGATATTCTGAATATTTCATATAAGGATTATAATGCTTTCTTCTTTGAGATACTTCCGAAGTTGAATGCTGATTTACATGAATTGGTGATTCAGATTGGAAACATCAAAGAAGAGCTTGGATCCGTAGAAGAAAAACTTTATGTAAGAGTCGTGAGAGTAATCAAGCAGATATTTGACTTGGATGATTCGGATGACCTGATGCAGTATATGCAGGATCTGTATCGTGAAGAGTGGGAAGAGAAAAGTCAGAAAGCGTTCGATTATACCACAAACAATGTTCTTGATCTCGTATCAAGAGCCTTTGAGATGGATGAAGAGCATTTTGTCTTGGAATTGGCTAAGGCGACAACAGGATTTGAGTTATCATACTGGGCGGATAATAAGATCAACGGCTTTGAAGAAATACTCAGAGATACTGTTAATAAATTGAATGAGTACAATCCTGAGGACGGCTTGCAGCAGGGAGAGATGAAGATAACTATTGAATCTGCTGACGGAGCACCTGTGATAACACAATTCTCGAATGAGAAGTTATCTACCACAGGAAAAATGATGCTGAAGAAGATGAAAAGCACACTGGGCGATTTTGGAGAGTCTATCAGCTATGAAGAGAAGATCTCGATTTTGACAGAGATTATGAAGGAGATTATTGGTTAGAGGTGACAGTCTATGATTTATTGGTGCAAGAAATGCAAGACACCTGTATTCAATAAGGGCTTGCATAGTTGCTCTTGCGATGGAAAGATGAAAAAAATATCTGAAGGTTCCATATGCAATCCAGTATTTAAGCAGGAAAGAAAGCTACTGGAAAAAATCATGGACTGTGATTATGGAGATCAGAGTATTTGGTATCTGGGAGCAAGCAAGTATTTTATTGATGAGCAAATCGTTAAGGTGCCGTACAGAGATTGGTACAAGGCTAAGAAACATTTGGAGGTAGCGGAAGAGTTACGAAATGACATAGAGGTTGAGCGGGATTATACTCCATATTTGTCAGTTGTTAAAGCAAATGAAGCATACTTGAATCAGCTGGTGTATGAAGCTGAGCATTATATTGTTGAAACGCTGAATAAATACAAAGGGGATAATTATATTCCCACTGTGTCGTTTTCGGGAGGAAAAGATTCTTCCGTAGTAAGCAGGCTTGTGATGGATGCGCTTCAAGATAATGCTGTAATTCATATGTTTGGGGATACGACTCTTGAATTTAAGGAAACTTATACATATGTCACAGAGAAGTTTAGGAGAGAGAATCCGAGGGTCCCGATGATTCCGAGTGAAACAGAGAATGATTTCTTTAAGCTCTGTAAGGTATTCGGACCACCAAGCCAGCATGAACGTTGGTGTTGCACGATTTTTAAGACGAGTAATCTGAATAAAGAGTATGAAAATCTTCCGGGAAACAGCTTGACATTTCTTGGAATAAGGCATAGTGAGTCTGTTGCAAGAGCCGGGTATGACAGAACACAGGAAACATCGAAGATTTCCTCACAAGTAAATGCCATGCCGATTATCGAATGGACGGATTATGATGTTTGGCTCTATATACTGGCAAAGAATCTATTGATAAACGACTGCTATCAGTATGGTTACAAGAGAGTTGGATGCTGGTGCTGTCCGAATAATTCTGATTGGTCGATGATGCTGACGGAAATATACCATCCAGAAGATATGCAACGATGGAAAGATATGGTCTATGAGTTTGCAGAGAGGACAGGAAAGACGGATCCCGATGCTTATTATGAAGAAGGCAAATGGAGAATCCGTAGAGGGGCAAGCGGCTTAAAGGTTAAGAATGTCACTATTGCCGATACACCGTGCAATTTGTCTGACCGTGCAAGAAATATAATTGTAGAAAAGAAGTTGCAAAAGGATGTATTGGAACTTTTTAAACCGTTAGGAGATTTGAAGGTTGTTGAGAAGAAAGATGCCACATATGTTCAGATATTTGATGAGGATAAATCCGGTGAATACAGAAAAATATGTGAGCTTATTCTTACATATGGAACCACAGTCATAAAGGTTTTGCCGGAAGAGAGAATAGATGCAACGAACCTTGTGAATAGGATCAAATGTCAGATGCGAAAGTACCAGTTCTGTATCAGATGTTCGGCGTGTGATTCGACTTGTCCGCACGGAGCTATTGATACTATTCATGGACAATATACGATTGATGAAAACAAGTGTCAGCATTGTAAACATTGCATTGCGAAGTTTTATAACGGCTGCATTATGTGCGATGTTCTTTCATCAAGGAAGGGTACACAATGATTTATTTTGACAATGCCGCTACAACTAAATATAAGCCGGACGAAGTTATTGAGGCATTGAATTATTATCTCAGAGAAGTAGGCGTTAGTCCGGGAAGGGGAAGCTATTCACTTGGGATTGAGGCATCCCGTATGCTTTATAAATCCCGGACTACGGTTGGAAGATACTTTGGAATGAGCAGCCCAGAGAAAGTTGTTTTTACAAAAAACTCAACAGAAGCCATAAATCTTCTGTTTAATGGGCTATTGAAAAAAGGTGATCATGTAATAATCTCATGTTATGAGCATAATGCTGTTCTAAGACCATTGCATGATCTTAAACAGAAAGGGATTATTGAATACTCTGTTATAAGCCGTAGTGATCTGGAGATGTGTGCTGAGGATCTTTTTGCAAAGTATGCTAAAGATAATACACGGATGCTGGCTTTGACTTTGGCAAGCAATTTGACCGGCAGGATTGTTTATAAAGAAGAGTGGATGAGATATTTTCATAGCAAGGGGATCATTACTTTTATTGATTCTTCCCAGGGAGCCGGGAAAATGACCATAAGTATGAAAGATGCCGGTGTGGATTTTTTGGCGTTTACAGGGCACAAAGATCTGTATGGAGTTCCAGGCATAGGTGGACTGTGCTGCGAATCGAAGGAGCATTTTATGCCTTTGATTCAAGGCGGTACGGGAATACACGGCGAAAGCTTTGTTAATCCGGACATTTTCCCGGAAGGCTACGAAGCGGGAACATTGAATATGCCTGCAATTTGGGCACTTAAAGCGGGAATAGAGTATATTGAGTCTCATGCTGATAAGATCAGGACTACGGAAATAGAATTGATGACGTATCTCCTTAAAGGATTGTCAGAAATAGATGGATTACGGGCATATGATGTGGATGAGAAGAGAGTATCCACTTGCTGTTTTACTCTCGATGATCTTTCATCGGATAAGATCATATCATTGTTGGACAGTAAGGGGATATGTGCCCGTGGTGGTATCCATTGTGCGATACTGGCACATGAGGCTATTGGCACTGTAGAAACAGGGGCGGTCAGAATCAGCTTGAACTATAAGAATACAAAAGCTGAGATTGATCATCTTTTAGATACATTACGAAGCAGGTGATTATATGCATATCGTTTTTTTCAGTACAAGCGATGTTTTCAAGGCGGAAGAGATTCTGAATGAAAAGAATATAGAATGCAAGGTTGTTCCTACGCCGGTTCAGGATAAGGCATATTGCGGCGTGTGTGTTGAAACGCAAGATGAACAGGCAAAAACGCTGATGGGAGACATGGAATTTGAAGTATTGAAATAAAGCCGGAGGGAGGAACGGGAATGTCGTTTAAAGATATACCGCTGCTAAGGTATTACAAAACGTACAAAAACAATGTCGTTAAAGAATTCTATACACCGGTTCTTAAACAAGCCGTTCTCTATCAGAGGGCTGTAGGATTCTTTACTTCGGGGGCGTTGATTGATCTTACAAAGGGCTTAAGAGGTCTTACGAAAAATCATGGAAAAATACAGTTTATTGTATCTCCCAGATTATCAGAGGAAGACATTGCTGCTATAAATAAAGGCTATGAGCAAAAAGAGATTATTGGCCGCGCACTAATGCGTGATTTCAAGGAGCCTGAGAACTATTATGAGGAAGAAAGACTGAACTTCCTTGCATATCTGATTGAAGAAGGTTTTCTTGATATCAAGGTTGCATTCACGCCACCACAAAAAGCCACCGGTATGTATCACGAAAAGGTGGGAATTGTCACGGATGAAAATGGAAATAAAATTGTGTTTACCGGATCACTGAATGAAACGATAAATGCTTTTCACGTTAATTCCGAGTCTATTGTGGTGTTCAAGTCTTGGGAGGAATCCAAGGCTTATGTGGATGATATACAAAGGGATTTTGAACAGCTTTGGGATAAGCAGGACGATGATTTGGAGATACTTGATTTTCCGAAAGTCCTTAAAGAAAAATTCGAGGTTATGAGAAAACCTGACCTTGATGATTTTTTTAAATCTGAATCCTATGTTGAAGAGGATGATAATCCTGCTGAAGAAGAGCGTGTTCCGGATCGTGGGATACCGCATACCCCGTCGGGGTTTGATTTCCGAGAGTATCAAAAAGATGCTATTGAAGAATGGGCTCAACATGATTATCGCGGAATATTCGATATGGCGACCGGCACGGGAAAGACATATACGGGATTGGGAGCGGTTGTTCATCTTTATGAAGAGAAGAAACGATTGGCTATCATTATCGTATGCCCGTATCAGCATCTTGTAGAGCAGTGGGTTGAGGATATTGAGCTATTCAACATGAATCCTACAATAGGATATTCTGCATCGAAGCAGCATGATTGGAAAAAGCGGCTTGAAAATGATGTGTTGGATTTTTCTCTTGGAGTAATTGATACTTTCTGCTTTGTAACGACAAACGCAACGTATTCATCAAAGTTTGTCTGTGAGCAGATGAAGCAATTAGGTAAAGATACATTACTTCTTGTTGATGAGGCACATAATTTTGGCTCAACGAACCTAAGGAATAAATTGTATCCGAACATTCAATATCGGCTTGCATTGTCTGCAACACTGGATAGACACGGTGATGAAGAGGGTACCCAGGCTCTAAAGGATTATTTTGGTGAAAAGTGTATTGAGTATGATCTGAAGAGGGCGATAGACGAAAAGAAGCTGACACCATACTACTATTATCCTGTTTTGGTGTACCTTGATGAAGAAGAATACGAAAGATATAAGGAACTATCCTATCTTGCATCAAAAGAGTGTCATAAAGACAGGCACGGAAAATTGATTATTACCGAAAAAGGAAAGCGCCTTTTGCTTCAAAGAGCGCGGGTTGTGGCCGGTGCAAAAAGCAAGCTGTCAAAACTCCGTGAACTGATGGAGAAATACAAGGATGATACTCACATACTTGTCTATTGCGGGGCAACACGAACACAGGACTTTTTGAATGATACTTCAGACCGTGATGAGGAAGGCGAGCGTCAGATTGTTTCGGTTTCCAAGATGCTAGGAAATGAACTTGGAATGAAAGTTACACATTTTACTTCCAATGAATCGGCTGAGGAACGTGAAATTATAAAACAGTGCTTTGCTACAGCATCCCCGTATCAGGCGATAATTGCAATCAAGTGTTTGGATGAAGGAGTAAACATACCGAGCATAAAAACGGCGTTCATTCTTGCGAGCACTACTAATCCCAAAGAATATATACAGAGAAGGGGAAGGGTGCTGAGGTTGGCAAAGAATAAACCGTATGCTGTGATATATGATTTTGTTACACTTACGGAACCGCTTGAAGATGTGAATCCGTACAATCCGGATTTTAACTGTGAAAAAGCACTTGCAAAGCGTGAACTTCAACGACTTATCGAGTTTGGCAAGATTGCCAAGAATGCGCGTGATTCAGATGAACTGATAAATGATATTGAAGTGACATTTGGTCTCACTCAGAAAGAAACGGAGGTAGCTGTCGATGGAGATGAATTCGAATGAATCCTTGGATGAGAAGAAGGTTGATACCATCAAATTGAGGCTGTTAGAGTTGGAAACCGATAATATTGTTAAAAAGGAATCCAATCCGGCCATGGTGGATAAGATCCAAAGGATGATAATGACGGAGGTGGAGAAGCGATGATCATACAAAGTATCGAAATGAATAATTTTCGACAGTATGTCGGAAAGCAAAAAATCGAGTTCTCCACCGACAAGGAAAAGAATGTCACGGTTCTTATTGGTGTAAATACTTCGGGAAAGACCACAATCATAAGGGCTTTTGAGTGGTGCTTGTATGGGAAGAATGGATTTGAGGATCCGGTTCTTCTTAATAGTGATGTGCGTTCAAATATGCATGTCGGTGATACTCAGACCACATATGTTGCTGTAACATTCATCCATGATGACATGCAGTACATTTTGAAAAGAAGTTTCACCTATGTTTGCAGCGATAGAAGAACAGAGGGAAACGATGTGGTTGTTACGCTTAACAAGAAGCCGGATGAGAATCTGACACTGGAATACTTGTTGCAGGATGGCCAGACCAAAACAAATGTTGAAAGAAACAACATTGAAGAATCCATTGATAGGGTATTACCGACAGATTTGTCCGACTACTTCTTCTTTGGTGGTGAGCGTATTTCTGGTATAGCAAACAGAGCTGATCTCTCCAAGGCTGTTCGTGGTTTGATGAGGCTGGATGTGCTTGAACATTCCAGGGATCATCTTCAGGCTGTTGCAAAGAAGTTTAATGGTATGATTGATACTTCTGGAAATGCAGCCGCACAAAAGGCGCGTGACAGCCTTGAAACATACAGAAAGAAGAAGGCTGTATTGCAAGAGAATCTTAAGAATGCAGAAAAAGAGAGGGATTATTGGCACGATAAGGAAAAAGAGTATAGTGCTGAGTTGTCTAAGAGCAATGTGGAGCAAGTAAAAGCTGCGAAAAGAGAGAGGGATCGTATAGAGAGTTCCTTAAAGAGAGAGCAGGAGCGGTTAGAAGCGTGTAAAAAAGCAATGGTAGATGCCTTTAATATGAGACCATATGCCTTTTTTGGAATGCCGGCTATTAAAAAATCGCTTGAAATTCTCGAAGCGGTAAAGGATTCTACGGAAAGTGTTCCGGCCATGGAGCAGGAATCCATTGATTATCTGATCCATAGAGGTATCTGCATTTGTGGAACAAGATTGGACGTTGGTACCAAGCCATACGAGTTGGTAATGGCTGAAAGAAGGAAACTGCCGCCGGAGCAGATCGGAACAGTAGTAAACAATTATAAGAACAAGGCTGAAGGCTATTTGGCTGGAAGTGAGTTATATTGCGATACTGTTGGAGAAAAATACAAAGAGTATCGCGAAACTCTTCGTCGGATCGGACAGCTTGAAGATGATCTGAAGAAGCAGTCTGAAATGATTATTGATGACACGGATGCTAAGGCTATAGAAGATAAAAGAAGAGAAGCTGCTACAAAATATAAGGAGGCGATGGACGATTACAATCAGATTAATGCTGATATCGGTAGCTGCGATGCGAATATAAAGAACTGTGAAAACGCTATTGAGAAATATGCAAAGAGCAGTTCAAAGAATTCTAAAGTGGCACGGTATATCGCATATGCTGAAAAGGTTCTGGAATGGCTGATAGAGACGTATCAGAGCAAGGAAGTAATTGTACGCGAGCAACTACAAAAGAGAGTTAATGATAATTTTGCCAGAATGTATCATGGTGAGCGTTCTATCCTCATAGATGAAAAGTACAGGGTGAAATATGCAGATGTTACCACGGAGGAATCTGATGGATTGAAGGCTGTTAAGAGCTTTGCCTTCATTGCGGCATTGGTATCAATGGCGAAGGATAAGATCCTTGATGACAGTGAAATGAAGCTTGGACAGGTTTATCCGCTTGTAATGGATGCACCGTTTTCAAATGTCGATGAAATCCATATTGATAATATATGCAAGATTCTTCCAAAAACAGCAAATCAGGTGATTATGGCTGTTATGCAGAAGGACTGGGAGTATGCAGCAAAGAACCTCAATCAGTATGTTGGAATCAGCTATACCATCTTGAAAGACAGAGATGGTAATGGAAAAGAAATTGATACTTCCACGCATATCAGGAAGGAGGCTTCTCATGTTTGATAGTAATATGAATTTTTATGGTGTTCAGGCTAATTATCTCAAAGATTTATGTGAACTGAGGAAAAACGTTCCGGATTATGATCAGCACGTGAATTTTAAGATTTTTCATTCCTATGTGGATGCATACGTGGTGTGTCCGTTAATAGGATATCAATACGGAAAGAGAATTCCGATGGGATCGTCAACCGATGGTGATGTAGGTATTCTCCTAGAGCAGATTTCAAAGAAGAGATCAGAGCTGAGATTTGTTTACCAAATATTAATGCTGATTGATGAAGACTCTGAACCGGATGAAGAAAAAAGGATTTACCGTGCATTTAAGTTGTCAGAATCCTCTGATGAGGATAAGGAAAGAATCGCTGAAAATATGAAGATTTTTAACGAGTATTTCTTTGGAGGTATTGAAGTGCTTCATGAACAGTTTGTTGACGAATGCACTGATGACGATTCTTACCTGCGGCGAATGTATGAGTATGTAAAGAGATTCAACGAAGAACAAGATGGGGAGGCATTAAAAGCTAGTATTGATAGCTTTTTAAACAAGTGATGATATGATCAAGGGAAGGAGTAGAGAGGCAAGCGTATGTGACGATTTTGTGCTTAATGCATATCAAGAATATTCCGTCGATACAGTGGCTGATCTGCTCTTGCCAACGGGATTCTTGATAGACAGAACAACACAATACGTAGGAAGCCTCGAAAAATATGTTTTCTTAAAGGGAAACACGAGTGAAGTCTATTCGAAATCAGAAATAGATTTTATAGACGGCGTGGCCGATTTTTGCATATTCAGGGATTTTTATAAGAAGACCAGGAAGGGTATGATTCCTTGTCGTATTGTGTCCGCAAAGATTGACAACAACATGGACATTGTCTCATCCGGAATTGCTTTTACAAAAATACTGAACAAAGCCATAGACGGATTGAACATAGGCTTTGTTATAAGTGAAGAAGGTATTCTGTTTACCGGAAGACTGTTTGAACAGGGAAATAATATAGGTTGCTATGTTTCTGATTTAATCAAAACAGAGGAACAGTATGATGAAATTGTAGCAGAGCTGATATTTGGAGACATGTATGACAGTTTTATTGATTATTATTCCTATATCAAGAGCGTAATACATTATACCGATGAACCTATTTCTTACGGAGAAACTTTAAGAGGGGCGCACAGGACACCTTACACATATATTGAAGAGTTGCAAGAACTGGAAGAACATATGGGTCTCAGTTTCGCAAGGGAAATCGAAAGATGCTTCTTTGATAACCAAGAGCCAAAAGAGCTTCCTTATTGCGAAAAGGTCAAAGAGTGCGAAGAATACTTGTTCAAAATTGAGTCTTCCAGAGTTAATACGATGGAAATACTCTTTGAGGCAGAGGAAATGGAGCGTCTTGCTTCGGAAGCTGAACAAAAGAACGATGAGATGCTTCAGCAAAGCAGCGGTGACGAAAATACAGAGAACGAAATTGATGAAGAGACAAAGGCTTTGTTAGATGATCCGGAAGGCATGATAAAAATGCTTAAGAAGAAACGAGGGATTTGATGGCAGGTTTCGATTTAAAAGAAGGGAGATATGAAGCAAGAAATGCCTCAGACGATGAGCTGTGGTCTGCTTTTGCGTGCGTTTTTTCTTCTAAATCGAGAAATGATTCCAGCTACAAATATGGTTTCTTAAAAGCGATTATTGATAATCTGTATAATGTCGATAAGGATCTGAAGCTTACGTTTGATCAGCTGTTTAGCAAGTTTGGTGAAATATATTGGAACCTTATCCTTAAGCATGGATTAAGACAGAAGGCTGCTACTAATGACAACAGAGAAACATATCTTGAACAGGTGCTTCATGCTGCTGTCGATAAGTATCGGATAATTGAACCTATACCATATGAAAGTCTGACAGCTGAGATGATGCTGGATATTTCCCACCAGGTCAAAATAAAGTGCAAGAAATATGTCGTAGGAGCATTATTTGAGGATACAAACCGTCTCTTTTATTCTTTTTCAAAGAAGGAAGAATGGTTGCAGATAAATCCTGTGATGTATGAGTTTATTTGCAAGCATAAGGTAGTCATAGAGAAGCTGAATTATTATGAATGGGCACGATTCCTTGAACGAGTGAATGAGGAAGCCGTTGCAACAAAATTACTGGACAAGATAGATGAAAGTGCTAAGAGAAATAATCTTTCCGCTTATAGACAGATTCTTTATGAAGAGTTTGAGAGCAAGAATTGTTTCTATTGTGGAAGACCTCTACAGCCTGACAAGATCGATGTTGATCATTTTATTCCTTGGTCATTTATCAAGGATGATAACCTTTGGAATTTGGTCCTTTCCTGTCCGACCTGTAACAGAAAGAAAAATGACAGATTACCTGATGGAAAATTTTTGACGGATATTATAGACCGTAACCAGCATATCCTGATTGAGTTTCATAGGCCGGAAATGCAAAATTATCAGTCGCGAATGATCAGCTACGTATATAATTGGGCGAAGATAAATGGCTACGATAGAACATGGCAGCCGGATACGAAGGCGGTATTGGCAAAATGAGCAATAAGAACACGGAAAGAAAATGGGATCGTGAAGAAGTAGTGATCCTTGTGGTGGAGTATTTTGGGACAAAGAACCTATCTTCTGATGAAATTAGCAAGACACATCAAGAGATAAGTGATTTCCTGAGGCGGCGTGAAGAGATTCTGACGGGAGCACCGGTATCGGACCTCTTTAGAAATTTTGCCGGGATACATATGCAGTCCGGAAGGATCCGCTGTCTGGATCCGGAAACGCATTATTCCGGAATGCAGGGAACAAAGCTTCAAAAAGAAATAGTGCAAGAGTATCTGACGGATCCGGCAACACTTATCGCTGAAGCAGATCGGATATATGATAAATATGGAAGAGACCAATAAAACCATAGATTACTATAACAGTAATGCGGCTCAATATTTTAATAACACCGTGGACGTGGATATGACGGAGTGCTGCGACAGATTCCTTAAGTATGTTGCTCCCGGTGGAAGAATAATTGATATCGGAGCCGGAAGCGGAAGAGATATCAAATATTTTAAGGATAGAGGATATGTTGTCGAAGGAATAGATGCGTCCGAAGAAATGTGTCAATTAGCGGCTGATTATTCTGGTGCAGAAGTTAGTTGTGAGAGGATTCAGGATTGGCACCCAGAAGAGAAATACGATGGAATATGGGCTAACGCATCTTTGCTTCACCTTTTGTTCAGCGAGATAGAAGAGTTTGTTTGCCGGGCTTCAGATTATTTGAAGCCGAATGGGGTGTTTTATTTTTCCATGAAGACGGGCATTCAGACCGGATGCGATAATAATGGAAGGTTCTTCACTGATTTCTCAGAGGAAAAAGTACAGCAAATTGTGGCGAAAAGTACAGCATTAGAGACCATTGATACATGGATCACGGCTGACGGGTTAGGTCGAAATGAAGCAAAATGGCTTAATGTGATCATACAGAAAAGATAGTGCCTTGAAAGGATTTTACAGGAAAAGGACTCACGAAAGTGAGTCTTTTTTAAATGCAATAAATTTGCTTTCAAAAGCACTTGACAAATTCGATGTACTACATTATACTTACAATGAAAACAGTTATTGCTTTCAAAAGCACGCACCTTGAAAATAAATGCATATCGAAAAGGAGGATAGTAATGAGCGTTACGTTACTAGCCCAGAAGGGCAAAATGGGTGAGAACACTTATTATATCACCACCATGAAGGCGAACACGCTGATTAAAACAGTCGGGTATGCCTGTGAGATGGAGAAGTGGCCGGACATGACAGTTGACGAACGAATGCAGCGGGAAATAAAAGGCGACAGGGTGGTATCGGAGATTGTTCCGTACATTGTGAACGATCCTGAGTGGTTCTTCGGTTCTCTGATCATCGATGTATATTCCGGATGGGAGCAAGTGGAATTTCAGGACATTCAGGAAGTGTGTCAGACGAAGTTGGCTGCTTACAGAGATACGCTTACAGATGCAGGATTCCTTACTTTACCGGACAATAAGTCATTGATCGCTTTGGACGGACAACACCGTTTGGCTGCTCTGTCCATCGCAATTAGAGGGGAAAATGGAATCCCCGGAAGCGTAAAGGTACCGGATTCGTTGCGAAGCGACTTGGTACCGCATCCTGAAATCGGTAATGCGGATGTCACCGTGATCTTTATTAAACATGAAACGGATTCTAAGATCCGAAAGATCTTTAATAAAGTCAATCGGTACGCTAAGCAGACATCCAAGGGCGATAACATAATCACCTCAGAGGATGACATGATAGCAATTATCACGAGAGCAATGTTTAGCGGTTCCGAGGATGCACCGTTAAAGCCGATCAATAATCAGGATCTCGTGAACTGGAAGTCCAATACAATTCCCCGTAGGAGCAGGATGCTGACAACAGCGGCGGCTATCTACACGATGACGGAAGTACTGCTTGAATACTTTGACATCACGGCAAAAACCCGACGAGATGAGCAGAAACTTGACCAGGGACTGGCATTCATGAAAGATTTCTGGAACAAGACAATGACAGAAATCGATGCATTTAAGGACTATCAGCATTACATTTCGGACGGCAACTCTTTGGAGAATATAAGGAAGAGAAACCTTCTTCTTAAGCCTGTGACGCAGATGGCCTTAAGTCAGGCAGTAAGAATCGCAATGGATTATGGTTACGAATATAGTGATCTTATACCCAAAATCAACAAAATTAATTGGGATCCCGGATTTTATGCATGGTCTAACATTTTGGTTACAACAAGTACCAATAAGAAGATGATCACCGGATCTCAGGCATTGAAAGATGCAGGAAGTTTAATCGCCTATATGCTTGTGGGCGAAAAATATGACAAGGGAGAGCAGGAGCGACTTCTTAAGGTCATCAGAGAAGCAAATGATAATGAGGAAGCAGAGCTTCCGCCAGTAGTTAAATAAGGAGGTGAACTTTATTATGGGAAAGCTTATTGATGTTAAAAACGCGGAGCAGGAAAAAGCCTTTGAGCTTCATAGCGAACCTGATGCGTTGTACCTGAATGTCAAGTGCAGCGACAACAAGCATCATAGTCGGGTTGTATGTATCAAGGTAAGCGATGCGATATATCAGATCGCAAAGGCAGCTGGTCCCGAACAATGGCGTTCCGTGTGCAATAAGGTTTGCACTACAAGATGATATGAAATAGCTACCGAGCTCAGATCCGTATTTATACGAGGTCATCATGCCGGAGTTAATCTTTTCACCAAGGGTGGAGATTGGCTTCGGCTTTTTGTTATCCATAAACACACTAATACCAAGGAGGATGAATAATATGATTGCGAATTGCGCAGAGAAGTTCAGAACAATGATACCGTATCCGTGCTGTCCACAGCATAAAGCTGGCGTAGAAATGAGTGCTCATGGGAAAGCATCCCACCAGTGCCCTAATTGCGGGAAGTATGTTGAGTTTGATTATGATACTGAAACCGCAAGAATAGTAAAACCATCGCGTGGAGCATCGCACAGGTTTAAGCGAAAGTAATATGCAAAACCACTGAGCCGATAGGGGTCCTTAGTAGACCACCGCTGAGCCAGGGTATATCGATCAAAGGGTTATTCCCTTATTGATCGGTGTATCCTGGCTTTTTTTGTTGTTATTCCCGTCGGATCTGATCAATCCGGTGGTGGTCGGGCAACGACCGTATAACTGCCTCTGATGTGAAACTTCGCCCTTAAGTACACGGGGCACATGCGTAGGCGTGCTGCTTCGGAGTGGATCATCGGACACCGTAAACCGTCAGGTGAAGCAGCTGATCATAACGAACCCAAGGAGGTTTTGTTATGTCAGCACTGAACAATGATTCAAAGAAACAGGAAAAGAAGGAGAAGAATTACAGATCCCGTTACGACAAGAACCGTGGATGTTACAGGGAGGATGAAACCCATTACGTGTATCAGGAATGGGTCTCTACCGGCAAGAAGAAGGGCTTTTATCGCAATACCACCTTTACCGTAGGTGAGGGTGACGTGACATTAGAGCTTTTGGATTATCTACAGGCATCCGACAACGGGGAAGTACAGGATCAGGAAGACGAACAGCGTTACAGAGAGAAGCTGGCAGAGAGTCTGCCAACTTATGTTAAAAGCCGTGAGGAAGAACTTTGCGCAGAAGAAAAAGAGCATATCAGCCCGATGCTTAAGGCTTTCAATGAGAAGGTTAGACCGCATCTTTCAGAAGACCAGATGAATTTAATCTATGCCCGTTACGGGATGAATCTGTCTCTTGAAGAGATCGCTGCTATGCTGCCGCCCGGTAAGGACGGTAAGCCCAAAACTCATCAGGCAGTAACCAGCAGGCTGAACAAGATTATTGCCAAGGTCAAGAAATATATGGCTGAGGAATAAGGAGTTCAAGGTGGGGGTTGCATTTTTTCCATAGAGATAGAAGGAGAGATCCTTCCGGGGTGCAGCCCCCGTTTTCAAAGAAGGAGGATACGCTGATGAGCAAAAAACATGAAGTGAATATCATGATCAAAAAGTCCGATGGCGGCAGGGAATCTGTTGTAAGAACCAGAAAATGCCGTATGCGGGAACTGTTGATCAGAATGCTCTTTGGGGATGCAAGAGAGATTTTTGTATTAAGCCCCGGTGAGAGCGTGGAAACCGTAGCAATCAGAGAGATCAAAGGAGATTAAAACATGGGTAACAGTAATAATGCATTGCTGATGCCCGTGAAGGCAAGACCGTATTATCACCAGTCTCAGGCGTTTGATTTTGCCTGTGAGAAGTTCGGTCTTACTGCTCCATACCTTAGCAGTAATGGGGTGGCTCTTCTGATGGAAATGGGCACCGGCAAAACGATCACAAGCATCGGAATCACCGGCGCATTGTATCAGTTTGGAAAAGTGAATAGGGTTTTGATCGTATGTCCGCTTTCCATAGTGGGCGTATGGCAGCAGGAATTTGAGAGTTTTGCGGATTATCCGTATAACCTTACGATCCTGTCCGGAAGCAGCGCAAAGAAAAAAGAAATGCTATCCGTGATACCGGATGAGGGGTTGCAGGTTGTGGTCATCAATTATGAGAGTACATGGAGAGTTCAGGACAGTCTTGAAGCTTTTAACGCGGATCTGATTATCTGCGATGAAGCACACAAGATCAAGGAAGCCAGGACGGCTCAGTCAAAGTGCCTGCATAAGTTGGGAGACATGGCGAAATATAAGCTCCTACTTACGGGTACCGTGATCACGAATAAGGAGTTGGATGTTTTTTCACAGTACAGATTCTTAAACCGTGAGATTTACGGATACAGCTTTTATCAGTTCCGTAATCGTTACTTTGATATGGTCGGATACGGCAATCATATTCCGAGGTTCAAGTCATATATGCGTGATGATTTCTTGAAGAAGCTGCATTCAGTGGCGTTCCGTGTGACCAAGGAAGAGTGCCTTGATCTACCGGACATTATCGAAGAAGTCAGAACCGTGGACTTAGAGCCAAAGGCGATGAAGATGTATCAGGAACTTGAAAAGGAATCCTTTACCGAGCTTGAAGACAGTGAGGTATCGGCAGTGAATGTACTGACAAAGCTGCTCAGGTTATCACAGCTGACCGGCGGGCATCTTACGGATGACGATGGCGATTCCAATGCGGTAAGTACTGCAAAATTATCAGCACTTGAAGATATCGTGGATTCGGCTGTTTCCGATGATGAGAAGCTGGTAGTGATGGCAAGGTTCGTTCCTGAGCTTAATGACATTCAGGAAATGCTTGATAAGAAGGGAATCGGATATGCCTGTGTCCGGGGCGGTGTTAAAGACCGTGCAGAAGAAATCAGACGATTTCAGGAAGATCCCGAATGCAGGATATTTATCGGTCAGATTGCGGCAGCAGGTTTGGGTATCACTCTTACGGCGGCATCTACGATGGTTTTTTACAGTCTGGATTATTCCATGAGTAATTTCGAGCAGGCGAAAGCCCGCATACATCGCGTTTCTCAGAAGAATGACTGCCTGTATATCTACCTGGTTGCGAAAGGAACCGTTGACCGCAAGGTACTTCGTGCTCTTCGGGGTAAGGTGGATCTGGCAAGGATGCTGGTTGATGACTATAGGACAGGTAAAAACCCGTTCAGGGATTAAGGAGGCTTTTATGGATAACAGGATTTTTGAATTAGCGGATCAGCTTAAGGCCGCAAAAGATAAGAAGAAGGAACTGGATGCTGAAATAAAAGAGCTTGGTGCAAAGATCGATGAACTTGATCTGGCATTGTCGGATGCGATGGCTGAAGCGGAATGTGAGAGATTCAGCCGTAATGGAAATACTTTTTATCTGAATACCAGATTATATGCTTCTCCTATTGCCGGTCAGAAGGAAGCAATGTTCCAGGCGCTTAAGGATAACGGATACGGTGAAATCGTTACCGAGACTGTTAATGCTAATACTTTAGCTTCATTTGTCAAGGAGCAGATGGCTGAAAATAATGATGAAGTGCCTGAGTGGATCGCTCAGGTCGTGAACACCTTCGAGAAGGTTAGTGTCGGTATTCGTAAGGGATGAGCTTAAGGGGGTTGCAAAATTTCCATAGTGGTAGAGGGAGCGGTTCCCTCTATCACATTGCTCAAAGAAACGGAGGATTTTATTATGAGCGAAAAGAATAATGATACTGCGAATAATGAACAGACAGCGCTGACCGCGGGAGGTTTCGCAGCTCTCGCAAATGTGGGTGCGCTGAATGATGCAACAGAGGATCTGGCAGGTCTTGATCTCACTTTTGACAGGATAAAGATTCCTGCTGGTGGTTCAACGGCTTTTGAGATTCCGGACGGTGACAGTGAAGAAGTGAATATGGTTAAGGAAATTGTAGGAGTGATCTTGCTACGTCATCCTGCTTATGCCTATTACAAGGATAAGTATACCGGCGGTTCGAATCCACCTGATTGCGGTTCCTTTGATGGTGTGAACGGTACGGGTGATCCGGGCGGTGCTTGTGCTACCTGTCCTTTGAACCAGTTCGGTTCCGGAGAGGGTCAGAGCAAGGCCTGTAAGAATCGTCGCATGATCTATGTGCTTATGGAGGGCGAACTTTTCCCGATGGTGCTTTCGCTTCCTACGGGATCGCTGAAGGAATTTACCAAGTACTTGAAGAGACAGCTTTCAAAAGGGCGTAAGCTCAATCAGATCGTGACCAAGATTTCTCTGAAGAAGGCGACGAACAGTTCCGGTATTGCTTTTTCTCAGGCGGTTTTCACTTTTGACCGTGTGCTGAATGAGGAAGAGAAGGCAGCGATTGTTGTTATGACCGAATCGGTGAAGAATTATGCGGCGAATCTTACCATGTCAGCCCTGGCAGAAGGTAATGATGATGCGCCTTTTGTAGATGCTGAGACCGGTGAGGTTATTGAGCCGTTGAAGAAGTGATGTTTTGCAGTAAGCCGGAGGGGTGATGAGCCCTTCCGGCAGAATTGAGGTGATATCGATGGGAATGAAAACTGAATATAGAGTCGTTACCACCGTGGAAGAGGCTTTGGATTATATAGGCGATTCCAAAGAGGTGGCATTTGACTTTGAGACCGCACCGAATGATAAATTTCGGGATGAGGATAAGGCAGCTCTGGATCCGGCGAAGAGCCATATCGTGACCATGAGTATAAGCGTTAAGGAAGGTACTGGGATCATGATACCGGTCGCACATAAGGTCGGTAAGAATATTGATCAAGAAGCGTTTGTGATTTTTCTTCAGGCGATGATGATGAGACCGAGCTGGATCAAGATCGCACATAACCTTCAGTTCGAGGCTATGTTCTCATATGCGCTGGGGATCGTTATACAGGAACCTGTTTATGATACGATTGCTGCTTCACAGATGTCTATGAAGAGTGCAACAGAGTTTAGATCACTTTCGGAGTCGGGCTTAAAACCATTGGCAGCGGAATTGTGTGATGAGCCGTTACCTTCCTTTACAACCGTTACCGGGGGTAAGCATTTTGATGAGTTGGATCCTGAGGATCCAGAGACTATACGGTACAGCTGTGCGGATGCTGATTTTGCTTTGAGGCTGTACCACATTTTCAATAACTGGTTTGATAAGTTCCTTCCGAAACACAGGTGGATCGTGGAGAATATCGAGTCTCCTACGGCGGTATATCTGGGGATTATGAAATATAACGGTGTTCCGATTGACGAAAAGCTGATGCTGAAGCGTAAGGAAGAAGCAGAGGCAGAAATGGAGCGTATTCGTAAGGAGATCGCTTTTATCATTGGTGATGTGAATATCGGAAGTAATTGCAGCACCAATGCGTTCAAGAATTATCTCTATAAGGATCTTGGACTGCCGGTATTAAAGGTTACGGAATCGAACCGAGAGGCAGCAGATGATTCGACCATGATCATGTTGAAGGAATGGAGCGATGAAAACAGGCCTGAGCTTTCGCCGCTTTTTACGCTGGTACAGGAATATCGTAAGTGGGGCAAGATCAAGTCTACCTATATCGACGGCTATCTGAAATACAGAAATGCTGTGACGGGTAGGTTGCACCCGAATTTCTTTGCACTGTCTACAGATACAGGGAGATTCAGCTGCAATTCTCCGAACTGCCAAAATATGCCGAGAAAAACGAATGATCCGATAGGAGTCAGAAATTTTATCAAGGCACCGAAAGGGCATATTATTGTGAGTTGCGATTATAGCCAGATTGAATTACGTGTCGGCGCTCATTACTGTCAGGATGAGATTATGCTGGATACATACAGGCGCGGCGGCGATATTCACGCGGCTACTACGAGCGTTATCTTTAATATTCCTTATGATCAGGCGGTTGATAAGCACGCTGAAAATTATAAGGAAAGACGGACGATTGCTAAGAATGTGAATTTCGGCACATTTTACGGGCTTTTCCCGAGGGGGTTGCAAAAAACCCTTAGGTTTAAAGCCGGTGTTGAAAAGAGCGTGGAAGAATGTGAGGAGATCATCAGCAATCTCAAAGCCGGGTATCCCGGACTTACCACATGGCAGGAAGAAACTAAGGCTATGGCGGCAAGGCGCAAGTATTCTGAAACAAGGCTTGGTCGAAGGCGCTATCTTCCAAACATTGATTCCGATGATTGGGGAAAGAAGTCTTTTGCAGAACGTTGTTCAATGAATACGCCGATTCAGGGTACGGCAGCAGATATTTTGAAGATGGCTTTAGGTAGAATCATCGCAGGGCTTCCCGAGAGGGAGTGGTTAAAGCCAATACTTCAGATTCACGATGAGCTTACATTTATTATTCCGGAGGAAAAACTGGATGATGCAGTTGCTTATATCAAATCCTGTATGGAGCCTCAGCCTTTTCCCGAGTTTGATCTTCCTCTGGTAGCAGAGGCATCGGCTGGTCCGACATTTGGCAAGATGGAAGAGTTGGAGGATTAGCCTATGTACAGAAACAGTGAAGGGTACTCAGATCCTACCGCCGCTATGGCGGTGGGGAATCTGATGCGCGAGTACAAGCAGAAACAAAGAACAAAGTGGCGAAGACAATATGAAATAAAGAACAGGAAAAAAATCTACGTGGCTTCAAAGTATGCGGGAAACGTTGATGCAAATGTCGCTGCAGCGATTGGTTACTGTAAATATGTCATTTCACAAAACTGTATTCCTATAGCAAGCCACCTGCTTTATCCGCAGATGCTTGATGACAATGATCCCGATGAGCGTGAGCTGGGTCTTATGTTCGGGTTGTCGCTTTTGGCAATCTGCGATGAAATATGGTGCTTTGGCGATATATCCGAGTCTGAAGGTGTTCAACAGGAGATCGTCGAGGCAAGGAAGCTGGGGAAGACGGTACGATATGTAAAGGAGGGCAGCTGATATGGATATAACAGCACAAGAGATATTAAACAGTCTGTTTAATCCTGAAGACAAGGTTTGCCTCCGAGTTTTTGATGACAAGAAGCGCGGAGTGTTTGCCGGTCAGAAGCTTGATGTGGAATGTGGTAAGTTTGCTTCTATTGAAGAGACTCTGAGACAGCATAATGCTCAGTATGATGCTAAGGACACCGGCGGTGAGGTGATCCGCTGGTACCGTGTTAGAAAGTCATGGGCGGATGCCAAGAGCCAGAAGGGAGCTTATAAGATCCTGGACAACGCGAAGAAATGAGCGGATCAGAATCCGGGATATAAGGTGTTCGATGCGGATGGCAAGGTAGTGTATGCATCGAAGGCGGCGGAGACTGCGGTGAAGGTGCCGTTCCTGGTGAAGGTCAGTATTTCGGATCTGAATATCAGGAAGGGTCCGGGAACCGATTATGACAGGGTTCAGTTTATTCCGATTGGTGTGTACACAATCATGGAAGTGAGAAGTGGCAAAGGCAGCTCTGCCGGATGGGGTAGGCTGAAGAGCGGAATAGGATGGATATCGTTGGATTTCGTCCGTAGGATTTAAGAATGACGGCTGGTGGAGATTGAGTTCTCTCTTGGCCGTTATTTTTTTGAAAAAATATATTGACACATTTGAATATTGATGTTATATTATAACATTCCACTAAAGTGGAAGGGCAACATCATAGGCGACCGATTTATTGTTTGGAGCTTTGCTCTGGAAAGGAGGTATCGCACTATGAACTTTGTTGTCACTATTGACTGGAAGTTTGTTGTTGCCCTTGGCGCAGTTGCGGTAGGCACTATCTTCGCAGTGAAGATGGATGCAGATGCAGCTGAAAGAGTGTCGACCTACGTGGTTGACGCTTGCAAGGAGTATGCGGTTGCCGGAAACGGCAGCCGCTAGTCTCCAGGATGAGTCAGGGCATGTAATCGTAGCAGATTATGTGCCTTTTTCAATATCTTAAAGAAAGGCGGTACCGAAATGGAAATCCTGGATAATAGAATAAATAAAAGATTAATCTCTGGACACTTTCCGGATGAGGTGCTGTGCCCTGATGATGACTACTCTCCGATAGCTTGCAATTTTGAACAACTGGCTGGGAATGGATTAAAAGTACTGAAACAGTATCCTGAATTGATGTACGGTCTCTTTATGACGTTTGATAAGAGGATTAAAGAGATGGAATCCTTGAATCGGCCGGAGTTGTTTGAACACGAAGTAAACTTGTTGATCAATACGGGGTATTATGTTGATGATTTTAACGCTACGGGGAAACTATTTCTGGAGGCATGCAAGCTGTGTCCGGCGGTAACATCTATAGACAAGGTGTTGTGGTACGGCATTTGGATGTATTATTTTAGCAATGAAATTGTTCCGGATGACGCACATCAATCAGAGCATCTTGATATGATGTTCGCACTGATATATTTGCTGAAAGTTGTTCAAAAGAAGGAAATACAATACAATCGAGCAGTAAATATCAAGTCGATTTCCACAAAAACTAACATCCTTAAGCTGATAGAAGCAGATTGGGATAAAGTAGACAAAAAATATTTTTCAAAACTGACGGATTACGGTACGAAGAAGTTAAGAGAGGTCTATGAGTCTACAATCCGATTATCCAAACGGGTTGCAGAAGATTATGCTACGCAAAAAGAGATAGCGGACAGGACTGAAAAGGAATGGCATTTGTTTCTCGATATATTGAACGATTTATCAGGCAAAGAGAAGGAAGTGATATTCCAGATAAATCGTGCCGGATCTCCAAAAGATAAGAGCAGAATCATCAGCGGATATCAGTCCGTTCTGAGAAGTATTGAACGGGATAAATATATGATCAATGGAGAAGAAGTAAGCCTGCTTCCTCTGTTTGATGTTGTAAATGAGAGAATAACGAAAGCACCGGTTTATTGTACAGTAAAGACTGATGGCAACAGGAGGTTCCAGCTTCATCCGGCTGCTTTTATGCTTGCAATGGATCCTAAGACCTTCAACTATCTGTTTATCACTTTTCATGGATTTCGACTTTCTCCTGGAAAGGATACTGCAAAGAAGTTTGCAGCATTGGCATTATCAACAATCAAGAAAAATCTTGGAGAGCAGGCTATAGAGCATGTATCACTTGAAGAGATGATTGAGGATTTCTATAAGACGGTTACGGATTTTGTTAAAAAGAACTCCAACGCAATCGAAAGGTTGTCTTTTGAAAGCTTGAGAAAGGATTCTGCTGTTGTGGCAGCGGAACTCTCATCCTCCGTAGATACTGAAGGCATTGCAGAAGATCTGGCAAAGAGGATAAAAGAGGTTGAAAAAAGTGAGGAATATGAAAAAGAGATTGAGCAGATAATATCTGGTGGCGGGCGTATGCTTACGGCTAATGAGGTGGCAAACATGGCTCAGTCGGAGGAAGAAAGAGGCGACCGGATTGAGCAGGAGATTCTGGCAAGCCGTATCATTGTGTCACTAAATATCATTTATATGTTTTGCGATGCACTACGTATTATGATCACAAATCGTCATGCGAATATTAAGATTAAGAATCGTGAAGTGGCAGAGCAGTATAGGAGAGAGTTGCTGTTGATAGATGATAAGCTTGTTCACAGGGTTTATGCAAATCTCGATGAGCAGGAAATGGGGATGCTAGAATACCGTGAGAGAAATGGAATAATACCCACTTCTTTGTCTGAGCAGGAGACCGAGGAAGAGAACTATAGGAATTCAGTATTTGGAGAGGTATTAAAGAATGCCATATCGTCATTTGTTGAAAGTGTTGATAAAAAGGATGCAGAAGAAGTTCTGCGTACAAAAGCTCTTATCAGAGAGGAAATATTAAGGTATCCAGAATGTGATGAAAAGGAACGTTATACAGATTGGTTAGACAAAATCAGTCAGAAAATAAGTGATGTTCTCGTGACCCGGTGCCAAAAGGAAGATGATTACCAGAAGATAAAAGATGGTATAATGTCAAGTCTTGGGGAGAAAGCAAGCATTTTACCAGATTCAACAGTGGACTCGTTGACAACGGCGGAGATGCTTTATGCAAGGTATGCATCAGAGAAATACGCTAAAAAAGGATTCGATTTTAGTTGTATATCTGCGCTATATTATCAAGCATTTGAGGAAGCCTATAACTTGCTCATATGGAGAGGGTATGCCGATGAACTGAATGCTTTGGAAGTTAATGGACAGAAATATACGGATATTCTTGAAACATGTAAAGGGCATGCAATCAATCCTCGTGCTGCAAGAGGGTATCTTGATTCAGCCCCAAAGCAGAGAAACTATTATATTGATTATCGTAATACGAGCAGACCGGAAACAAAGGTAAGTACGCGTTGCATGTATAAGAGCTTTGCAATTCTTCTTCAAAACATAAAGCCATCTACTTCATTGGTGCATTTCTGTGATTATATTGCAAAGATAACTGGCTTTAGTAGTAGTAATGATATGTTTAATGATCCCGATTTCATGAGAAATTGTAATGCTTTTATAACAGCTGTGGATGCGTCTGCGGATAGCAGAAATAACGCTTCACATGGTGGAACATTTATTAGCGTAGATCAATGTAAATCCGACAAGAAAACGGTTCTTAGTGAATTAGAAGCTGTTCGAAGTGATAGTCTTGGATTAATACAGCAGTTGATCTTCTTGTTGAGGCGATGAGATTATGGTGAAAACTGATGGTTATGACTTTACATTTATTTGAAGACCCCGAAATAACAGTATTAAATCAATAATCGTAACTGCAAACTGCGGACATTGGGAAAAACCTAATGTCCGTATTTCTTTTGCATCGCCACTAACAGACGTTTTTCAGAAGAAGTCATTATGATGAAGGGAGGTGCCGCTGATGACGACTTTTATTAAGAATGGTATTGAAGTTGAAATGCCCGACGATGATGAAAAGTCCCGACAGAACATGATCATCGCTGCTGAATTTATGGCGCGTATGATCAAGAAGTATGGTAAGAAAGTTTTGGCAAAGATTGAAGCAGAGGAGACTGCAAATGAAAACATTTGTGAAGGATGGGGTAAAAATAGTAATGCCGGATTATGATGCGGTATCAAGGCGGAATATGAAGAGAGCCGCAGAGTTTATGGCGCGGATGGTTCAAAAGTACGGAAAAGAAGTTTTGGCAGAGATTGAAGCAGAAGAAAAAGCGAAGGCTGTGGAACATAATTAGCTTGTTGGCGATTAAGGTTGTTTCCTGGTATTATTCCGTAGTGCAAATCATTATCGGGTAAAGAGGGGGTTGCAAAATTTCCATAGTGGTAGAAGCAGAGAGCTTCAAATAATTTGAAGGAGGCTGACTACTATGGAAAGAAAAACACCCAAGAAAGTCGATCGGAAGCGTTTTGTCAGATACAAGGAAGGTGCAGAGATGTACTCTATGTGTCAATCCAAGTTCGAGAATATGGCAAGGGATGCCGGTGCAATCTATAAGCTGAATAAGCTGGTGCTGGTAAACTGCGACATATTTGAAGAGTACCTGGAGACATTCCGCTTGACAGATTGATCCCGAAAACTGATTTGCACTTTTTTTCAAAATAGGGCTTGACTTATTGACGGGCAATAAGTAAAATAGATATATGTTGAGAGAGGAGGCAAAGGCTGATGGCTAAGATGGGAAGACCACCGTTAGAAGAGCCGATGGTTCATAAAGTATCGGTTCGGTTTACGGAGAAGGAATACCAGAGGCTGAAGGCTTACGCTGAGGCGATCAACAAAACCATGACCGAAGCTTTAAAAGACGGCATCGAATTGCTTTACGAGAAGGAGCCCCGGAAATAAGTGCAGATCTCTTTTCTTTCATAAGAAAGGAGAATGCAAATGGCAGCAAGAAAAGATAACAAAGGCAGAGCACTTAGGAAGGGCGAATTCCAGAGGGCGAGCGACGGTAAGTATGTGTATGGTTATACGGATCCGAACGGTGAGAGGCGTTACATTTACTCAAAGGATCTGGCCAAGCTCAGGGAGCGTGAGAAGAAGCTGGTAAAAGACCAGTTGGACGGTCTGGATGTGTATGTGGCAGGGAGTGCGGATTTGAATTTCCTCTATGACCGCTACATCTCCACCAAGTCAGAATTGAGATCAACGACATTTTCGAATTACACCTATATGTACGATCATTTCGTAAGGGATGGATTCGGGAAGAAGAAAATCGGTGAGATCAAGTATTCTGATGTGCTTCAGTTCTATCACGATCTTTTGGAAAAGAGAGGGCTTCAGATCAACACCATCGACACGATCCATACCATCCTGCATCCGACTTTCCAGCTTGCAGTTCGTGATGGGATCATCAGGACAAATCCATCTGACAGAGTGATGGCTGAGCTGAGAAAGAAGACCGGCAACAAGAAGGGTATCAGGCATGCTCTTACCTTGGAGCAGCAGAGGGCGTTCATGAATTATATAGCACAGAGCCCTGTGTTTGTCGGATGGCTTCCGTTCTTTACGGTATTGTTGGGGACGGGCTGCAGGATCGGTGAAGTGGTAGGACTTCGTTGGCAGGATGTAGACCTGGAAGCAAGGACGATCAATATCAATCATGCAATGACTTACTATCCGAGGCGCGATGACACCTACAAGTGTGAGTTTAAGGTATCGCTTCCCAAGACGGAAGCTGGTATCAGGACTCTTCCGATGATGAATCAGGTGTATGAAGCGCTTAAGGGTGAGTACGAGCGTCAGAAGGAAGAAGGCTTCGCAGAGGCAGTGGTAGACGGAATGAGCGGTTTCATTTTTACCAATCGTTTCGGAACTATACACAATCCGCAGGAGGTGAATCGTGCTATCAAGAGGATCTATGAAGCACACAATGCTGAAGAGATCGTGAAGGCAAAGAATGAGCATAGGGATCCGGTGATCATTCCTCATTTCTCTTGTCATCATCTGAGGCACACGTTCTGTACACGCTTCTGTGAGAACGAAACGAATGTAAAGGTAATTCAGTCGATCATGGGTCACGCCAGCATCGAGACCACGATGGATATCTATGCTGAGGTGACGGAGATGACCAAGAAGGAAGCATTGGACAATTTGTCAGCGAATTTAGACATCTTTTAGAAAAGAGAATCTAGCTTTCTTCCTGCAAGTACAGCAAAAAATCGGAAGTACAGCAAAGGTACAGCAAATCCGGTTTTTTGACTACTGCATGGTACTCGATAATACTTCAAAGGAAATAACGGGAATACTTGATAATACGGGGGTTTACCTGATAGTACCGTAAGTCAAATACTCTTCCCGACCATGAAAAGTCTGGAAAAGAAGACAGCCGATTCTGTTAAGAAAGAGAACAAACAGACAGCTTCCGAAGTGAGAAAGAGCAGCCTGACTCGTGAGCAGGCATTGGAACTGTTGAAGAAATATAACAAAGAGTCTTTCCATATTCAGCATGCGCTGACAGTAGAAGGCGTGATGCGCTGGTATGCGAAAGAATTAGGATATGCCCAGGAAGAAGAATACTGGGGCATTACCGGACTTCTTCATGACATTGACTTTGAGCTTTATCCGGAAGAACACTGCAAGAAAGCGCCGGAACTTCTGCGGGAGGCAGGTGTGGGGGAAGACATGATCTATGCAGTCTGTTCCCATGGCTATGGCTTGTGCAGTGAGGAGGAACCCAAGCATGAGATGGAAAAGGCGCTCTTTGCGGCAGATGAGCTGACCGGCCTGATCTGGTCCTGTGCCCTGATGCGTCCTTCTAAGAGCACCATGGATATGGAAGTCAAGAGCTTAAAGAAGAAATTCAAGGATAAAAAGTTCGCCGCAGGCTGTTCCAGAGAGGTGATTTCCCAGGGAGCGGAAATGCTTGGATGGGAACTGGATGACTTGTTTGATAAGACCATCCAGGCAATGAGAAGCTGTGAGGCGGCTGTGGCGGAAGCTATGGAGAAGGAAGTGTAAGTATCAGAACGGAATCGTTCATAGAATGATGCCGCAAAATTCAAACAAAAAGATATTTCATTAAGCTAAACAAGTTAATAAGAGGATGAAAAAGGAAGAGTAGAAAATGATTTGGATTTTCTGCTCTTTCACTATATAAATAGGCATGGAAACAGCGCAATATATTCTTGCCAAGCAAAGAAGAGTATGAGAGAATTTAATTTATAAAAGTATAGCTGCGACAAAGGAGGAACGGAATATGCGGTATCAGATTATAGGAGACACCATGCCGGCAGTGGAGGTTGTTTTTGATGCGCCGGGGGAATCCATGTACACCCAGTCCGGGGGAATGGCCTGGATGTCGGAGGGAATTACCATGGATTCCAATATGAGAGGCGGTCTTGGTAAGAGCATTGGCAGGATGTTTTCAGGGGAGTCCTTATTTATGGCCACATACAGAGCGGAGCGTGCAGGAAGTATGGTGGCTTTTGCCTCTACGGTTGCCGGAGAGGTGCTTCCCGTCGACGTGGGACAAAACGGCGGTCTGATCTGCCAGAAAGGCGCTTTTCTGTGTGCCCAGGAGACGGTGAATCTGCGTGTGGCTTTCACGAAGAAGTTTTCTGCCGGTCTGTTTGGCGGTGAGGGATTTATCCTGCAGGATATCAGCGGAACCGGTATGGTATTTCTGGAAATTGACGGCAACAAGGTGGTAAAGAATCTGGCGCCCGGGGAAGTGCTCAAGGTGGATACGGGAAATGTGGTGGCTTTTGAGAGAAGCGTGCGCTATGAGATAGAGACGGTCAAAGGTTTAAAGAATATCTTTCTGGGCGGCGAAGGCCTGTTTTTGACGAAACTGACAGGGCCTGGCGCGGTGATTCTTCAGACACAGAATTTCAATGAATTTGCGGGAAGGATTATCGGGATGGTGCCTTCCAGATAAAGGCAGATTCTGCCAATCACAAGAGATAAGGGGGATATATCTATCATGGCTGAAGTTTTTATTATGCAACACCCTTTGATACAACATAAGATCGGTTATATCAGACGTGTGGAAACAGGAACCAAGGATTTTAGGCAGACTATCAAGGAAATTTCAATGCTCATCTGTTATGAAGCGACAAGAAATCTGCCGCTTGGTGATGTGGAGATCCAAACCCCCATCTGCGATACCACAGTGAAGGAACTGTGCGGCAAAAAGATGGCGGTTGTGCCGATTCTGCGTGCAGGTCTCGGTATGGTGGATGGTGTTTTAGAATTAATACCCACTGCCAAGGTCGGACATATCGGATTGTATCGCGATCCTGAAACCTTAGAGCCGGTTGAATATTATTGTAAGCTTCCGGCAGACTGTGCTGAGCGGGAAGTTTTTGTGACGGATCCCATGCTTGCCACCGGCGGTTCATCGGTGGCGGCGATTCGGATGCTGAAAGAAAGAGGCTGCAAAAAAATCCATTTCATGTGTATTATTGCGGCTCCGGAAGGCGTTGCCAGAATGAAAGAGGCGCATCCGGATGTGGACTTATATATAGGGGCCCTGGATGAGCGGCTGAACGAACACGGCTATATCGTCCCTGGACTGGGAGATGCCGGAGACAGGATTTTTGGCACAAAGTAGTGAGTCGGGAGGAGACTGTGCAAGACGATGCAAACTCCTGTAAACACAAGAAAACCGTCATTGACAGGTTTATCAAAGAATAGTATAATTTATGAGTAATTGTCGGGATGATGAGGTACTGCAAATCAGAATAATAAAGGAGGGAAATGATCCGTTCTCTTTTGATACAGAGATGGGGTCAGACGAGGCAATATGAGCGAAGAGAAACAGCAGTTGTTGATCGTGGATGATGAAGAGATAAACAGAACAATACTCAGCATGATGTTTGATGCGGATTATGACATCATAGAAGCTTCTAATGGTGAAATGGCGATTGAGGTGATTGAGAAGAACCATGATCTCGCACTGATTCTGCTTGATGTTATCATGCCGGTCATGAATGGTTTTGGTGTGCTTGATTATATGAGAGAACATGAGCTGCTGGAAAAGATACCAGTTATTCTGATCACCAGCCAGACACCGCAGGAAAGTGAAGAGAAGGCGTATGAATACGGCATTGCCGATGTGATGCATAAACCTTTTGAGCCTAGTATCGTCAAGAGACGTGCCAATAATATCATTGCGCTTTATCAGAGTCAGCGCAACATGGAGATCAAGCTGAAGGAGCAGGAGATAACGATTCGCGAACAGGAGAAGACACTTCGCGAGAACAATGAGTTCCTGATTGATGCGCTTGGTTCCGTGGTAGAGTTCAGAAGTGTGGAAACAGGAGACCATGTTAAACGTATTAAATACCTGACCAGGATTCTTTTGAAATATCTTGCTAAATATTTCCCCAAGTACGGCCTGACACCGATGCAGATCGATCAGATTGCCAGGGCATCCGCACTTCATGATATTGGTAAGATAGGTATTCCGGATTCGATTCTGCTTAAGCCGGGCAGACTGACCCAGGAAGAATTTGAAATCATGAAGACACATACCACAATCGGATGTGAGATTTTAGAGTCTTTCCGGACATCTTATACGGATGATTTCTATCAGTATTGCTATGATATCTGCCGTTACCATCATGAGCGATGTGACGGAAAAGGATATCCGGATCACCTGGTGGGTGATGAGATACCGATCAGTGCCCAGATTGTTTCCATTGCCGACGTGTATGAGGCACTGGTAAGCGAGAGGGTATATAAGAGTGCATACAGTAATGCAGAAGCATATAAAATGATTTTGAACGGGGAATGTGGACAGTTTTCGGATGATGTCATCGAATGTTTTAAGCTTGCCAAAGAGGACTTCTTTAATATTGTGGAAGTGATAAATATGTTTAATTTTACGTGACGCTAGTCGGATGATGAGGACTGTAAAACAGAAGGGTTTTGTTTTGCAGTCTTTTTCTAAAAGGAGGGAAAGCATATGGAAGACAAATTTAAAAGCCAGTTAGTGGAAAGCGGCGCGGATGTAGAGACCACGCTCAAACGGTTCATGGGAAATGAAGCCATATATCAGAAATTCCTGGGAAGATTTCCGGATGATCCCAATTACCATAATCTTGGTAAGAATCTGGAAGAGGGAGCTTTTGAAGCGGCTTATGAGTGTGCACATGCATTAAAGGGTGTTGTGGGCAACCTGGGTCTAACCCCCATTTTTGACCGGGTATCCGATTTAGTGGAGGAGCTTCGCAACAAAGCACCCGAGGATGTCAATGTGGAGCGTGCGAAGGAAGAGTGGCAGGAAGTTAAGAAAGTATATGAAAAGTTTATTGCCATCATCAAAGAGAACATGCCCTGATGATGGTCGTAATAGCTTGAAAAAGTGGGAATAAAGTACTAGAATGAAACAAAAAGTGTTTTTGGGGTGGAGAGAATGGAATTTGAATGGATTAATTCTCGAATTGCAGATGAAACGATAGAACTGGTCCTGCTCTTTAATGAGAAAGGGAATATCCTGTTTGGCAATCAGACCGCAGCTTCTAAGCTTGAGTTTGATAAGGATAAACTGACCAGATGCAGCATGTCACAGATATTTCGGCAAGATTTCCCCGATAACAGCGAAGGATTTCTGACTTTTATCAAAAATTGCATGAAGGGCGTCAGGGAGATGACGATGTATCGGAGTAATAATTCGTGTTTCTCTGTCAATGTACGGATTCAGCCGGTGGAGGAGAGCGATGTGTATCTGCTTCTGGCAGAAGATATCAGCGCGCAGAAGAATCTGAATATGAGGATTCGGGAGCTGAAGGAAAAGGAAGGGGAGAACAACCGCGTCAAGAATCAGTTCACCGCGAATGTCACCCATGAGCTTCGGACACCGGTCAACGGAATCAAAGGTCATGCGCTGGAGCTTCTTGAGGAAGTGGAGGATGAGAGCCAGAGAAAAACACTGGATATTATTGTAAGCTGCTGTGACAATATGTCGGCGATCATCAATGATGTGTTGGATTTCGCAAAGCTGGAAGCCGGCAAGTTTGCCATAGAAGAGAAAGAATTTGATTTCCATAAGATGATGGATAAGGTCATCGCCACACACAGTGCGGTGGTCAACAAGAAAGAACTCCATATGAATGTGGATATTGATGAGAAGATACCGCAGCTTCTGATTGGTGATGAGCTGCGGCTTACGCAGATACTTAACAACTTATTGTCCAATGCCATCAAATTCACAACGGTGGGTTATGTGAATGTGGTGGTGGGTAAGACCAGGCAGGTCAATGATGAAGTGGAGCTGTTCTTCATGGTCAGGGACAGCGGTATCGGTATTTCCCCAATTGAGCAGGATAGGCTCTTCCAGAGTTTCAGTCAGGTGGATGCTTCAATCACCAGGCGGTTTGGCGGAACAGGTCTTGGCCTTGTGATCACCAAGCAGCTGGTGGAACTTATGAACGGTGATATCCATGTGGAAAGCGAGAAGGGAAGAGGCAGCACATTCTCTTTCTCCGTGAAATTAAAGACCAATCAGGCGCTGGACGACAAGCAGAGCCAGGTCTATGTGAACTGGGCTGAGCATGTGAATCAAAAGGACAGCGGAGGTACCGATCTCATCATGCAGTTCGGCGGAGCGGAAAATAAAGAGGAATTAAAGAAACGGATGGATAAGCTGGTGCTGTCCATAGAGCTTGGCGCCTGGGATAAGGCGGAAATGCTTGCATCCACGGTTAAGACATTGGTGGAGCAGTCAGATGACGACCTGAAACGGCAGGTACTTCGTCTGGAGATGGCAATCCGGAAATCCAATCATGATAAGAGTATGGATATGTATGAGAAGTTGAAACAGGCTATCAGGGAACGCGTCGGGGAATTCTAAACAGAGAAAGGAAGAAGAATGGAAGCGGAATATGCTAAGCGGGAAACTCCCATGATTCTGATCGTGGACGATATCAGTGTAAATGTTGCTATTTTGGAGAATATGCTGACCCATGAGGGGTATGAGACGATGAGTGCCTTGAATGTACAGGAGGCCCTCAATCTGATCAAGGAGACGAAACCATCGTTAATTTTGTCGGACTTATCCATGCCGGAGATAGATGGTCTTGAGTTTTGTAAAATGTTAAAGAGGGATCCGTCCACCAGGGAAATTCCTTTTATCTTCATCACGGTATTAAATACCAGCATGGAGAAGGAGGAGGCCTTTAAAGCGGGGGCGGTGGATTATATTCCCAAGCCTTTTGACAATGTGGAAGTGCTCATGCGGGTGAGCAATCATCTCAACGGTTATCGGATGCGGCAGGAGATGGCCAATTATAACCGAATGATGCACAGACTGGTGGAAGATCAGGAAAAGCAGATTGAGCATTCGCAGGCGAACATGCTGTTGGCACTTTCCAAAATCATGAAGAAGAGAAATGGTGATATGGGCAGACACCAGAAGAACGTGAGTTATAACTGCAGTCTTCTGGCGCAGGGAATGCAGTTTCTGCCAGCTTATGAAACTGTGATCACGGATCAGTTCGTGGAAGCCATCGGTGTGGCGGCCAGACTGCATGATATCGGCAGATTTCTCATGCCTGTGGGAGAACATGGTAAAGGGGATCTGGCAGCAAAGGGTGAAACAGAATATGCGAGAAGATGTTCGGAGGAAGGCGCGGAGATTTTAGAGGAATTAAGCGGCGATCAGGCTGGCGGATACTTCCTTTCCATGGCGGTCAGTATAGCAAAATACCACCATGCATACTGGGACGGGTCTGGATATCCTGAAGCGTCAGGCGGAAAGATTCCCCTGGAGGCAAGAATCGTAGCGCTTGCCAATGATTTTGATAATCTGGTAGCTGAGACTGTTGTATCAGGTACCGGGACTGTAGAGGAATGTGTAGAGCAGATCAATGGGAAAGGAGGTATTCTTTACGATCCGGATGTTGTGAGTGTTTTTAACAAGATTTGGAGACAGATGAGAACAAATTGACTTTTGTGTCGTAGTGTGCTTTAATTAAAGATGGTAATTTGGGGAGGCGGAAGTAGTGATTACCGACAGCGAATTTCAACGGATTGTTACTTATGTAAAGAAAAATTACGGCATTGATCTGAGCCAGAAGAGAGTTCTGGTGGGAGGCCGGTTAGAAAATTATCTTGTCCGAAACGGTTATGCCAATTATGATGAGTATATGGCGAAAGTCGAGAAGAACCCCAAGGGAGCCGAGGCCACGGATCTGGTGAATATCTTGACGACAAACCATACATATTTTATGCGGGAGAGTGAACATTTTGATTTTATGAAAAATGTGGCGCTCCCATGGGCAAAGTCCAAGGCTATGGGTACCAAAGATTTGCGGATCTGGTGCGGCGCATCTTCTACGGGAGAGGAGCCTTATACGCTGGCCATGGTCATTCAGGATTTTCTGGGCATTGATCATACGACCTGGGATTCCAGACTTTTGGCCACGGATATTTCCAGAAGAGTTCTGGAGCATGCCATGAAAGGGGTTTATTTAAAAGAGCAGATTGAACCGCTCCCGGAGAACTGGAAACGTCACTATTTCAAGCAGATCAGTGAGGAAGAGTTTCGGGTAAAGGATGAGTTGAAGAAGGAAGTTATTTTCAGACAGTTTAATCTGATGGATCCGCTTCCTTTTAAAAAGAAATTTCATATTGTCTTTTTGCGTAACGTGATGATTTATTTTCAGGATGATACGAAGTATCAGCTTATTCAGAGAATATATGATCATATGGAACCGGGCGGTTATCTTTTCATCGGGTTGACGGAAAGGCTGGATCGCCGCATGATGAAATTCAATTATGTTCAGCCATCAATTTATAGAAAATAGGAGAGCAGAGAATGAGGCCGATAAGAGTGTTGGTTGTAGATGATTCGATTATGTTTCGCAACATGCTTGTACAGGGACTTAATGCGGATCCTAATATTGAGGTGGTGGCTGAGGCGGAGGATGCTTATGCAGCCAGGGATGCCATCATTAAATTCAAACCGGATGTCATGACATTGGATGTGGAACTGCCGAGGATGAACGGGATAGAGTTTTTGAGAAGACTGATGCCCCAGTATCCGATTCCGGTAGTCATGATCAGTGCTTTAAACAATAAGGTGTTCGATGCGCTTGAGGCAGGCGCAGTTGATTTTGTGAATAAACCAAGCAACTTGAACAGGGCACAGTTAAATGATTTTCTTGCCCAGGAGTTAGCTACCAAAGTAAAGATTGCTTCCACGGCAAAGGTGGGCCGGCTGAAGCGGGTAGATCCTGTTACGGTATCAACCGGTATAGCCACGGTGGGCAGCAAGGACAGTATTGTTGCCATTGGGGCCTCCACAGGAGGAACTGAGGCTATTTATGAAGTGGTAAAGGGATTCAAGCGGGATATTCCGGGTGTTGTTATTGTACAGCATATGCCCCCCGGATTCACGAAGATGTATGCAGAGCGGCTGAACAACCAGTGTGAGGTGGCGGTGAAGGAAGCCCAGACAGGGGATCGGGTTCTTCCGGGGCAGGTTCTGATAGCGCCCGGCGATAAGCATATGCGTCTGGTGAAGGTGGCTGGTGCATATCAGGTGGAATGCAACGGTACAGACCGGGTCAATGGACATTGCCCGTCAGTGGAAGTATTGTTTAATTCTGTGGCAAAGGTAGCCGGCAAAAATGCGATCGGTGTGATTCTCACAGGCATGGGCGGCGATGGCGCCAAGGGTCTGTTGGCGATGAAGAATGCAGGGGCGCAGACGATAGGTCAGGACGAGGCCAGCTGCGTTGTATATGGTATGCCCAAGGTGGCTTATGATATAGGAGCGGTCCAGTACCGCATGACACTTACGGCGATTGCAGGAAAGGTTTACAGCCTGTTAAGCAAATAGAGACTATAGAAGAAAGGAGCGGGCGCGTATGAAAATCTTATTGGCAGAAGATGATTTCGCCAGCCGAAAATTTATGGATAAACAACTGTCACGTTATGGTGAATGTGATGTGATGGTAGATGGCGAAGAAGCGGTGGATGCCTTCTTGATGGCTCTGGAGGATGATGAACCTTATGATCTGGCTTGTCTTGATGTTATGATGCCGGTTATGGACGGCTATCAGGTACTGAAAGCAATCAGGGACATTGAGGCTCAAAGGGGCATTCCGAGGAGTAAAGGTGTTAAAGTCATCATGACGACGGCACTGAACGACGAACGCAACGTAAAGATGGCGTTCGAGCTAGGGTGTGAGGCCTATGCTGGGAAACCAATAGATGTGGAAAAATTTGAAAAGGTATTAAATAAGCTGGGGCTGATTTAAAGGCAGAGTGAAAGAAAATCCTTAAGATTGGAGGAAGTATGGCAGAAGAATTTAATACAGAGAGTATGCTAGACATGTTTTTGTATGAGAGCGGCCAGCTCTTGGAAAAACTGGAAGGCATAATATTAGAGAAACAGGATGCAGACTGTTTCGATGATTCCGATATTAATGAAATTTTCCGTGTCATGCACACCATCAAAGGTTCCTCGGGAGTACTGATGTATGAAAACATCACTAAGGTAACCCATAAATTGGAAGATGTGTTTTATTACCTGAGAGAATCCCATCCGGACGATGTGCCTCATACGGAGTTGGTGGAAAAGGTACTTGCGGTATCAGATTTCGTTACAGGAGAGCTCGACAAACTCAAAAGCGGAGACACCCCAGATGGTGATGAGCATCAGCTGGTGGAGGACTTGGATGAGTTTCTGGGGCGTCTTAAGGGCGAGATTTCGAAGCAGGGTATCCAGATGCCACAGGCGAATAAGCATGAAGAGCCCAAACAGTTCTACATAACGCCGGTGGCAGGTGATGACAGTCATTTTTACCGGATTTCTATCCATTACAGAAGTGATACACAGATGAGCAATATCCGTGCTTATTCAGCGACCTACGCACTCAAAGAGATAGCGGAGGATCTGCTGTATACGCCCGATGATATTCTCTCTAATGAAGCCAGTGGAGATGTCATTCTGGCAGAAGGCTTCCACATGCTCCTGCAGACAAAGAGCAATAAAGAGGAAGTTATCGGTCTGATTGACAGTTCTGAGGCAGAAGAGATTAACTTTGACGAACTCACAAAGATGGAATATGGCAAGGCCCTTGGAGAATTTGGGCGGGAAGATGCCGTGACCATCGATCTGGGCGACGAGAAGAAACCGGAAGAGAAGGAGAAGAAAAAGGACAAACCTGCTCCCGGTGATTACGTGGTCAAGACGAAAGAGGCCGGCAAAGGAAAGACACTGGCGAAGAACCAGCCCAAGCAGCAGAGCATCATCAGTGTGAATGTGGAAAAGATGGATGCACTGATGGATCTGATCGGTGAGCTTGTAATCGCAGAGGCGGTGGTGCTGCAGAACCCTGACCTGAAAGTGCCGGGACTGGAGCTTTCCAATTTCCAGAAGGCATCGGGACAGTTGGCGAAGATCACCACGGAACTGCAGGAAGTCATCATGTCAATGCGTATGATGCCTCTGACTACCGTATTCCAGAAGATGAAGAGAATCGTCTTCGATGTATCCAGGAAGCTGGATAAGGACATTGAACTGGAAGTGATCGGTGAAAACACAGAGGTGGATAAGAACATCATTGAGCACATTACGGATCCGCTGATGCATCTTGTCAGAAATTCCGTGGATCACGGTATTGAGGAGAATGCGGAGGATCGTACTTCCCTTGGTAAACCGGCGAAAGGTAAGATTACGCTGGAAGCTAAGAATGAGGGCGGTAAGGTATACATCAGTGTTAAGGATGACGGTAAGGGCTTAAATAAGGAAAAATTATATCAGAAGGCTATGGATAAGGGCCTGATCGATAACAAACTGATAAGTGAGTTTACAGATAAAGAAATCTTCAGATTTATTACACTGCCCGGCTTTTCTACCAAAGAAGAAGTAACCGAGTATTCAGGCCGCGGCGTTGGTATGGATGTGGTGGTGAAGAATATCCAGTCCATCGGCGGAAGACTCGATATCGAGAGTGTAGAGTTTGAAGGTTCTGAGATGACATTGATCATACCGCTGACGCTGGCAATCATCAACGGTATTGTAGTGCAGGTAGGAAATTCTCCATTTGTCATCGAAACAGCTTCTATCAAAGAGTTTGTGAGAGTGGATGAAGATTCTCTCATACATGAACCGAGCGGCGAGGAGTATATTGTTCTGCGTGGTGAGTGTTATCCGTTCATCCGCCTGAATGAAAGATATGATCTGCCTGACTCAATCAATAAGATTGAAGAAGGAATCGTCGTTGTCTTAGAGCATGAAGGCAGTCAGGTATGTGTCCTGATTGATAAATTGCTACAGGAACAGGAGATCGTGGTTAAACCGATTCCGCCCTATGTCAAGAAGGTCAAAGGACTTTCAGGTTGTACACAGTTAGGAGACGGAAGCATTGCACTGATCCTGGATATCGCCGGATTGTTGATACAAGACGGAGAAAGGAGATAGTACATGGCGGAAGAGTTACTGAAAAATGAAGAGACAGGCGAATTGCTGGAGGAAGATTCCCAGAAGGGTAAATTCATGACATTCCAGACAGGAAAAGAGTTCTTCGGCATAAGTATCAGCTATGTAAATGAGATTATTGCTATGCAGCCGATAGCAGCGATTCCTGAGGTGGATGATTACATCAAGGGACTGATCAATCTTCGAGGCAAGATTATTCCTGTCATTGATGTTCGCGTGCGGTTTAAGATGGAGCCCACCGAATATACAGACAGGACGTGTATTATCGTCATAGACGTAAAGTCAACCATGATTGGACTGATTGTGGAAAGGATAGCGGAAGTAGATACCATTGCAGATGACAGTATCGTGCCTCCTCCGAGTCTTGGCAGAAAGGAACATGAGCATAACAAATATGTTTATGGACTTGCCAGAACGGGAGATGTGGTGAAACTCCTGATCGATCCGGAGAAACTGATCAGACAAGATGATATAGATGCATTTATGGAAGACGTCCGCAAGGATGAACAATCATAAAAAGGAGAATTTACCATGAAGAAAAGATTTTCGATTAATGACATGACTGTCAGGAAAAAGATTACATTATTCAGCGCTTTGCTGTTAGTTTTAATGATTATCATTTCCGGTGTAGGTTTGTGGTCTTCTAATATGGTTAATACCGCTCGTAAGGGTCAGTATGATAACTATGCCATGAGCCAGTATTATATAACACAGGGGTATGCTAATTTCTGTAATATCAGGGTTCGTGTGCGTAACATCCTTCTGGACTGCTACGATGACCCGGAGGCTGTAAAAGAGCAGGAAGCTATGATTGAGAACTATAAGGCAGAGGTTCGCAAATATTTTGAGCTGCTTGAGAGCAGACTGGATTATATGGCACCAGAGGTTCGTACACAGTATGAGCTGGTAAACAGTGAGATTAATGAATGGTATGAATCTACACAGGGTGATATTGATATGGCTAAGGCTGGCCAGGTAGAAGCGGCAGTACAGAGTCTGATGGTGGACGGTAAGGATCTGGCTGATAAGGTTGAGTCGAATCAGCTTTCACTGATAGACATGCTGGAGACAGCTTCTAATGAGAAAGACACAGATTTGTCAACGCAGTTGGCTATATTGATGATTTTGCAGGTTGTTGTGGTAGTGGTTGCTATTTTACTTGCTGTTTTCTACTGCATGTTCCTGATTAAGGCAATCACAGTTCCTATGGCGAAGTTGTCTGATGCAGCGAGGAAGATGGCTGTGGGTGATGTGGATGTGGATTGCACCAAGCTTTATAATGATGACCTTGGTGAACTGTTAGAAGAGTTCGAGCTGATGGTCAATGCTACCAAAGAGCAGGCAAGAATTTCCGATGCGATTTCCAAGGGTAATCTGACACTGGATGTGGCAGCACGTGGTGATAAGGATATTCTCGGTAAGGCAATTGTGAGATTGATCAGCGAGAACAATGTGACACTGAGCAATGTCAAGGAGGCAAGTGTACAGATTACGGTTGGTTCCGAGCAGGTGGCGAATGCCAGCCAGGCTCTGGCACAAGGTTCTACAGAGCAGGCCAGTGCACTCCAGCAGGTTACCGCTTCTATGGACGAAGTTACACAGCGTACTAAAGCAAATGCAACAGAGGCAGGTCAGGCTAATGTATTGGTTAATAATATCAAGGAGATGGCAACATCCGGTAACGACCAGATGAAGTCCATGATTCAGGCTATGGATGATATCAATGCATCTTCTGAGACAATCTCCAAGATTATCAAGACCATTGATGATATCGCGTTCCAGACCAACATTCTGGCACTGAATGCTGCGGTTGAGGCAGCAAGAGCAGGTGTTCATGGCAAAGGATTTGCAGTGGTTGCCGAAGAGGTTAGAAACCTGGCAGCCAAGAGTGCTTCCGCAGCAAGCGAGACAGCAGAGATGATTGATGACACCATTCATAAGGTGGGCAATGGTACAAGGATTGCACAGGATACAGCGAAGTCTCTCGATGAGATCGTAGGTTCCATTGATGAGATCGTAGGCCTGATCAGCAACATTACTTTGTCTTCCAATGACCAAGCTACTGCAATCTCTCAAATTGACCAGGCGATTTCTCAGGTGTCTACCGTTGTACAGACCAATGCGGCTACCAGCCAGCAGTGTGCGGCAGCCAGCGAAGAACTTTCCAACCAGGCTGTTACCCTCCGGAACCTTATGGGCAAATATCAGCTGGCAGCTGGCTCTCAGGGCGGTGGTTATAGTAGCTACGCAGATAGTTCTTCCTCCTATGACGATAGTGAGCCGGTTATTTCCCTGGATGGAGATTTCAGTAAGTATTAAAAAGCAGACGGACACAGCATAAATGATTTAATGTCCGGCGGAATATAGAGAAAAGAGCTGTTGCAGAATAGATGATTATCTATGCAGCGGCTCTTTTTGGTTTATAGAATTACATTCTTGATAAGATTATTTAACAAATAAAAATGTCACAATCACGGGAGGCTGGGTGTATTACTTATAAAGGCGGTGATAGGTTGGATACGGGGGATAAAGCGCCGGAGAGCGTGGAAGCTGTTTTTGCAAGATACGGCAATATGCTTTACCGTACCGCGTTTGTGATGATGAAGAATCAGTACGATGCGGAGGATGCGGTACAGGATACGCTGATTAAATATATGGAACGCAGGAAGGCATTTGAGGGGGAGGAGCACCGTAAGGCATGGCTGCTCAGAGTGACCATCAATGGCTGTAAGAATCGCCTGCGGTTCTATCGGAATCATCCGGATGTTTCCATGGAGGAGTTATCCTCCTATTATGAAAAGCATGAAGACATGGAAGTGATGGAGCAGTTGCTGCAGCTTCCCGGCAAATACAGGGAAGTACTGATGCTTCACTATGTGGAAGGATATCAGAGCAGTGAAATTGCGGGCCTCCTTAAGATTACGGAGGCTGCGGTGCGCAAACGTCTGGAGCGGGGCCGCAGACAGTTGAAGGAGAAAGTGGGAGGTGGGACAGATGGCTGAACAGTGGGAAGAACGGCTGCGGAATGCGGCAGAGAAGTTCACTCTGTCGGAGGCGGACAGGGCACGTATTCTTGCAAAGAGTGATGCAAAACAAAAGAGGATTGTATGTGGCAGACGACGGCTAAAGCTGGCAGCGGCCTTCTGTCTAATCGTGGCATTGACACTTTTTCCATGGGGAATTAACCCTGAGAATTCATTTGAAGGTATTTATGTGTATGCAGCCGCAGAAGATGGGGGTTGGAACAGACTGGAAGTGGGAGAGAAACAGCGGTTGATCAGAACATATAAATCCGGAGCAGAGGAGTGTATCCTGTATCTGGAACTGCCCGAAGGATATTTGTTTGAGAAGGAGTATGGTGCAATCGGAGAGGATTATATCCATATTACCAGAGGGGGGATTTACTGGGCTCATTATGATGGGAATCCCAAATTAGATGGTAAGGTATCTTTTCGTCTCCTGTATACGGATGAAAATGGCAGCCGTATCGATACACTGGAACTTATCATGAGCAGGGAGGAAGGGGAGTGTTATGCAGAACTTCGGCGTATACAGTAGACTTTCGTTTTATCTTGCAAGCCGTAATCTGACCAGGCACTATGCCAAGAGCCTCCTGGCGGTGGTGATAGGCATGCTGACAGTCATTCTGCTAGTGATTTATGCGGGAAACATCGAAAGCACGAGGAATCAGCTTCTGTCGCTTCCTGAGGCGATGGAGGTTACCGGCAGAATCAATAATCTGGAGGGTTCCCAGGATACCGGTCTGGCGATCAAGGAGAAGACGATAGATGGCATCATTGCCTCTGAGGAGGTGACAGACAGAGTTTTCAGCGTGCAGCTACGGGCCGGCTTTGGGGAATTTACACCGGAAGAATGGGAAGGGAATCTTAATTATTTTGCGGCAGGCATCAATGATATTGCGGCTGTCTCCGGTTTAAAGCAGGAGGAGATTCAGTTTCTGGATCAGGAGGATGAGAGTGTCTTTGGCTCACATGAGGCGTCCTGTGTCATGGATGCCGCGATGATGGAAGAAAACGGGCTGGAGCTTGGCGATGAAGTGACACTGACATTTTTTTATTACCGGTATGGAGACGGATTGAGTTCAGGGCACGAAATCTTTATTGATCCTCTTGTGGCCGGGAAGAAGTACAGGATTGTAGGGGTAATGGATATCAAAGAATATCTTGGCAGTTTTGTGGAGCCGGGAATTCTTCTGCCCTTTGAGAACGTTCGCGATATTTACCATGAAGCGGGGATTGAATTTAAGGCGGATGCTGCTTCTTTTCGGGTAAGAGACCCTTTCCGTCTCAACGAGTGCAAGAACGATATGCATGATATCGGATTATTGCCGGTGGCCAGAGATGCTGAATACCAGTACGACGGCAATGCGCTTACAATCAGGGATGACATCTTTATCAATGCAGCGGAGAACCTGCGGGAGACAATGGCAATCCTGATGGGGATGCTGCCCTTTATAATTGTAATCATTGTTTTTGTGGGGTATCTTTGCAGTTATCTGCTCATTCAGGGAAGAAAGGCAGAGTACGCTACCATGCGCTCGGTGGGAACCGGATGGGGATATTGCTTTTTTCTTCTGTTGCTGGAACATGTTTTGCTGGAGATTCTGGCATGTGCAGCGGTGAGTCTGCCGCTTTTGCTTTCGGGCGGAGTGAGCGGTATCGTGCTGCTGTTTGCAGATGCGGTGTTTATGTTGTCGTTCATTGCGGGAAGCGCAGGAGCGCTGTGGTCCTTCCATTCCCTAAGTGTGATGGAAGTGTTGAGCGCAGGAGAATAGTGCGATGGTTGAACTGGGAGGGTATATATGGAACGAGTGAAAGTGGAGGCGGTAACCTATTCTTACCGCACAAAGTATCAGACGATCCAGGCGCTTACAGATGTGAGCTGCACTTTTGAGACAGAGAAAATGTATGCCATAGTGGGAGAGTCTGGAAGCGGTAAGAGCACATTATTGTCTCTGTTGGCTGGTCTTGATCTGCCGGTAAGCGGTGATATTCTTGTGGAAGGTGAAAGCCTACGTAAGATGAACCGGGATCATTATCGCCGGGACGTGGTCTCGGTGGTGTATCAGGCGTTTCATCTTTTTCCCCTTCTGACAGCGCTTGAGAATGTGAGTTATCCCATGGAGTTAAAAGGAATCACGAAGAAGAAAGCGCGTGCGCGGGCAAAAGAACTGATTGCGCAGGTGGGACTGGCGGATAGGATCTGCAGGCAATTCCCCAAAATGATGAGCGGCGGGGAACAGCAGAGAGTGGCTATAGCGCGTGCACTGGCGTCAGAAGGTAAAATTCTGTTAGCGGATGAACCCACCGGCAATCTGGATTCCGAGAATGAGAGAAATATCGTGGAACTTTTAAAACGTGCAGCCCACGACAGAGGCTATACGGTCATTGTGATCACGCATAACCCTGAGGTGGCGAAGGAGGCTGACTGCGTCTATCGGATGCGGGACGGCCATCTGACAAGGGAGGAGCGTGATGCATGATGGTATTGCGTAAGAGTTTGCTCAGACTGTTGCGGACACCGGTAAAGACCGTGCTGTTCTTCTTGTTGGCAGGGATGGCGGCGGCGCTTCTTTCTACAGGCGGCGGCCTCTGGAAGATGTGCAGGGAGAATATGGTTTATTTCGAGAGTCTTTTTCAGACCATTGCGACGGCGGAGCAGAAGCCGGTGCAGATTATCAAGGATGAAAGCTGGGATTGGGAACGTGAAAAATACACGACTTATAACCGTAAGGAATATGGTGATGTAATCCCTTTGTCTGTCCTTGATTTTGAGGGTGCGGATTATATCAGCGGGCCTGAGACACGGGCGTGGTATGCCGCATATGTGCCGGATTATCTGTTGTTAGACTATAACGAGGGTGTGAGTAATCCGATGATTGTGGAGGCATCTCCTGTGGAGGACGGGATACCGGCGGGACCGATTAAGATGGAAATTAAGAATATACTATATAGCTATTATCGGTATAATGCGCCTTTTTTCAATTACTGCGATCACAATAATCCATCTCCTGAGATGATGTATGCCGATAAAACCTATATTATGTGTCTGATCGACGGGCTGCCTCATGGATGGCAGTCTCCCAATCCGGGCCCCAATGAATTTGTTCCCTGCTCCGGGGTTATAAGTACTCAGGCGAGACCGGACGGCAGCCGGATTCCCAACGATCTTTCCGGGGACTATATAGCGGAAGTCACGCCTGGATTTTATGAGACTGAGGAGGGGAAACACTGGCAGGCGCTGATTCAGGAATTTGAGATAGGATACTGGAAGTCTGTGCCTGTCACTGCCACGGAGAATACGGATCTGATTCCGATGTTCTATGATGGGAACATTTTCATGGAACAGGGAAGAGGATTTACAGAGGAGGATTACCGTGAGGGAAAGAAGGTCTGTCTGATCTCCCGTAAATTTGCCAGGCGTAATGAATTTGAGGTGGGAGATATCCTGCATCTGCCGCTTCGATCTGCCAATTATACGAAATCGGCATACATAAGCGGAGAGGGATACTTGACAGCCAAGGGAGATGTTTATCCAGTATTTGAAGATGGGTACTGGGAAATCTGCGGCATCTATGATGTACTGCCCGGAGGCAGTACAAAGGGACATGGATATCGGATGGCCTATAATGAGATCATCATACCGAAATCCTCCATGGAGAACAGCGACAGTGAGAATATTGCAGAACCGGGCTATATGAGAGGTTACACCACGTCTTTTGAGATACCCAATGGAACGATTGAACACTGGAAAAGCCTGTGGGAACAGCAGGGTATTGACGGATTGGAGATTACCTTTTACGACAGAGGCTATTCCGTACTGGAAGCCGGATTAAAGCGGATGAACAGGATGGCGACTATTCTGCTTGTGACGGGGGCTGTCAGTGCTGTCTGTGTGCTGATTTTTTTCTGTCATATGTTTATCACGAAACAAAGCACCCGGACGGCCATAGAAAGGTCTCTGGGGTTAAGTAAGGGACAGTGTGCGGCGTCGCTTCTGTCCGGGATTCTGCTGATTGTACTGTGCGGCTGTATCATTGGGAGTATAGGCGGGTATTATTGTTCCACGACTGCCGCCCAAAAGGTTACACAGGTGGAGCGCTTTGACCGCAGGTACAGCTCCGGCATGATGAGTATCTCGGAGGATGAGGAGGCGACCACTTATCTTATCACCGGCGACTGGCGCGTGGGTGCGGTGACTGGCTCGGCGATTCTGGTGCTGGCGGCGGGCATTGCATTCACGATGATTCAAAAGAGCCTGAAAAGGGAGCCTCTTGTACTTCTTAGCGGCAGAGAAGCGTGAGAACAGTGCTCGAAAAGGTTGCCGAAGAAGTAAAATGGAAGCAAAAAAAATTTTTATCCCCTTGACATTTGCCCTAAAACTATATATAATTTCTTGTGTTGCTAAAGGTATCTGTTTCATGACAGAAATTCCTTCGGCACACTGAGTGCGCTTAGCTCAGCTGGATAGAGCGTTTGGCTACGGACCAAAAGGTCGGGGGTTCGAATCCTCTAGCGCACGGTTTAGAGCCAGCGGGAACATCTGATAAGGATGTTCCCGCTGAAATTTTATCTAAGGAGGGTTCCATGACTATCTATGAAAAGGCAGTGGAACTATGGCGGCGTAAGAATGTGCAGACAGATGCCCGGCTTGCAGAGGCACTGAACAGTTCGAGAGCCAAAAATTCTGACAGCGGCAGCATACTTTCATGTCAAATTTGAAAACATTCATCCCCTTGCTGATGGGAATGGAAGAACAGGGCGATTCTTGAAAGAAAATGAATCAAAGATGATAATGCAGGATGTGGGAAAATATTCCCGCATCTTTTTGTTTACATGACTATTGACAAACTGCATATACTGTATATAATAATATATATACAGTATATACTTATGAAGCACTAACTGTGACGACAGGGCGTGCAAGGAGGTTGACCATTGAAAATTATCATATCAAATCAATCCGAGCTGCCAATCTATGCGCAGATCAGGGAGCAGCTTAAGGAGCAGATTCTGAATGGCCGGATTCCGGAAGGCAGTACCCTTCCATCCATCAGACAGCTGGCAAAGGAGGTGGGCGTCAGTGTCATTACCACCACCCGCGCCTACAATGAGCTGGAAGCGGAAGGGTTTATTGCCAGTATGCAGGGCAAGGGGAGTGTGGTACTATCCATGGATAATAACCTGCTGAAGGAGCAGAGTCTGCTGCGGATCGAGGAAGGACTTACTACCGCCATAGAGACGGCGCGGACCATGGGAATGTCCGAGGAAGAACTTCTTACTGTTTTTAAGAATTTACTGGAAAGATAGGAGAGGAATCATATGGAATTGTTAGAAGTGAAGAATCTGTCTAAGCATTATAAGACATTTAGCCTGCAGAATATTAATTTTACATTGCCCAAGGGTTATATCATGGGCTATGTTGGGCCGAATGGATCAGGTAAGAGTACCACCCTCAATCTGATCACCAATATCTGTAAGTGTACAGAAGGGGAAATCCGCATTGCCGGAATCAGCTGTGAGGAGGACGCGGTGACATATAAGGAGCAGATTGGCTACATCGGGGACGAGTTTTATTTTCCCGATAATTTCAGAGTGAAAAATATCAGAAAGGTGCTTCAGAACTTTTACCCCACCTTCTCTGCGGAAAAGTTTGATGGATTCCTGCAAAGGTGGAAACTGCCCGAGAAGAAGTCCATTAAGGATTTTTCAAGAGGCATGAAAGTCATGCTGATGTTTGCGTCGGTGCTTTCCAGGGACACAAAGCTTTTGGTTCTTGATGAAGCCACCAATGGACTGGATCCGGTGATGCGCACAGAGATTCTGCAGATTTTACAGGAATATGTGATGGACGGCGAGCGCAGCGTGATATTTTCCACCCATATCTTAAGCGACCTGGAGCAGATTGCAGACTATATCTACTTTATCCATAAGGGACGGACGGTACTCTATGATGCCAAGGACGAACTGATTGAAAATTATCTCCTGATAAAAGGGGAAAAAAGTGCGGTATCGGCGGAACTGGAAAAGGCGTTGATCGGAGTGGTTGATAATGCTTATGGTTTTGAGGCACTTTTACCCAGTGAGCAGGCGGGGCTGCTTTGCGGTGACTTCCATTATGAGAAGCCAAACATTGATCAGATTGTGGTGCACTATATTAAGGATGGAAGATAGGGAGGATTTCAGAATGAAAGCGATTCATTTTATGATGATAGATTATATTAAGGTGAAACAGCAGATTTATTTTATGCCGTTGTTCGTTGTCATAGCATTATTTTTGTGGGGACAGGGATTTTCGATTGTGGTACCGTTTTCTTATATGATATTTGTGGCGATTATTTTTTCCACTGCGCCTTTTGGCACTTGCAGAAAAGGAGATGCGGGGTTTTTGGTATTGCTGCCCTCCACGGTCAGGCAAAGAGTGCTGGGACGGTTTTTGTATGGCATGTCATTTGTGGGGTTTGCGTTGGTATGCAGCGGAATCTTTGTGGTGATCTACCGGTTGAGGGGACAGGAAATAGAAGCATGGACGGGTACCGTTTGTTTGTTTCTTCTGGCGCTTTGTATGTTGATTATCACACTGGAATTTTTGATTCTTTATCTTGCCGGAGAGCATTTGGCGCCGCAGCTGCTGGGGATTGTGAGAGTAGCGCCGGCTATGGCATCCTTTTTTTCCATGATGTATCTTATGGATGATATGGAAGTGATGGGGGATATTTCCATGATGAAGGATATGGGCAGCGGCTTGATGCAGGTGGGAGCCGTTGCAGTGGCAGCAGCGTTGGTGTTATGGGCAGTGGCAATTGTCATCTGTGTGAAGGTGACGGCGAAGAGAGATTATGTATAAAAGCGGAACAGAGGTTGCCGGATGACAGTATGAGGTCTCATTGATTTATTTAAGAAGAGAACGTCATGTGTATTGACATATATAGGTTGTCTATATATAATAGTATATAGGCAACCTATATATTTTGCCATGTATGGATATCTGAAGAAGATTGGTTTCCATGGATACAGAATGTTTTGACAGTATGGAAGAAAAGGAGGAAGAGGTTATGGCGGTGGACAGGAGTCTGGTGTCCGGCAGTATGGCAATGCTGTTGTTGCAGCTGTTGGAGGAGAGGGATTTGTATGGATATGAGATGATCGAAACGCTGCGGGAGAGGTCGAATCAGGTGTTTGAGCTCAAGGCGGGAACTTTGTATCCGCTGCTGCACTCTCTGGAAGAAAAGAATCTGGTAACGGCGTATGAGCGGGAGGTGTCCGGAAAGGTAAGGAAATATTACAGTATTACCAAAGAGGGAAATCATTTCCTGAGGAAGAAGAAGGAAGAGTGGAAAGAATATACCGCCGGCGTGGAAGGTGTGATTGGAGGGCTGGTTTATGGATATGTGTGAATACATAGAAGCAGCCACGTCACAGATCAGAGCAAGACGGGCACGTGACATGGTGGCGCGGGAACTGGAGGCGCATATAGAGGACCAGGCGGCCTATTACAAAGAACAGGGGATGTCAGAGGCACAGGCAGAGCAGGAAGCGGTGCGCCAGATGGGGAACCCGGTGGAAGTGGGCATTTCCATGGACCAGATTCACAGGCCCAGGACAGACTGGAAGATGATTCTTATGCTGGTGTTTTTATGTGGGCTGGGGCTTAGTCTGCAGATTGCTCTGAACAAAGAGGTGATGAGGGTGCAGATTGGGGAGAATGAGGCAGCGGCAGCGCTGGGGATATTTTCCGGTATTTCCAGAGGGCTGTTAGCAGCGTTGTTCGTGGCGGTGATCCTGGGTGTTTTGGTCTGTGTGATAGATTATACGGTTATTTTGCGATATGCACCCTGGTTTATTGGTTTTGTATTTTTGATCTTAGGGATGGAAAACTTTTTGATCTTTCGTGAATTTTGGATGTATCGGATGTTTACGACGAATCAGCAGTATCTGCTATTGCCGCTTTATGCCAGTCTTTTGTACCGGAATCGAGGACGGGGCGGCGCCGGTTTTGCAGGCGGTATTTTTTGGTTAGTCCTGTTTCAGGCAAGCTTGGGCATTTTGGGAGGAGGCTATATGGGAGTAACCAGCACTTCCGGTCTGCGGTTTGGCTGTGTTTTGCTGATGATGCTCAGCATGGCTGTGATCTGCGGTTGGTATGGGGATAAAAGAAGCGGTAAACTGATCGGGCTGTGGAGCAGTGTTTTGCTGGCATTTTGTCTGGCAGTATTCTATATGCTGCAGCAGAACGGATTCCGGGCAGCGCGTATCCGGGCAATCCTGCACCCCTATGATGATGCGGGTGGTGCTGGTTATTATACAGTGATGATCAGGGGATGGATTGGTCGGTGCAGTTTGTGGGGAAATCCTGAGGCGGCGGCGCAGTTTGTAGAAAATTATATGGGGGTAAGTCATCTGGATGCATCTTTTTCTGCGGACGACGGTAATCTACTGTACTTGTTTTTGCGATATGGCATTGTGCCTGGTGTCATGGTCTGCCTGATATTCTTGGTCTGCATGGGCTATTTCCTGTACAGGTGTCTGCGCCAGAAGAACCAGCTTGGGCGGGTAACCGGCGCTGGATGCTGTATGGTATTTCTGGTGGAATTTGCGGGGTATCTGATGAGCAATCTGGGGGGATTGCCTATCGGCGCCAATCTTCCATTTCTCTCCTATGGCGGCACAGATATTTGTGTATGGGCTGTCCTGATGGGATTCGTATTCAGCATCATACGGTATCAGAATTTACTTCCGGCAGAACATAGGAATCAGCCGGCCAGGTACAGATATCGTCTCAAGATTGAAAAAATACCACTTTAAGGAAAAATGCCAGGGTTCAGCCGGATCCTGCACATTCTTCTTGCAAAGAGACACACTTTACAGTATGATAGATACAATAGGTGGCTGAATCGGTGACAGACTGGCTGCCGGATGAATGAAGAGATATGCTGTGAGGAGGAGAAGCATGAAGAGAGAATGGAATGTAACTGATAATATGGGTAACATGCATCATATTACCTACAAGGCCGGCGGTTTTGGCGGTGCTAAGTATATGGTCGACAATGATACCTATAAGTGCAAATCCAAGAACTGGGTCGTAATGTTGGCAGATGTCCAGATCAGTATGCCGGGTGCGGATTGCAACCTGGTGGTAATCGGCAATAATGTAAGGCTTGCCGTGAACGGGGTATACATGGATGATGGTACACCGTATGAGCCGGTTAGAAATGTGCCTGTGTGGATTAATGTGATGGTAACAATCTGTGCGATTGCAGGTATCTTCTGTGCAAGTACTTTAGGAATTTGTCTTGCAGTCTTCGTAGCTATATTTGCATATAAATTTGCTTTAAAAGGAAAATACGGCGGTGCTTTGGCATTGTTTATCGGATTTCTTGTATTGATGGCTATCTGGACGGTGGTTCAGCTGACAGTATTGGTATAGTGAGAGAGCATACATAGAAGAATGGAGAGGAGAAATAACGTGGAAGACAATCAGAATTATAATCAGCAGCCTTATGGCGACCAGCAGTATAATCAGCAGCCTTACGGCAATCAACAGCAGTATAATAATCAGCAGCAGTATAATAACCAGCAGCAGTTTGCTCAGCAGGCACCTTATGCGCAGCCGGTACGTCCTATAGTGTACGATGCCTTGCCCAGCAATCACAGTGGGGTCGCTGTGGCGGCTTTGATCTGTGGTATTGCAAGTATCGTGCTTTTCTGGTTCCCGTTTGTGGATTTGGGATTAAGTATCGCTGGTCTGATCTGTTCCATTATCACATTGAGTAAGAAATATGATGGTAAGGGATTAGCGATTGCAGGGCTGGTTACATCTATCATTGGTCTGCTTATCGGCCTGTATTTTATGGTCTGCTTCTTTATTGGCATGGCGCTGGTAATGTAAATTTCGGATAGTTGAAAGAAAGCATATGAGAGTATCTGCCAATGGCTGCAAATAAGCCGTTGGCAGATATTTTTTTGTCAAAGATTTCTCCTTTCATATCATTTCTGCGTAATGCAAAATTAATTTTTCAAATTTTTGAACCTTCAGACAACTCAGAGACTCTTATAAGTAGGTGCACCGAATATGGCAGGTAGAAAACCTGTCGTGAACGTAATGGAAATATGGAGGAAAGGTAATTTGACTGAAGAAATGTTGGTGAAGCAGATGAAGAAGGGTGATAAGGCATCCTTCGACATGCTTTACGAAAAGTACAAGAATATGGCACTCCATACAGCATATCTGATCACAGGCGACTATTCTTACAGTGAGGATGTGGTACAGGACACCTTTGTAAAAGTCTATCTGCACTGTAAGGAACTTAAGAATGACAGCGGGTTTAAGGCGTGGATGATGCAGATTCTTGTGCGGACGGCCTATAAGTGTGGCAGGAAAAAGAGCAGGGAACTGCCGGACGATGAGGTGACACAGAAAATGGATACTGGTCGAACCCTTTCTTCTCTGGAACAGGTGATCATGCAGGAGGAAGCAGAAGCGATAACCCAGGCAGTCAGGAAACTGCCGGTCAAACAGCGTACAGTGGTGGTGCTCTATTATTATCAGGAATACCAGATCAGTGAGATCGCGCAGATAGTGGGATGTCTGGAGGGAACCGTAAAGTCCAGGCTTCACACGGCCAGAAAGAAGCTTAAATCGGTATTAAAGACGGAGCTTCGAACGACAGTTTCCGGGGTATCGTAAAGAAAAGAGGTTGCATATGAATCAAAGAGACAGTTGGGAAGATACAATAAAAGATGTGTTGACCTTGGAATGTGATGGTCTTACCGCGTCCCAGGACTTAAAAGACAGGATTGACGAAGAGATTCTAACAAGTCAGGAGGCAAAAAGTATGAAACATTTATCAGCTAAAAAAATAATAATCGGCGTGGCAGTTGGATGTCTGCTCATTTCAGGCGGCGCATTTGCTGCAGGGCATGCGGTATCTCTAAGTTCACACTCTGATTGGCGTGAAGGCTGTAATAGTTACAGCGGGATGGAGGAACAGGAGAAGAAACTTGGGTATCAGGTAGATTCCGTGGAGCAGTTTACAAACGGCTACACATTCGCAAAAGCAGTAGTAGGAGAGTCAGAGGGCAGAGATCAGGATAGGAATAAGGTGTACACAAACAAATTTATGAGTATCGAATACGCCAGGGATGCAGAACCGACAGTGAGTCTGTATATTGAGAAACCAGCAGAGAGTTATGCACGTTCAAAGCCGGCAGAGGCAACGAAAGTATGTGGGGACGTTACTTTATATTTTGACAGTGCAACTTATAAGTTTGTTCCGCCAGACTATGAACTGACAGCGGAAGATAAGACAAATCAGGAGAAGGGTAACTATTTTATTTCCTTCGGAAGTGATACAGTGGAAATGCAGAAAAGCGCCGTCGTGGAGTGGACGAAAAACGGTATCCAGTATCAGCTCATAGGATTCGATTTAAACTTAACTGCCGATGATATGTTTGACATGGCAGAAGAGGTTATGGGCACGAAGTAATAGAAAACTGGAAAACTCTCTGTGAATGCAGGGAGTTTTCTGCGGTTTGTCTGTCATGGCTGCGGTATGGCGGGGCATGTTGGATATACCCAGATATGACAGGAAGAAAATTGATAAAGGAGTCAGTGATTGTGAAGATAAAAAAGATGATTATATTACTTGGTATCGTTTGTACATGGAACATATTGTTAGCAGGATGCGGTACTACACATGAATATGTTACTGATAAACAGGAGAAGCAGGTATTATCGGAAGAACCAAAGGATGCGCTGTCAGAGGAAAATGCTGCAGATACAGAGGAAACACAGGAAAATACTGCGGGAAAATGGAAGGTTTTGGAACCGGAAATTGCCGCTGCTTGTGATGCAGATTTCAAAGGCAAGGTTTGGAAGATTGCAGAGGATTCGTTTTATATTGCGGAGACTAAAGTAAAAATTCTCGAGGATGGTTCTTTGTCCAACAGTACGCCAAGCTCGAATGCGCCTATTCCGGATTCCCAATTGATTCAGGTGGTTTTTGATGATGATACTGGATTTTATGTGAGAACCATTTATGATAATGGGGAAAGTCATGAGGATAAAAAGGCGGGATTTCGGGATCTGCAGCAATATATGAGGGTTGACTTGAAAGGTAAGTTTGAAAATGATGTTTTCTATGCGGTGGAGGTACGAATAGTAGATGCAGGAGATGTGGGGGCTGGAAAAACAGAGTCTGTGGAGCAGAAAGAAAACACAGTGGCTGATCCGATTACAGGAATTGTAGAAGAGTATACAGACGACACGATTACGATTAAGGATCCGGGTGATGGTTTGTCATATTATTTTTTATTAAAGGACGCTCAAATCGTGGAAGGAGATTTGCCTATCGCAGTGGGTGATAAGGTAGAGGTTACGTATCAGGGACTGCTGGGCGATGTGAAGAATCCGGGGGAATGTAGTGTAATTTGCAAAATTGAATAAGCGGTGCTCTTTCGAATTGATATGACGGGACAGGAAATCAGGAAAAGGTTTCCTGTCTTTGTATTCATGAAACTTTTAGCCTTTCTGATTCGTATTGTATATAGGAGGGCCAAAAGAAGTATGTTAAGATGTAGATATCTATAGAATAACAGAGGGAATTACGAGGGGATGGAGCAGAGATGGAATTATCTGGTGGAGGAGTACCAGTCCATGCTGTATCGAATTGCTTTTTCTAACATGAAGAACCGGGCGGACGCCGAGGATGCGGTGCAGGAAGCCTTTCTGCGCTATATGAAGGATGAGAAGCCGATTCTGAATAAGGAGCATGAGAAAGCGTGGCTCATACGAACCACCATTCATATTTGTCTGGATATTTTAAAGAGCGGCTGGTATCAGAGGACAGTGCCATGGAACGAGTCCTTTGCGACAGCTGCGCAAAATATATATCTGCCTTACCAGGTCAAGGATGACAGGACGCTTGAGGCGGTGCTGCAGCTGCCGGTACATTACCGGAATTCGATCTACCTTTTTTATTATGAGGATTACACAATCCATGAGATTGCCAGTGTGCTGAATGAAAAAGAGGCGACGATCAAGACAAGGCTGCGCAGGGGCAGGGAGGAAGTTAAGAAAATTCTCACGGAAGGGAGGCCGTAGAACATGGGCATACAGGAGGTAAAAAGAGGCGGTGTCATGCCGGAGTATCCAAACACCAGGAAATCCGAGCAGGCAGAGGGATTTCAGGAGAGACTGAGACAGAATATGAAATACCGCAATCAGGAAAAAGAGGATATCGCAGGTGCGGAATCCCAGGCGGGAAAGGTGAAAGAAAAGTCCGGTATGGGAAGGATTGGAGCAGGTCCGGGCATACGGGTGAACTCTACGGCATTGACGGAGGCTTTACAGACTGTGGAGGTAAAACATATGAGTTACGAGGAGAGCGATAACGTTCAGATTGCGGTGACGGAAGGCTATACGCTGAAAGGCAAGATTCAGGGTAAAGAGGCACAGGTCTATGTGGAGGCCAAGTACGAGGACGGCAGACTGGAAGCTTATCAGGTAGATACGAAGAAGGTGCCGGAGAAAACGGAACATGTGATAGAGCGGTTTGCGCTTGAGACGATAGAGGGGCCTTCATCAGGTGAATTAGAGTAAACAGCGCATTGAGATGCGATTATCATGTCTGAAAAAGGGAGGGGTCAAAATGATTGGAAACAATCCATTTAAGGGATATGGATATATAGACACCACGAATCACACTGCCGCACAGATTAAACAATATGCAGATACCGTGACGTTTCGGCAGAAGGCAGGTTTAAAGGGGGATGGCAGTGAGGGCAGCTTTGCCTCTAAATTAAAGAAGGCAGACGAATATCTGGCATCGGGAGAAACCTGCGGAGCAACAGACTCCATTGGGATTATGCTGCGGCGGATGGACGAGCCTACAGCGGGAAATCCGGTGTCGGAGAACTTCTGGCATAACGGAGTCTGTGTATCGATCACCAAAGATACGATGTATGGCAACACCATCACCATCGGCGGAAGTTCTAACCCGGACTGGATTCATGTGAGCACTTCGGTAGGCACAGTCAATATTGATCTGAACGATATGACCAGTCTCATGAAATGCCTGGATCTGTTCTCACCGGAGGATGTCAATACGATCATGCGTAAGATAACGGAAGTAAGGCAGGCAAAAGGGGCGAAGTCTCAAATCGATAATCTGGATGAAGAACTGATAAAGAATGATCGGGATGGGAATGACCGAAAAGAAAATGATCAGTCCGTGGAGGAAGCTGTCGGTGTCATCAGTGCGGAGGAACAGAAACACATTGAAGAGAACAGAGGCAAAAAGTTTATAGGATGACACATGTGTCATGTTTCTGGAGAAACGGTGAGGCTGATGAAAAGTTATATGGCAGTGACAGTATATCAAAATTGTGGTATACTATACCCATTCATAAGTATATGAGGAGTGGTATGCCACAATGAAAAAAGAACGTGTGCTTTATCTGGATCTGATTCGTATTGTCGGATTCTTTATGATTACATCTTATCATTTTTCTGTAGCTGTCAGGACGCTCGGTATCGAAGCGGCCTATATAGAAATTTTTCAGGGGATCATCCACATTGTATGGGCGCCGATTGCGGTATCCTGTTTCTTTATGGTTTCCGGGGCGGCGCTGATTTACCGTTATCAGGAGAACCTGTCTTTAAAAGAATACTATAAGAAAAGATTTCTGGGGATTTTCCCATTGTTCTGGCTTGCGTATCTGTTTGCTTTTCTTGACTTTTTTTACCGTTCAAAATCCATGCCCAATGCGCCGAAAGTAAATTTCCTTCTGACAGTGATCGGGATGGACGGCTATCTGTATGAGTATGTGGATAATTTCTACATGATTGGTGAATGGTTCCTTGGGGCAATCATTATGCTTTATATCTTGTTTCCGCTATACAGAATTATTATGTGCAAGTGTAAATATATTCTGCCGGCGGTATTTCTGGGAGCCAGCATCTGGCTTTTGTACAACAATCCTTTTGATATGATGATTGAGAAGAATCTGATTGTGTGCAGTATGTATTTCGTGATGGGCATGCTGTTTGAGATGATCAGAAAGAGTCCTAATCAGAAAGCGGTGGTCATCGGCAGGCGTATTGCCGCAGCAGTGGGTGTGGGATTGTATATCATGGTATATCTGGTGGAACAGTCAGGGTATTATTTTAATGCTTACCATGTGGTGTTCATGCTTGCTGTGTCACTTTATATGATTGTGATGGAGGTGTCAACCTGGATTCGGTCCGGGCGGGTACAGCATCTGATTGCGACCATTGGAAGACACTCTTTTGCTTATTATCTGTTACATCACGTGTTCCTGTACCGCTATTTGCCCAACTTTTCGGGGACAGTCATGAGCGGTTCTAATACGGTACTGCTGTTTATCAGTGCTGTGGGGTATATTTATCTGTTGGCTGTGGGGCTTGACAAGATTTATGCGTATCTGACAGGAGCGCTTGGCAGATGGCATGCGCAGAAGCCGGAGAAGATAAAGTAGAATAAAAAATCATACAAAAGAAAAGGGGGAAGTTATGAGTCTGTTAATGAGCATTATCTGGAAGCTGATCGTAGTACTGATTATTGTATTGTTGATTGTAGTTGTTGCTACGGGATACAAAAAAGCGCCGCCGGATACGGCATTTATTATTTCCGGTCTGCGCAAGAAGGTGATTATTGGAAAAGCCAGTGTGAAGATTCCTTTCTTTGAGCGCCTGGATAAGCTGAGTCTGAAACTGATCGCCATTGACGTGAAGACGTCCAATGCGGTGCCTACGGCGGATTATATTAATATTCAGGTGGACGCGGCAGTCAATGTGAAGATCAGCGCTGAGCCGGAGAAGCTGGCCAGGGCGGCACAGAACTTCCTGAATCAGAATACCCCTTATATAGCAGGTATAGCCAGAGAAGTACTGGAAGGTAATATGCGTGAGATCGTGGGCCGTATGCGCCTGGAAGAGATGGTCAGTGACAGACAGAAATTCGCGGAACTGGTGAAGGAAAATGCGGAGCCGGATCTGGCGGCAATGGGACTTGATATCGTAAGTTTTAATGTGCAGAATTTTGCAGACGGCAACGGTGTCATCGACGATCTGGGTATCGATAATATTTCCCAGATTAAGAAGAAAGCAGCCATTGCCAAGGCGGAAGCCGATAAGGAAATCGCGGTAGCGAAAGCGGAAGCCGATAAACAGGCCAATGACGCACGTGTCAATGCGGCGAGAGAGATTGCCAAGAAGAACAATGAGCTTGCCTTACAGCAGGCTGAATTGAAGAAGGTGGAAGATACCAAGCGTGCCGAAGCAGATGCGGCATACAGCATTCAGGAGCAGGAGCAGAGAAAGACCATTGAGATTGCAACGGCGGAAGCAAGTATTGCCAAGCAGGAGAAAGAAGTAGTCTTAAAGCAGAGAGAGGCAGAAGTGCGTGAGAAGGCGCTGGATGCGGAAGTCAAGAAGAAAGCGGAAGCAGATAAATTCGCACGTCAGCAGCAGTCGGAGGCAGAACTGTATGAACGCCAGAAGAAGGCAGAGGCTGAGAAGTTTGAGCGTGAGAAAGAGGCGGATGCTTTAAAGGCCACAGCAGAGGCCCAGAAGTTTGCGAAAGAGCAGGAGGCTGTGGGTATCCGTATGGTTGGTGAAGCAGAGGCGGAAGCAAGCCGTGCCAAGGGTGTTGCCGAAGCGGAAGCCATCAGGGCCAAGGGTCTTGCTGAGGCGGAGGCCATGGAGAAGAAGGCGGAAGCTTACCAGAAATATAACAATGCGGCAATGGCAGAGATGCTCATTGAGGTATTGCCTGAGATTGCAGCCAGGATTTCCCAGCCCCTCAGTCAGATTGATAAGATTACAATCATTGGCGGTTCTGAAGGTGTGGGAGACATGGCGGGCAATGTGCCGGCGGTCATGGCGAAGCTGTTTGAAGCCATGAAGGAGACTGTGGGGATAGACCTTGCGGATATCATGAAGGCGGGCACCTTTGATGCGAAAGTCACCCGCAATGTAAATATCAATGGCTTAGAGCAGGCTTCCGATGCCGTGAAGGGTAATGTTGCAGCAGCAGTGGTGGAAGATATTGTAAAAGAATAGAAATGAGAGTAAAATAAATGAGATGGCATGACTATATATGACAGTTGTGTCATCTCTGTTTTATGATATAGGTAATTCTTCTGCTTAGATCGAGCTTGCTCGATTGTATGCCAGGGATAAGTTGAAGGGAGCGCGAAGATGCAGAAAAAGATTGCTGTGATTAACGATATAGCAGGATACGGGAGATGTGCCATGACGGTAATCCTGCCCATTCTTTCTTATATGGGGGTACAGGGATGTCCCCTTCCCACTTCTATCTTTTCTAATAATACGGCTTTTCCCGATTTTTTTATGGATGACTATACAGACCGGATGGAGGCTTATATTGAGAAGTGGGGTAAGATCGGCCTGAAATTTGACGGCATTGCTACCGGCTATCTGGGATCTGTGCGGCAGATTGATATTGTGCGGCATTTTATTCATGATTTTTCTAGGGAAGACACCCTGGTGATTGTGGATCCGGTTATGGGGGATCATGGAAGACTATACTCTGCCTATACAGTAGAGTTATGTAAGGAGTTAGGAAAGTTGGTTGCGCTGGCGGATATCATCACACCGAATCTGACAGAAGCTTGTTATTTGACGGATATACCCTATCAGGAGAAGGGGTGGAAGAAGAAAGAGTTGAGTGCCATGGCAGAGAAACTGGCTTCTATGGGGCCCTCACGAGTGGTCATAACGGGGATTCCCCAGGGAGAATTTATCGCCAATTATGTGTATGTCAGAGAAACAGAAGCGGATGTACATTCCTGCTTTATCCGCATCCATAAAGCAGGGGCAGAGCGCTGCGGTACAGGGGATGTGTTTGCGTCCATCATAGCGGCAGATGCGGTGAAAGATGTGCCCTTTGACAGATCGGTGCGCAAGGCATCCGGCTTTGTGAAGAAATGCATCACGGCTTCTCTGGAACTTGAGACGCCGCCCACAGACGGCGTGCCGTTCGAGGAGATACTGTACCGGTTAAAGCGGGATTGATTGCCGGCAGATCACAATCGATATTCCAATTCAAAAGGATAACCGTCCTTCTTGTTCTTTTCGGAGAGCGTATCTGTTTCTATGATACAGAAATCGTCACTCTTCAGGACTTCTTTCATCTCTTCCCGTATAGACTCAAAGTCTGACACATGGGTAGAGATTCTCCGGCAGGCAAAATCACCTTCTTCTATGGTACGGACACTTTTTTCAGATTCTTCCGGAAGTGTGGGAGCATCTCCTGTTATTGTAAGGAACATGTGACGCTGGTATATGCCTTCCCGGTATTCATGCAGTACACCGGAAGGATAGGCGACAGCAGTTCCCAGCTGCTGTGCTGTGACAAAAAGTTTCAGGATATGCTGGCCATAGTACTTGGGAATATCCATATCTTCCAAAGGAACTGTCAGCATTTTGCGCTTTACGATCTCATTGTGGTAGAAGCCATCGGGCAGAAGAATACCGCTCCTGCTTTCCGGAATCTTAGCCAGACCGGTCACAGGACTGGCCATATTCTGCAGAGTTTCCTGCAGAGTACCCAGACAGTTATGGATTTCCAGAATCTTCTGTTCTGCCAGGATCTTGCCGTCATAGAGAAGTTTCTGCAAATGAATGGAATTGTTTTCCACATAATTATTCAGATCTTTTAAGGGGATTCCCAACTTAATGCAGACTGTGATTGCGTCTAAGAGATAGAGCTGATCCATCGTGTAATAACGATAGTTGGTCTCCGTGTTGATAAAGGCCGGTTTTAAAATACCGATTTGGTCGTAGTAGCGCAGGGATTTGATGCTTACATTTTTTAATTTTGAGACTTTACCGATAGACATATATTGACTCATTGCTATAATCCTAATGCCAGCAGGCACTCCGTTGTTTCATATTTTGTCAGCAAACTATACCCGAGGGGAAGAGTTGGCTAAGTCATATTTTGTCACATCTTTCTCTCAAAAACAAGTCTTTTTAGAAAACTAGTGGTCAGAAAAATTCGTCATACAAGATGATGTGTATGGTATTTTAGAAGGAAAAAGGGCAGAACCAGATTTCGGTTCTGCCCTTGTCTGTCAATATAAATCTGACAAAGTCTGGCATCTGTTTTATATAAGATGTGATTTACTTCACCCCATGGTCACTACCACATCATAACTGTCCTTGCCTTTTTCATAAGGCACAATGCAGCCAGCCGCTTCTTTACCGTCCACAGTAAGGGATTTAACACCCTTTTCAACATTCTCAGGGTTTACAACTTTAATGTGATAAGTGCCTTCCCGGAACTTCCTGGTCAGTTCAAAGTTTCCAAAGCCTTTCGGTACACAGGGATCGATACGGAGTCCCTGATGTGTGGGATAAATACCGAGAATATGCTGGGATATGTTCACGAAGGTCCATGCCGCCGTACCGGTCAGCCAGCTGTTCTTTGCTTCGCCGTGGAACTTTGCATCTGCCCCGGCAACCATCTGGGAATACACATAAGGTTCTGTACGGTGAATCTCACTGTATTCTTCCACATAGGCAGGACAGGTTTTCTGATAAATCTCAAAGGCTCTGTCGCCGCGTCCGATTACAGTCTCTGCGATGGAGACCCAGGGGTTGTTGTGGCAGAAGATACCGGCATTCTCTTTGTACCCCGGCGGGTAAGAAGAAATCTCACCCAGTTCCAGATGGTAACGGGTATAGGCCGGTTGTAAAATCATCACACCGTATTGGGTATCCAGTTTTTCCTTGACGGCATCGAGCGCTTTCTGAGCAAGGCCTTCCTTCACACCAATGCCGGCCAGTGGACAGAAGCCGTTGGACTCAATGTAAATCTGTCCTTCTTCGCATTCTTTGGAACCGATCTTTTGACCGTAGGCATCGTAAGCGCGGACAAACCAGTCTCCGTCCCAACCGTCTTTTAAGATGGCGTCGTACATTTTCTGCACTTCGGCGCGGGCATAATCGGCTTCGGCCTGGTTATCCATAAGCTCGCAGAGCTGCGCGTATTCTTCCCCGTATTTGACGAACATGCCGGCAATGAATACGGATTCTGCCACAGGGCCTTCGGAAGGCCCGAAAGTCTGGAAGGACTCACCGGGATGCTCTGAGAAGCAGTTCAGGTTCAGGCAGTCGTTCCAGTCGGCACGGCCAATCAGGGGCAGGGCATGAGGCCCCTTGTGATTGACGATATAGTCGAAGGAACGTTTCAGATGATCCATCAGCGGCTGCGCTGCGGACATATCGTTGTCATAAGGTACCATTTCCGTCAGGATGGAGGTGTCGCCGCTTTCGCGCACGTAGGCGGAAGTGCCGGCAATCAGCCACAGCGGATCGTCGTTAAAGCCGCTGCCGATATCGGAATTGCCTTTCTTGGTGAGAGGCTGGTATTGATGATAGGCGCTGCCATCCTGGAACTGGGTGGAGGCAATGTCGATGATACGTTGTCTTGCGCGGTCCGGAATCAGATGGACGAACCCTAAGAGATCCTGGCAGGAATCGCGGAAGCCCATGCCGCGTCCGATACCGGATTCGTAATAGGAAGCAGACCGTGACATGTTAAAGGTAACCATACACTGGTACTGGTTCCAGATGTTGACCATACGGTCCACCTTGTCATTGGAGGATTTCACAGTGTATTTGGATAAAAGGTTGTTCCAATAATCGTTCAGTGCGGCAAAAGCCTTCTCCACATCAGCATCAGTTTGATATTTTGCCAGCATTGTCTGGGCAGGCTTTTTGTTGATGACGCCTGGCGCTTCCCACTTATCGTCCTCCGGATTTTCAAGATAACCCAGTACGAAGACGAAAGTCTTGCTCTCGCCTGGATGCAGAGTCACATTGATCTGATGGCTGGCGATGGGGGACCATCCGCTTGCCACCGAGTTGGAAGCCTGGCCGTTCTCTACAACTTCCGGATTGGCTGCGCCGCGGTAGGCGCCAAGGAAAGCATCCCGGCTCGTGTCGAATCCATCCACAGGCGTATTTACCGCATAGACCGCATAGTGATTTCTGCGTTCCCGGTATTCTGTCTTATGATAAATGGCAGAACCGATCACTTCCACCTCGCCGGTATTTAAGTTGCGCTGGAAATTGCGGGAATCATCATCCGCGTTCCACAGACACCACTCTACATAAGAGAAGAGGGAGATGGTCTTGGTGCTGCCGCCTGCATTAGTCAGTTTTACCTGGCTGATTTCACAGTTATCATCCATGGGTACAAAGGTGAGGACAGAAGCCTCGAGATTGTTCTTTGCACCGGTAAAACGGCTGTAGCCGATACCGTGCCGGCATTCGTAACTGTCAAGTTCTGTCTGGGTTGGCTTCCATCCAGGGTTCCAGATACTGTTCCCCTCTTTAATATAAAAGTATTTGCCATTGATGTCGTTTGGCACATCATTGTAGCGGTAACGCGTCATGCGCAGAAGTTTTGCGTCTTTATAAAAGGTATAACCGCCGCAGGTATTGGAAATCAACGTAAAGAACTCATTGCAGCCCAGATAGTTGATCCAGGGAAGTGGTGTCCTGGGCGTGGTGATGACATATTCCCGGTTGGCATCATCAAAATAACCAAATTTCATAAGTATACTCTCCTTTTCCATGATATTTGCTTTGCCTGTGCAGCCTTTACAAAACTTATAGAGCGAAAACGATTAAGTAAAAGAGCATAATGCTAATAACAATAATAAAATTATATATAATAAAATAGAAAAATGCAATAAGCTTTCGAGAATTTATATAAATTTAGTATGGGGTTATTTTCTGATACATGCCATAAATCAATAAAACTAATGATAGAAAGATAAAATATTTCTTGCATAAGTATAAAATATATTGTAAACTAAATGTACGAAAACGGTTAAGTGATTTTTCTTGTAAATACTGTCGAATCTTGCAAAGTGATGAGGGGACTTGAATATGGTATCAATGAAGGATATCTCGATTGCCTGCGGTGTATCGGTAGCGACGGTTAGTAAGGCGCTTAATGATCACAACGATATCGGATCAGAGACCAAAAAGTATATAAAGAAGGTCGCGGATGAGATGGGATATTTCCCCAATTCGATGGCTAAAGCGCTGAAAACAAATCGTACCTACAACATAGGTGTACTTTTTGCCGAGGAGGCTTACAGCGGTCTGACACATGACTATTATGCTTTTGTGCTGGATAGTTTTAAGAGGACTGTGGAAGAAAAAGGATATGATATTACCTTTATAAATTCCTCGAAGACACGGTCCGAACGGATATCTTACCTGGAACATTGCAGATCCCGGGGGTTTGATGGGATTGCGATAGTCTGCGCAGATTTTTATTCACAGGAGATCATGCAGCTTGTCAGGGGCAATATTCCTACGGTTACCCTGGATCATATTTTTAATAATACCTGTGCGATCATGTCAAATAATGTGCAGGGTATGCAGGACCTTTTGACTTATATTTATGAAAAAGGGCACCGCAGGGTTGCATTTATCCATGGGGCGGATTCGTCAGTTACGCAGAGCAGACTTTCTTCCTTTTATCGGACTGCGGCGCAGCTGGGCATGGAGGTTCCGGATGTATATGTCAGTATGGCTCCTTACAGGGATACAGCGGCCACTTATCAGGAAACCATGAGGCTTCTCGATTTGAGAGAGCGGCCCACCTGCATCATATATCCTGATGATTTTGCTGCTTTTGGCGGAATTAATGCGATTAAAGAAAGAGGCCTGCGGATTCCGGAGGATATTTCCGTAGCTGGATATGACGGAATCAGAATTGCAAGGCATATTGAACCTACACTCACCACGCTTGCCCAGAATACCAAGGAGCTGGGGCAGAAGGCAGGAGAGAAACTGATCAGCCTGATCGAGCATCCCAAAACCACATTGGTGGAACAGATTTTTGTGGAAGGGCACGTGTATGAGGGAAATTCTGTAGCAGATTTAAATGCATGATGATAGAAAACAGAGTGATGATGACAGCGTCTCATAAAGGGACGCTGTTTTTGTATAAGAAATTCCTCCGCGTGTAAAGGCTGCTTTCCAAGGGATTTACCATTTTATATAAAATTAAGAATAGGAACATGGAAAAGCAAGGATAATTGTGATAAAATGATTAAACGCAGGGCAGCTATGATAGTTAGAAAGGCTTATCATCTGCGTGAAGGAGAGGAGAGGACATGTCGTCAGCCATTATTTTTGATCAGAGCAGATTGAAAGTCTATGACGGTCTCCTTCGGTTGTGTGAATATGCCGGACAATCCGAAGTGTGGTGTAACACACTGTGGGGCGAACTGCTTACGGATGTGCAGTTGTATGATGCGTTTGTGTACTATCTGGAGCATCATGAACTGCCTGAAACCCCTAAATGTGAGGGATATTCCCTGACGGACTGTTATGTGTGGCAGATGGAACAGGATAATCTGCGCAGGGATACCGGAAAGAATACGGGGCAATGTAATAAGGAAGACATGGTGCTGCAAGCCTTCATGACGATGGCACAGATGAAGAGGACACCGGAAAAGTACATCCGGAAATTCAACGACGGAAGAGGTATGGACCAGACCATGTAAATCGGGAGAAAAGGTAGATGCTATGAACCGCATAGAATTTATGGAAAAACTGCAAAGAGCGCTTGCCGGCGGGCTTAACAGCCGCCAGGTGACTGAGAATGTACGCTATTATCAGGAATATATAGATATGGAGATCCGCAAAGGCAAAAGTGAAGCGGAAGTGCTGTCAGGGCTTGGCGATCCCAGACTTCTTGCCAAAAGCATCATCGAAGCCAATAAACGGGCAGGACGGAGTGAAGGGACAAATTTAAATTACGACGAGGAGGTCGTCGGCAACGGGGCCGGAGGTTCCTATAGCAACACGTATCATTATCAGACCAACGGTGATTATGAGAACCGGGAAAGAGCTTCTTATGAAGAAGATATGACAGGGGCCGGAAAGATATTCCGTATGCCGGGATGGCTGCTTCTTCTGATTATTACGGTGTTTGTACTGCTGATCATCGGTGTGGCATTTTCCCTGATATCGGTCCTGGCGCCGATACTGATTCCGGTCTTGGTGATTACGCTGATTGTCAAGCTTTTTCAAAGTAATAGATAGCATGGATAATGTTTATAGAACAATTAGTACAAAATACAACAGACCATTTGGGTAAATGGTCTGTTGAGGGGAGTATAAATAATTAATATAAGGGTCTGTAAACTGAGAATGAAGGGGTATCTCTGTTTACATCTATTATTATATATGATTTGAAAGAAATTGCAATCAAAAATAGTACCAAAGTACCAAGGGTACTTTTGGTACTTTTGAATAAAAATATAGTACTAAAGACCTATTTGTCGTTTGAATAAGTTTACATGGATTCTCTCATACTATTTCTGTAACATCAAATCAATCAGGAGGTATGGAAGATGTCTAAAAACGATTTTAACCAGAACAACCAGAACAGTCAGAATAATCAGAACGAGAAGCAGCAGGATAAATACAACAACTGCAGCCAGAACAGCACAAAGAACAGTTCCAAGAACAGCAATTCTCAGAATAATCAGAAGAATAACTAATTGCAGTCTGATCGGAAAAGGGACGCTTTGAAGCGTCTCTTTTTCTGTTAGCAACGGATGTCTGGAGAAGCGGCATCCGTTGTTATATAAAAGCCGGTTGACACCCAGTCTGATACAGCATAAAATAAATCTATGGAAAAATTAGAATATATTGTGCCCTGTCACTTTGGACTGGAGGCAGTTTTAAAAAGAGAAATTCAGGATTTGGGTTATGAGATCGTGTCAGTGGAAGACGGCAGGATTGTTTTTGCGGGAGATAAAGAGGCGCTTTGCCGTGCCAATATTTTTTTGCGCAGTGCGGAACGCGTGCTTATTAAAATAGGCAGCTTCCATGCGGAAACTTTCGAGGAGCTTTTTCAGGGGACCAAGTCACTTCCCTGGGAAGCATACATACCCAGAGAAGGAAAGTTCTGGGTAGCCAAGGCAGCCAGTGTGAAAAGCAAGCTTTTCAGTCCTTCTGACATTCAGTCCATTATGAAGAAGGCGATGGTGGAGCGCATGAAGCGTATCTATCATATGGATTGGTTTGCGGAGAGCGGCGATTCCTATCCGGTCAGGGTCTTTATCAAGAAAGATGAAGTGACGGTTGGACTGGATACTACTGGTGAATCCCTGCATAAGAGAGGGTATCGTAAACTCACAGCGAAGGCGCCTATTGCGGAGAATCTGGCGGCAGGGCTTCTGATGCTCACTCCATGGCGTGGCAGCCGGATCCTTGTGGATCCTTTCTGTGGCAGTGGAACGATACCGATTGAGGCTGCCATGATGGCGGCTCGTATGGCTCCGGGCAGGAACCGTACTTTTCAGGCGGCGGCATGGGAACATATTGTGCCGGGTCGGCTGTGGAATCAGGTGAAAGAGGAGGCAGACTCCCGTGTAGATCTTACTGTACAGACAGATATTCAGGGTTATGATATCGATGATGAGATGGTGTCCATTGCCCGGGCCAATGCGAGACTGGCTGGAGTGGATCGTCTGATTCATTTTCAGAAAAGGAGCGTGGAGCAGTTAAGCCATGCTAAAAAATATGGATTTATTCTGACCAATCCGCCCTATGGGGAGCGATTGGAAGATAAGAACAATCTGGAGTCCTTGTATCGGGCGCTGGGGGAGCGTTATCAGGCTTTGGATGCCTGGTCTATGTATCTGATCACTGCCTATGAGCAGGCAGAGGGAGCTATCGGCAGAAAGGCTGATAAGAACAGAAAGATTTATAATGGCATGATGAGGACCTATTTTTATCAATATATAGGGCCGAAGCCAACCGGGAACGGAAGATAAAATGCAGCAAAATAAGTTTATGAAAAAGGCAGCAGTATATTGTATCCTGTTCGTGGTGATAGCCATGAGCGTGATGTTATATTATTCTGCCAACAAGATTGTGGTGGTGGCGGATGTGGCGCAGGATGAAGTCATACGATCCGCCCAGGAGGAACAGGAAAGTACACTGACAGCAGTGGTGGATGAAAACCATATTACAATTGATCAGGACAGACAGAATACGAATTACTTTTGCATTCCAATGCCGGGCGTTGTGAAAGCGGAAGAAGTGACGCTGGAAAATCATTATATGGATCAGGAACTCTGGGTAAATATTCAGGGTAAGAATATGAAAGACTACGACACTTTCTATGAGGAAAATGCCGTCTATGGCAATAGCCAGAATGTTGTAGATGGACATTTTGAGGTGGAGAATAACAGAATCTACCTGCGCTTTTCATTGACTGGGGTGTATGAATACCGCAGTATCTTTGAGGAGCAGACATTGTATGTGGAATTCGTGCCCTCGAAGGAAGTATATGAAAAGGTTATCGTGATAGATCCGGCATATGGTGCAGGGGTGAGCGGTGTGATTCAAGATGGTATTGCCGCTAAGGATATTACGCTGGATATTGCAAAAGCACTGAAAGCAAGGTTTGATGAGACTGATATTAAGGTATATTATACCAGAATGGATGACAGTAACCCGGCACCGGAAAACAGGGTGAAGCTTGCTGCTGCCACCAAGGCGGATATGCTGATCCGCCTTGAGGTCAGCGGTGATGAGAACAGCAAGATATACGGTACGGAGGCAGTTTATAACAGCAGATATTTCATTCCTGGATTTGGCAGCGTGGAGCTGGCGGATATTCTGGAGCGGGAGGTAGTTACGGCCATAAGCGGCAAGGCAAATGGCCTGGTGGAGGCGGCAGATACAGATGAGGTGATCAGCGCTGCCACTGTTCCGGCGGCAGCTTTGAAAGTGGGGTATCTGACAAATGCGCAGGAGTCCATCCTTTTGCAGCGGGAAGATTATATTAACCGGATTGCAGAGGGAATCTACAACGCGGTCATGAAGGCTTACGAGGGAGAAGTGTAAGGAAATGTATAAGATTATATTTGCCACGGGCAATCAGGGTAAGATGCGGGAAGTTCGAGCAATTTTACAGGATGTGGAGGCGGAAATTTTGTCTATGAAGGAAGCGGGAGTCTTGCTTGATATAGAGGAGAACGGCACCACCTTTGTGGAAAATGCTATCATCAAGGCCAAAGCGGTAGCGCAGGCACTTGCCCAAAAGCCAGAATTTGCATCCGATTGTGTCGTATTGGCAGATGATTCCGGCCTGGAAATCGATTGTCTGGGAGGCGAGCCGGGAATTTATTCGGCCAGATATCTTGGAGAGGAGACGCCCTTTGACGTAAAGAGCCGGGATTTCTTAAAGCGTCTTGAGGGTGTTGCGGATGAGAAACGTAAGGCCAGGTTTGTCTGTGCCATCGCAGCAGTGTGGCCTGACGGTGAGACAGTGACTGCCTTGGGTACAATTGAAGGAAGAATCGGGTATGAGCTGATAGGCGATAATGGGTTTGGGTATGATTCGATTTTTTATCTGCCGGAATATGGGCGTACAGCGGCAGAACTTTCTGATGAGGAGAAGAATGCAATCAGTCATCGCAGCCGGGCTTTAGCGCAGATGAAACCAGAACTTATGAAAAGGATGTTCAGGTAACAGATATGAGGATTTTAATTGTCAGCGATACCCATCGCCATAATGAAAATTTCTTAAAAGTCGTGGAACAGGCGGGCCCCTTTGATATGGTGGTCCATTGCGGTGATGTGGAAGGGAGCGAGTACATTATAAGTGAGGCAGCGGGATGTCCGGTAATGATGGTACAGGGCAACAATGACTTCTTCTCCGAACTTCCCAGGGAGAGGGAATTTATGATAGGTCAGTATAAAGTATGGCTGACCCATGGGCATCACTATTACATAGCCATGAATACAGAGACCATCAAGCAGGAAGGAAGGGCCAGGGAAGTGGATATTGTCATGTGCGGCCACACCCATAAGCCAGTGATTGACATAGGAAAAGACATCACACTGATCAATCCTGGCAGTATCAGTTACCCGAGGCAGGAAAACCGCAAACCAAGTTATGTACTCATGGAGATCGATGCTGAGGGGCAGGTTCACTATGCGCTCAACTATGTTTCGTAGGGCAGGCTTAAAATACCAGCGGCAGGGAAGGGAAATTTCAGGTGAAAACCTTATTGCCATAAACAGAGAAAAATTTAGAAAAAATTTGAAAGAAACAGGTTGACAGGAAAAAAACAGTATTATATAATGTTAAATGCGTTGTGAAGAATTCGGCGCCTAATACCTTGCGGGGTGTGGCTCAGCTTGGCTAGAGCGCCTGGTTTGGGACCAGGAGGTCGCAGGTTCGAATCCTGTCACCCCGACGCAATCATATAATATGCGGGTGTAGTTCAATGGTAGAACACCAGCCTTCCAAGCTGGACACGTGGGTTCGATTCCCATCACCCGCTCTTATACATGAGAAGATTTATAAATCTTATGTATTAGGGTTACCATTTCAGGTAATACGTGTTCGTAGCTCAGCTGGATAGAGCAACGGCCTTCTAAGCCGTGGGTCGGGGGTTCGAATCCCTTCGAGCACGCTTGGGACTTGCAGTGCAAATCCCGCAAACGGACTTCATTCGAGTTTGTGGAGCAAATCTCGCAATCGAGCGAAGCTCGATTTTTTATATGGTGGGTATGGCGCAGTTGGTTAGCGCGCCAGATTGTGGCTCTGGAGGCCGAGGGTTCGAGTCCCTCTATCCACCTTCACATGGGAAAGTGCAGGGCACAGTCTGGTATTACCAATAATGGGCTATCGCCAAGGGGTAAGGCACAGGACTTTGACTCCTGTATTCGCTGGTTCAAATCCAGCTAGCCCAGTTACGGAGCACTAGCTCAGTCGGTAGAGCACCTGACTTTTAATCAGGTTGTCGGGGGTTCGAATCCCCCGTGCTTCACTAAGCAAGAAAAGAAAGTAAATAGGGGATTCGAACCCCGTTTGATATCCCCCGTGCTTCATTAAGCAAGAAAAGAAAGTAAATAGGGGATTCGAACCCCGTTTGATATCCCCCGTGCTTCATGAAAGACAATATAGCGGAAACCCAGTGAAATAGAAGGTTTCTGCTATTTTTTGTGTTTTTATGGGTTGCTGAAATGCAATGAAAATGGTGTTTTGGAGTGTAGTCAAGCTGTAGTCAGAGGGAAAAATGTAGTCAAAAGTGTAGTCAGAAACGCAGTCAAAAATAGATAGAGAGATACATGAAAAAGCAGCCCGTCACAGGACTGCTCTAATGACTTCATTTATCTTATCGACGGCCTGTTCCTTCTCCTCATCCAGATGGGCGTAAACCTCCATGATGAGTTTGATATCAGAGTGGCCCATGAGATCTGCAGCTTTCAGGATACTGATCCCGGAGTAATAGAGCATCGTTGCATAGTTATGACGGAAGATATGTGCGGTGAGGCCATTGACAGGGTTTGGCGCCTGCTTTGTAGAGACAGCTTGGTTCATTTCCCTGATGATGCGCTTCCAGGTCACTCTGAAACTCGATTTTGTGACCATGCCGCCGTTAGTAGTGAAAAGGAGCACAGGACCGTCCTTGGGGCCGATAGAGGCATTTGTAGAGACATTATGTATGTATCTGGAGATGGCAAAGATCAGGTCGTCAGGGATCGGAACGGAGCGCTGGCCATCCTGAGATTTTGGGATAGCCTTCCATACAGATCTGTTCCCGTCGAAGACGATCACATTTCTCACGGATATCAATTTCTTTTTCAGGTCAACATCCTCGATGCGCAGGGCAAGGACTTCCTGGCGGCGCAGCCCGCAGCCGTAGAGGATATATACAAGTGCCCGGTCCGCATTGCTGAGTTCAGCACTGAACACGGCTTTCTTCTCGATCTCATACAGTGCCCGCTTTTCTGTACGCGGTTTAGATGGGAGTGTGATGTTATCACAGATATCATTACGTAAGATACCATCCTTGACAGCGCGTCGGATGACCTGATACATGAACATCCTTGCGATCTCACAGGTCCGGTAGTGGTCCTTGTGATCTGTGATCATCTCCTGGATGTCGGAAGAGAGCAGCTTAGACATCTTGATCTCACCGATGGCTAGGCCGACTACGTACTTTAGGCTCTCCATGTACATACGGTTGGTATTGAGTTCTTTTACACTCTTATAGGTCCTGATCCATTTCTCAGCATAGTCGTAGACAGTGATGTCCTCTGGTTCTATGACATACTGCTCTGTTTTGAGTAGATACCGGGCTTCAGCGACTTTTTCTTCCAGCTCCTTGCTGCTCTTTGCATAGAGTGATATCCGGATAGGTCTGCCGTTCTCATCATACTTTCCTGTGGAGACATGTGTGTAGTATCGGCCATCTGAACGGGGCTTGTACTTATCATTTCTTTTTGCCATACAGGTCATCCTCCCTTGGGTTGCACCGGTGCAACTTAAAAATGGGTATAAAAATGCCCGGCGCTTGTATTTTGGCCGGGAGGATGATATAATTCACTTGTTGAGGGTGATTATATCGGTACTCCCGGTGTGATCCATTCCGCTCTGGTGTTGGTAGCATCAGGGCGGAATTTATTTTATGTATGTTCGTCAAGATGTTTTGGCACAGTCGGTAAGGCGCATTTTGCCATCTGCGGCGCGCATCTTCAAACGTACACAATTTGTGTACGTTTCATTTGAAGGTTTATCTACCTTCACTGAAGTTGCAACAGTGATGTAAATAAAAAGGCAGATAACCGAAGTTACCTGCCTGTAAGTTTGAATGAAATAGGTGGGTGACAATCCACATCTCCTAACAATGGGTGACGGCCGCCTGTTCCGTCCTCAGATTTCACTCAATATAGCCTACTCATCTGGTAACTTAATTATACAATAAATCTACTGTGTGTCAAGTTTTTTAAGCGTTCCTTTTTCTAAATATCTCTCAGCATTGCATGTACTTAAGGAATGTAGAGTTTTTGCAAAGCATTTCCCGGAGGCTGTGACTTTGACTGCGACTCTGATATATTCTCCGTTTACTTCATATAGTCTGACAAAGAGAATCGAAGCATCCTTTGGGTTGATTCCCACATAATCGGGAGAGTTGATGATCGTGCTTATGTCGTCATAATATTTATCATATTCATATGGATGCCGGTTTTTAATATGCTCTATGTTAGCATCTCCGATAAAGACCGGTGTATTTGGTTTAATACACAAATCCAGAGTGTCAATTACGGCTTGTGAAATATAACCGATAATCTCCATAAAAGCGAACGTTCCTCCTAAGTACAGTACCTAATGCCAATTTATTAATAAACCTTCGTTCCTAAGACGTGCTTTAAGCATATTCCAGTTTACCAACAACCCTTCCCATACAGCGGGCCGTCTCATTTAAAGGGATATTATCCTTTTCCGGATTAAGAGATATAAGTTCGGTCTTTCCGAGTTTTTTCACAAAACATTCATTATTCACAGAAAAGATTCCTACCTCACCTATTTCAATATGATCAGTCATTTCTACCAGCAGGGTCTCTCCATCATGATATATAGGTTCCATGCTGTTACCATTTACTCCTATGGCATAATCTGCTTTTCGGAAGGCAGGTATATCCGGAATCTCTATACGCTTGGTGGGCGGCATATCAAAGATGATCTGGCCGGTTCCGGCTGAGGCGAGGCGGTAGTAATAGTTTATCATCCGGGTGGCAGCAGGAGTAGATGCGGCCTGATTTATCTGTCTCACACGTTCTGTTTCCTGGTTCAATATGTAAGATACCGTTTCCTGTCCATGTTGATCGAGGGCGCGGTATTTTTTTATATGTTCAATTTCTGAGGGTTTGATTTTAAATTCATCACCCTGTACGTTTAGTCCATAGGCTTCATTTAATATGCTAGAAGGGTCTACGTTGTAAATGTCACAAAGAGCACAAAATGTATCTATATCAGGCTCTGAGACACCATTTTCATAATTACTTAAAGTGTTCCCCTTTATACCGATTTTTTCAGCAACTTCGCTTTGTTTTAACTTAGCATTGGCCCGACCTTCTTTTAACTTTTCTATTATGTATTTATTCAAAAACTCACCACCTTTTTAAGATGATTTCATTATAATCAAGAATTTAGAATTTGTAAACAAAAAATTCGAAAAACATGAAATTAATTATTGACACATCAATAAACTCGATATATAACCAGAAATATCAAGAATACCAAAATTCAGAGGAGGTGATTCGGATTGTTTGTATTAGATACAGAAGGGATAAAGGCATTTATCGAATTGTCTGGATTAAAACAAAAGGCAATTTCTGAAAAAGCAGGAATATCAGAAACTGCATTAAGTTTAATTCTTCAGGGGAAGCGCAGATGTGAGATTGGAGAATATGCAACAATCTGCTGGGTGTTGAACGTAAGCACGGACAAGTTTTTGCAGCAGAGGATGCCAGAGCAGGAGGGAGGTGAGAAAAATGAAATTGGGATCAAAAAAGAATAAGGCCACTAAAAAGCAGCTAAGAAGAATTATTCAAGAAGTATGGGGAGCTATAACAGAATGGTTTAGTTGGGATGAAAATCAAGCATTGGTTCTTTCGATCATAGCGCTTTTGATTAGTAGTATATCTGCTATTTTATCGATAAGTAGACTAATACAATATTTGATATCACACTGAGAAGGCTTACTCCGATGGCCGCGATGGAGCTCATTTTGGCAAAACGAGCATTTTTGGCAGCGTTTGATGCATGTAAATTATTCAGAAATTCATAGCCAGGTAAGAAGATTATACCACAAGAATAATTAAACGGATAGAAGGAGGTGAGAAAAGTGAGAATCGGAGGAAAAGAGTATTTAGAGGTTCTTATCTGCGATAGTGAAAATAATCTGCTTGTGAGCATAACAGATGAGAACGTTATCGAAGAGAAAAATTGCAAGGTCGTGTACGTGCCAGTTGAGAAGAGGAGCGACAGAATAGAAGAGTTAACAAAGCCTCTTATCGATTATCTGAAGGATAACTACCACCCGTATACTTCCATAGTGATAACACCCGAGAGGGTGGCAGTCATCGAGACAGTTCAATCAATACCGAAGGATTGTATCAGTTAGTTGACTCTGCGGTATCTGTGCACTTTGTCCAAGCGGGATAGCGCAGAACCGAGGGAAGGTGATCCTAGGAAAGCAGTATATTCAGACTGGCTCACATCGTAGTACTGGTATACCGCGCCGTCTGGAAATCCTACTTCCATGACATTATCTTCCCAGCCAACGGAACTGATTCGGCTGGATGAAACGGGTTGTCTTTTCATTATAACGCTCCTTTCAGAAGTACTCGGCTGATGCGAACAGCCTGTAAGGAAATTATACCACAGAAATAATCGGGTTGATAGGAGGTGAAAATCGCTATGAATAGGGAAGCAAAAGAAGATGGAACTGTGTTAGATATTAAGGTAGGGTGCGACATTTCAGACGTTAAAGAGGCGGAAAAGAAAGTTGAAAGGCTTGTGGAACTCCTTAAGGAGGCCAACACGTTAGTGGATGAGCTGGCCTCAAAGGAGATAGATTTAAAAATTAATGTCTAAATTTACTTTGATCTGCCTCTGACAAATGGGACAAAAGTTTATACCGGATTGGACCTTTATGACGGAATTGCAGTGAGGGCATTTGCGTTCAAAGGTCATCGAATTGGCTTTATCTCTCGCCATATTCAGCACATTCTTTTCTAGGTCACGTGAGAAACGTCTCATATCAGATGAACTGTTGAGATTATATTTTTTTGGCATCGAAAAGTATCCTTTACTAAATACTCGGCTGGTGCAAACAGCCTGTAGGGAGATTATACCACAAGAATAATTAATTAAATAGATAGAGGGAGGTGATATAGAGCAAATGAGGGAAAAAATCCAATTTCCATTCTTGTAAGCATTATAGCAGCAATAATTATTACAATTTTATGTAAGCATTTTTTAGGCTAACCGCATAAGAAGAAAGTAATTAATGAGATGATTACAGCTACGATAGCTGGTATAAAGATATCACTTATAAAGCATTTAAAACAGTATTCTTTATAAAAACGTCCTTGTGTTGACAATCTATAAAGAAAGTTGGATAAGTCGATGCTGGTACTTGCAAGCAATGAATTAGGTCAGAATTCATTTGCAATGGCTGGGATAAGTAAAGAGTTAGTCAAGAGAAAATGGTTTCCTGTTGTGATTCTTATCACATTGGATTATCTTCTTCAGGGCTTCACGATACATAGTGTCATAAAAAGATTATTCAAGATAGAGATGACTGAGATGGATACAACAAAGATAGCATTGGTTTTATCTATCATTACAATGTTTTCCAACATTGCACTTTTTTCTATAACAAGAGGCATTAGATTCAGAGTTTTAAAATACTGCTTTTGTCTGTGCAATATAAAGTATTGATTTTTGATTTGGTGGTAGTCTGCACTTCCAATTCAATTTGTAATGGAGTGGCAGACATTTTTGAGTTTGCACAGAGGGAATACGGACTTGGAAAGAGTACCGTGAGCCGTTTCATCGCCATCAATGAGAAGTATAGTGAAGGCGGGGATTCCCTGGAACTGCGAAAGGAATACAAAGACTTTTCCTATTCAAAGCTCTCAGAGATGCTGACGCTGCCAGATGGGGAACTGGGTCTGATCAGGGAAAGGACAACCACGATCAAAGAGATCCGGGAACTGAAGAATTTCGACAGGCAGGAGCCGGCAGACGAAAAAGGAACAGATGCAGTCACACAGAAGATGAGAAGCATGGAGAGGAAAGTCAGGGCACTCAAGAAGGAAAGGGATGCGCTCAAAGAGATGAATCTGGATACGAAGGACATCGATAATAAGATCAGGCGTAGGACAGAGGAATCCGTTGAAAAAGCATCTGATTCTGGTATAATGAAAAGCAATAAAGGAAAACTAAAGATGAATTTACAATTTTTCTCTGAACAAGATATATATAGACAGGAATCGGGTTCTTTAAAGCGTGCCATCAGGAAGTATGAGAAGAGGATGAGTGAGCAGGAAGAATATCTGAGAAATCCGGAGATGCACTGCAGAGATTGGAATGAAAAATCAATCGAGGAGCAGGAAGGATTAAAGAGACACTGGAATAAAGAGATCCGTAATTTTAAACTGTCCATTCAGGACAGGGTAGCAGAGTTGCAGAAAAGAGGCGATTATGATGATGACTGAGACATTGACAAGAGAGGGAATGAAATATATAGTTGCAAGATTATTGGATAACGCCAATGATGCTGCAGAAGAGTATGGCAGAGATAAAGATAATAAGTTTCAGGCGGGAAGAAGATCAGCTTATTATGAGATGCTGGACATCTTACGGACAGAGCTGGATGTCAGAGATGAAGATCTGAAAGAATTTGGTCTGGATATTGACCTGGAGGGGAATTTTGCATAGCATAAAAATTGAAGTGGTGCAATCAAAGATTCAGTGATATGGTGATATACAGCATGAGTAGTGCAAAAAGAGAAGAGAGATACCAACAATTCGTGCGGGGATGGGTAAATTATTTCAAACTTGCAGATATGAAGAAGCTTCTCAAAGAGACAGATGAATGGGCAAGACGCAGAATCAGGGCGGTATACTGGAAACAATGGAAGAAAATCAAGACAAAATACCGAATGCTCAAAGCGTTAGGGCTTGAACATTGGAAAGCAAAAGAACTTGCCTGTAGCAGAAAAGGTTACTGGAGAATGGCGCAAGTCTTAAACCAAATCTTTTCAAATAAAATAATAGCCAGGCTGGGATATACATCCATGCTTGACTATTATCTGGTAGTTTGTGAAAACTAAGGAACCGCCGTGTACGGAACCGTACGCACGGTGGTGTGAGAGGTCGGCTAATCAAGTAATGGTTGGCCTCCTGCTCGATTATATGATAATTAAGATTTACCGAGATGATAACCTCAGATATTGTCAAAATGCAGTTAGGAATAGCATAGCCAGATTAAAACTTTCTCCTGAGTTCCACAACTTTGCCTAAGATTCGTACGGGTTTATCTTCAATTTCTTTTTGGCTAAAATACATTGGTTCATAGTTAGCATTCAAAGATACCAGAGCAATGCTGCTTTCATATTTTTTCAAGCGCTTGCAGACACCATCGTTGCCGTTAACAAGAGCAATGACAATCTCATCATTCTCTGCATCGTCCTGCTGGCGGACAATCACCGTATCTCCATTATGTATATCTGGTTCCATACTGTCTCCCCGGATACGGAGTCCGAAGAATTTGCCGGTCCTGGCCAGATCTTTTGTAATTTCCTCAGTGTCAATCACATTTTCAATAGCTTCGATTGGAATACCGGCAGCTACACGTCCCAGCACATTTACAATGACACCATGGGATGATTGCGTGGGAGAGGTACCTATGTTGGTTAAATCTGTATCACATAAATCATTGACAGACAGATTAAAAAAAGAAGCGATTTCACTTGCCTTTTTCAAGGTCGGTTCAGATACACCGGATTCCCACTTGGTAATTGTAGTGTAAGATTTATATCCCAACTTTTCAGCCAAGTCTTCCTGACTAAGTCCATGCTGTGTTCTCAAGTAACGAATATTATTTCCAATGCTGATGATCAACACCCCCTCTATAGTAAATATAATATTATAGTATTTATGAAAATAAATCAACATAGTTTGAGTAAAAATCAACAAAATATGAAAATAGTTCATATATGTATTGACATATGAAAAATATTCATATATGCTACAGGCAGGGAGGTGAAAGAAATGTTACGGAACTTTCTAAAAGAACCTGGAGCAGATCAGAGCAATACATATGCAGCGGCGGCCAGGGAAATATGTATTTGTGATAGGATGTATACTGTGCGGAAAAGGTATATATTAAATGCTGCGGTGCGTAAGATAAAATCCATTATTGAGTTTAGATGTTAAATGGTATATTTTTTTACTTTATATGTGAAAAATATTCATATATAATACTGATAATAGCGGACTTAATAAAGGATAGAAAAGAAATATGAGAGTGTGTACGAAAGGAAAGTATTCTAATATTACATAATACAGGGAGGACAGGTATGATAGAAAAAGATTCATGGCGCATTATAGAAATTGTTATTCGCAGGTATCCGGCGGTAAAGAGACAGTATGAAGAGTACATAGATAATATCATGGCTTCATCATCAGTACCGGCAACAATCATAAAGGTATCGGAGGATTATAGCAAGCCTCAGTCCGTGACAGAGGCAAAGGCACTTAAGATGACTTCTGTGAGGGCAGAAACATTAAAAAAGCAAATAGGAGCAGTAGAATTGGTCTATAAAAACCTGGGACCGGAAGAGCAGAAGGTAATGCAGAAGCGTTTTTGGTCTGAGAGGGAAAGAAACATTCCCTATACCAAGATAGATGGCGTGGGATATTCGGAACGGCAGATGAGGAGAATCGTTAAGAAGATCATTGTTCAGGTTGGTGTATATCTAGGGGAGGTAGCGTGTTGAAAGGGCAACCACAGTATGGATTTATATAATGAATTCTCAAACAAGAAGATGGCCGGATTTTTCATTAAAGATGTGTTATTATAATACCATGATAAAATGAAACAAAGGGAAAAGAGCAGAAAACATCAGAGAAATCTGGTGTTTTTTGTTGGCCATGTTCGGACCAATTGCAGAAGGGATGTAACAGGTCAGGTTAAAGAATGTGGACGTAGTAAGAGGAGGATTGGCATGACAGTCTATCAATTACAAAAAGATATGGCAGAGGAGATTGCAGACACACTTTCCGATATGCTGTTTCAGGATGCAAAAGGGACCCAGGTGCAGATAAAGGTATATTGTCAGAATGTGCCAAAGAAGCAGCCGGAGGTTAAATCAGAAGTAAATATGGAAGAGAGAGAGGAGAACGAATACCCCTCTTGCGTTGTGAGAGCAGAGTCAGGTCAGATATTTAACGGAGGACAAAGGATATCCATCGTAATAAATATTGCAATATTTAGTGATGATATACGAAACCAGGGGCAAGAGGAATTGCTAAATATATTTCATAAGATTGCAGAACGGTTTATCAGAAATCCGGTGTTAAAAGATAAATACAGATTAGTACAGAATGAAGGCGTAAGCTGGGAATTGGATGACAAAATTAAGTATCCATATTTCATTGGAAGAATGGCAATGAAATGGGATGCTTTTTTTGTAGAAATGGAGGAGGACAATGTCTGAAAAGAAGAAAGCAGAAAGAAAAAAGGAGGAAACAATGAGAAAACAGGTAATGAGTGAAGAGAAGTCAGCAGTCATCTATCTGGGGCCCGCGATTGCGGGCGTGGCAGTACCGGGAACAGTTTACCGGAATGGAGTCACACCACAGATGCAAAAGGCAGTGGGAGAAGTTCCAGCGATTGGCAGATTGTTGGTGCCGGTAGAGCATACGGCAAAGATGAGAAAAGAATTAAGGGATTCTCAGACTGCCGCAAGTGTATGTTATCAGAAAGCATTAGAGTATGCGACACAGAAAGGAGCAGAGAAATGAGTGAAAAGTATTATCACGGAGTACGCGTAATGGAAGAAGGGGCAGGTGCAGCTTCTTCTGTCAATGGGATATCAGGATTACAGGTGGTAGTGGGAACGGCACCAATCAATCTTGCAGAGGACCCTGCAGCAGCGGTAAATGTGCCAATCTTGTGCTACAGCCTCACGGAGGCCAGAAAAAAACTTGGTTATTGTGAGGACTTTGCTACGTATACATTGTGTCAGTCTATGTATGCGAGTTACATAGCATATCGGGTCGCACCGGTGGTATTCATCAATGTGTTGGATCCGGCGAGACACAAAAAGGACAATGAGGCAAAGGAATATGGTGTTGTGAACAGTCAGGTTATAGTAGATGATCTGACAGGAATCTTAAAAAACAGTGTTAAGGTAAAAACTGGTGAGACTGTGCTGGAGGAAAACAAAGATTATATCTTATCTTTTAATACACAGGAACGGTTGGTGATTACACTGTTATCGGAACAGACGGAAGCGTTAACAAGTGTTTCGGTGGAGTCTGTAAGTATCGATCCATCTAAAGTAACCGTGGAAGATATCATTGGCGGATATGATGTGCAGACAGGAAAAGAAAGCGGTCTTGAAGTAATCAGGCAGGTATACCCGCGGACAGGAGTCGTACCGGCGCTTCTGCTGGCTCCCGGATGGAGTCATAATCCCGATATTGGGTCAGTTATGCTGGCTAAGAGCAGAAATATTAATGGGGTGTTTACAGCAGAGTGTCTATTGGATCTGCCTACGGAGGAAACCAGGCTGTATACAGATGTTGCACGGATCAAAGAGAAAAGCGGGTATGAGGATGAACAGGGAATCGTACTTTGGCCAATGGTAGAAGTGAATGGACAGAAGATGTATTACTCTGCAATATTCGGCGCCATGACTGCATATACGGATGCATCAAATGATGATGTTCCCAGCCTTTATCTTTCCAACAAGCCGCTGCATGTGGACAAGGCGGTACTTGAGGACGGAACTGAGGTATTTATGGACAGAGAGCAGGCCAACACTTTAAATGGGGTTGGCGTGGTCACGCTGATCAGTGAGAATGGCTGGCGTTCATGGGGAAACAATACATCCGTTTATCCGGCTGGACAGGACATAAAGAATAGATGGATTGCCTGCAGACGGATGTTTACCTGGATGGCCAATAGCTTGATTACCATTTATCATGACAAGGTGGACAGTCCGGCAAATTTCCGACTTATCGAGAGTATCTGTGATTCGGAGAATATCCGGTTGAACAGTTATATATCTGCGGGAAAACTGGCCGGCGGAAGGATTGAATACAACGAAGAAGAGAACAGTGTAGAGAACATATTGAACGGACAGGTGATTTTCCATATTTATATGGCAGCGTATACGCCTGCGGAGGATATTGTGTTTGTTCTCAGATTTGATCCTGAACTTTTGAGAGATAGCTTAACAGGAGGTGCAGCATAATGAATACAAATATAGAGACAAATAACAGTGGGATTGTGTTTCCGGAAGTGATTAATAATTTCCGGGTCTACAATGATGCGGCAAGAGTCATGGGTACTACAGGTGAAATCAGCCTTGCACCGTTACAGGCTATGACAGCCAGTGTATCAGGAGCAGGTATTCTGGGAGAATATACAACATCGGTTGCGGGTATGTTTCAGAGTATGTCCCAGGAGATTCCATTTAGGATGATTGACAGAGATTATTTTAATATGCTCAATACGGGCGAACAGTCAAAGATTGTGTTAAGATCTTCCGTACAGCAGCGTAACCGGGAGACTGGAGGCACACTGAGCACACAGGCAATGCGTTTTGTATTCAGGGGACATCCTACAGCAGCAAACTTCGGGACGGTGAAGATTGGTGATCTGATGAATGCATCCATTACCCTGGAACTGACATATCTGCTTGCGGAAATCGGAGGCGTGACAGTACTGGAACTGGATAAACTCAACAGTATTTATAAGGTAAACGGAAAAGATTTGCTGGCAGATATCATGAAACAGTGCTGAGTTTATAACTTTTCATCAACGCGGGTTTTGTGTCTGTGAGCATCTGACACAAAGCCCGCAGATTATTTATGGTTTTATATAATAAAATGTGCGCAGAAATGGAGGATAAAATGGATAAACAGGAAAAGGGAATGATGAATGTAATGGAAGGCAGTACAGAGGTTGTAAAAGGCGAAGCAGAGAATTTTCTGGTAATTGCGCTGAAAACTCCGGTAAGATTTGAAGGGAAAAACTATGACAGGATTGACCTGACCAGGCTTCAGGATATCACAGCCGCAGATATGATTGCAGTCAACAGAAGAATGTCGCGAAGCGGTAATGTGGATATTACACCGGAGCTGACTCTGGAGTATGCTTTGAACATTGCCAATGTCGTAACAGGATTGCCTCTGGAATTTTTCGATCAGCTGCCGCCTTATGCAGCTATGGCAATTAAAGGTCGTGTTACAAATTTTTTGTACAGACAGGGATAAGGCCATCTGACGGGCCGTATCTGCGCAGGATATGTTTACAATTATCAATGGCGGGATACGGCCAGATGGAATTTTTCTTACATATGCCGGTAGAAGAACTCAGTGAAACGATAAAGGAGGTGAATCGGATTGCCAAAGGACGAAGAGTACAAAATGGCTTTAAAAATGGCAGGTGAATTGGAACAATCGCTTTACATGAGTATGAAATTGACCAAAAAGGAATTGGGAGAGATTGAAAAGCAGGTGGGCAATACCCTGACAGCAGGGGAAATGAGCATTTGGGGCGAGATGAATAAAGAATTAAAGGAAGCAGAATCGGTTTTCTCCAGCTTGGAAAAGGCAGCAAAGACAACTTTCAATAGTCTGGCAGCCATGGCGAGTGTTGCGGGAGAGCAAATAGCAACAGCCTTGATTGGGTCTATCCATGTAGGATCAGAATTTGAGTCTGCCTTTGACGGCGTGAAAAAGTCAGTAAATGCGACGGGTATGGAAATGGAACAGTTGCGGGATGACTTAAGAACAATGGCCAGAGAAGTGATTCCGGTAACGGCATCAGAGCTGGCAGCTATCGCCGAAGCGGGAGGAAAGCTTGGTATTCGAAATGAGAATATCATTGGATTTACTGAAACAATGGCCAATATGGATGCGGCAACAAACCTAAACAGTGAGGAGGCCGCAGCAGGATTTGTTCAGTTTGCAAATATTGTCGGTATGAGTCAGGAACACTTTCATAATCTGGGAAGTACTATGGTTGAACTGAGTAACAACATGGAAACCACAGAGTCCGATATCATGTCGATGGGTATGGGAATTGCAGCTGCAGGAAACCAAATGAATCTGTCGTCGGCAGAAATCATGGCCTATTCTGCGGCTTTAGCATCCATGGGGGTGGAAGCAGAAGCTGGCGGTAACGCATTTTCCCAATTTTTGACTAAATTACAGCTGGCGGCAGAAACAGGGGAGCATCTGCAAGGATATGCCAGTGTAGCAGGGATGACAGGGAAACAATTTAAGCAGGCTTTTGAACAGGATGCTGCAACAGCAATCAATGCCTTTTTAGCAGGATTAAATGATACGGAGAAACATGGTAAAAGTGCCATTACTGTACTGGCTGAACTGGGAATGACAGAAGCAAACCTGCAGGATACCCTTCTTCGGGCATCTGATGCGAGCGCCATGTTTGAAGGTACCTTGGGAATGGCCTCTGAGGCGTGGGAAGAGAACACGGCATTAACACAAGAAGCACAACAGCAGTATATGACCTTTGAGAACCAGGCGGCTATGACCAAAAACAAGATTACAGATCTTGGAATCAGTGTCTATGATGAGCTGCAGCCAGGTTTGATGGAAGGAATGGGCTTAATCAATGCGTTTATAGACAGCCTGTCCGGACAGGATGATGTCATTGGTAAGGTGATAGAATCGATAGTTGGAAAAATGCCCACAATGGCGCGGGAGATGAAAGCGGCAGGCGAAGCAGTAAGGGGGTTTGCGGAGCCCCTTTTAACAGTGGGAGGATGGCTGCTTGACAATCCTGGTGTGTTGGTGGGAGCAATCGCAGGTATTGCTACGGCGCTGGCTACTTATAAGGTAGCTTCCGAGATAACAGCTGTGATGAACGCTCTGACAGCACTGAATCCTGTAAGTCAGGGAATTTTGCTATTGAGCGGTGTGGCAGCCGTAATTACAGGGATTGGTACAGCGGTAGCCAAGGCGGCAGATGATGCCAAAGCAGCAAATCTGGATGCACACTTTGGGAATATTACATTATCGCTTTCTGAGCTGCAGGAAATGGCGGCAGCCATCATTCAGAGCGACAGCCTTAATGCAGTCAGAGAATCCATTCTGGCCTTAGATGAGGCAGACAGGATTGCGGATAGCATCAGGGATAAGACAGCTGAGATTAACAAGACAAACTGGAAGATTTCCATGGGGATAGAGCTTGATGAGGCTGAGGAAGCGGAGTATATCAGTCAGATAGAGAGTTTTGTTAATTCTACACAGGATTTTGTGACAGAGAAGCAGTATGGGGTGAATCTTGCCGTCAGTGTACTGCTGGACGTAGATCCGGAGAATAGTGATTTGGTAAGTGAGATTAACGCATTTTATGCATCGAAGCAGGAAGAGTTGCAGGAAATAGGTTCGGAATTAAAGAATTTGATTTCGGAAGGATTTGCTAAAGAAGACTTCAATATTGATATGGAAGAAGTAGCGAATCTCCAAAAACAGATGCTTGAGATTCAGGAGCAGTTATTAGGAGCAGAATATGATGCAAACTTAGAGATGATAAAGACAAGGTATTCAGGTGGTGATCTGGATGCAGAGAGCATTATGAATCTGCAGGCAGAACTGGGAGAAATGACAGCAGCGCAGACGGAAGAATATGAAAAAATGTTCATTGAGTCGGTGCAAAATGTAGGATTGCTGAGGCAGGAGATCGGTGAAGATGAATATAAGAAAAGAGTCGAGGAACTCAGGGAAGGTTATTTTAGAAAAGTAGAGGAATTGCAAAGTAAATCGGCAGACTTCCAGAACCAGGTGATTATGGAGCAGTATCAAGGGGAAATTGGTGATTTGGATGTCCATGGGGCTGTCAGAGAGATGGCTGGAAACAAATTGGAATACATAGTGGAAACGGATGATTTCGTTACTGGCTGGGAAACTTATGATAACAATGCACTGAATTTTGGACTGGATAGTGACACCGAAGCGGCACTAATAGAACTGTGGGAGACAAGAAAGGAGGAATTTCTATTACAGCTTAAGACAATGGAAGAAAAAAAGATGGCTGGAATAGAAATAACGGAGGAAGAGAGAGAAATCATCATAGATACGGCGACTCTTGGCGCACTGGCAGGGGATCAGGATGCTATCTATACGCTGATGGGAGAGGAAATAAGGAAAAGCCCGGAGTATAAGAAGATGATAGATGAACTGTATGAACAGGGCATGAAGATACCAGAAACGATAGCTAATGGAGTATGGAACCGTAAAGAGGTGTTGGAACAAGCCTTTGACGGTATATATGCTATGGTGACAGACAAGGGATTCGAGATATTGGGGAATGGTTTTGTAAAAAGTACTGGAGAAGATGTAAAGCAAACGGGTATACAGATAGGCAAGAATGCAATCTACAGTGCCGCCACAAAAGGACACGCAGAAGGCGGTATCTTTACAGTCCCCCATGTAGCATGGTTTGCCGAGGACGGTCCGGAGGCGGCAATCCCTTTGGATGGTTCGCCAAATGCGATAAATCTGTGGCTGAAGACCGGAGAACTTCTGGGAATAGATGGACTTTCAGGTGGTCCGGAACCGTTAACTGCATCCATAGAGGAGGCAGCATATTCCGGTCAGAAAGAGACAGTGATACAGGTGGATAACAGCCGTACAATACAATTCTACGGGCAGGCTCCATCGAAAGGTGAACTGGAACAGGTTTTAGAAGATGAAGATGAAAAGTTTGCGCAGATGATGAAGCGATATCTGGGCAACAATCGGCGCGTTAGTTTTGCATGATAAGGGGTTGTGGAAATGTATAGGACAAAGCAGGGACAATGTTGGGATGAAGTAGCCAGAAAGATCTATGGAAGTGAGAGACATACAGGGTATCTGATGCAGAATAATATGCAGCTGCTTGATACAGCAGTCTTTTCGGCCGGCGTGAATATCAGTACGCCGGATCTTCCGGCAGATGAGATGAATCTGCCGGTGTGGAGGAGAAAGAGATGAGCAGGGCCAGACGTGCATTCATTGATGTGGATTATGAACATGTGAACATAACAAACAATATTGAAGGAAGCGTTAAGACGCTTTCTTATACAGATGTTGCTTCCGGAGAGTCAGATTCCATTTCTTTATCCTTGCAGGACAGGGAAAGAAATTGGATGAACTCCTGGGTTCCGCAAAAAGGAGATCATATCAGTGTAAATCTGATGTTTCATGACTGGGATGTTGAAAATGACAGCTGGAGTATTTACTGCGGATCCTTTGAAGTGGACGATATTTCTATGTCCGGTCCGCCGCCATCCTGCACGATTGGGGCGGTATCCATTCCGCGCTCCACGGCGTTTAATGAAGAAGAAAGAACGAAAAACTGGGAAGAGATCACGGTGCAGGAGATTGCAATGGAGATTGCATCCAGAGCCGGGATCTCTTTGCACTATGAAGCAGAGGAAATTCCGGTCAAGTCCATGGAACAGGATAAACAGACAGATTGCAAGTTTTTATATGCAGTCTGTGAAAAGTTTGGATTGGCGATGAAGGTGTTTGCAGAACGAATTGTCATATTTGATGAGGCGGTGTATGAATTGGCAGTGCCTGTTATGGACTTAAAATACGAAGATTTTACGTCCTATTCGTATAAATCTACGCTGGAGGGTACGTATACGGGAGCGAAGATTTCTTACTCTGACCCTGTGACGGGAGAGGATCATATTGTGGAAATAGGCGGCGGAGACAGAATCAAAGAAATAAACGAGGAGGCGGACAGTGTCACAGATGCACAAAAGAAGGCCATAGCAGCGTTAAATAATGCCAATAAGAAGGATACCACATTTTCAGGTACCATAAAGGCTAAAAAAGAGCTGGTTGCCAGCAACTGCGTCAGAATTTCGGGATTTGGTGTGCCGGATGGTATTTATTATCTGGATAAAGTGGTCACTAAAATAAGCGGGAATGGTGCATCGCAACAGTCTTTTGAGGCGCATAGAGTGGGATATCGGCTGGACAATGCAAAGATATTGCTAGATGCGCAGCCGGCTGTGACAAAAGCAGGAAGTGTTGGGGAATATACGGTGAAGAAAGGTGACACGCTCTGGAAGATTGCCGGTCAGACATTAGGATCGCCACTCAGATATGCCGAAATATATGAGTTAAACAAAGATGTGATAGAAGAGGCGGCACTGGGGCGGGGAAAGAAGAATTCCAGCAATGGGCATTGGATTTTTCAGGGGACAGTATTAAAGATTCCGGCAGCGAAAGGAAGCGGTGGAGATGTCAAACAGTGAAATCAGAAAAGGAAAAGTGTCATCGGTAGATTATGAGGCGGGAATGGTAAGAGTCACATACAAAGATAAAGATGAATCTGTGACTATGAATATTCCGGTGTTGAATTATAACGATGAATACCGTATGCCCGAACCGGGGCAGGACGTGATGGTGGCGCATTTGTCTAATGGCAGCAGCCGGGCTGTTTTACTTGGAACGGTCTGGAACCAAAAGAACATTCCAAAAGAAACAGGAAGGCAGCTGTACAGGAAGGATTTGTCAAGAGAAAAAGATGCCGCCTATGTGAGATATGACGATAAGACCGGAGAGTATTTGGTTAAAGCGGCCAATATGCATCTGAATGGAGTAAATGAAACCATACTGGACGGACCGCGGGTGGAGATTGCATCCAATATCTTCATGCTGCTGCAAACAGAAAAAATGCAGGTAGATACATCCGAGCTGGAGGTAACAAGTACAGAAACAGATAAGCTATCGGCAAAGATAAGAACAGATATAAGTGTCGATCAAAAAGAGAACGAACTGGAGGCAGCCCTTCTCAGGGCACTGATAGATTTTACAGAGGATTTAAAAGTCAAAACCGGAAGGGGAATAGAGATGACTGCGGAGGAGGCCGTGAAGATAACTGCCAAAACAGAGATAAATCTGTCAGGCCAATCAAACAGGATATCCGGGGAAAATATTGTGGATATATCTTCCGGGAACACCCTTAGATTTTCGGATGGGCAGCACAGCATAACCCTGGCAGAGATTATGGAGAGACTGGGAGACTAAGTTTATGGGAGTAATAGGGAATTTTGGGAGCAGAATCATCTTTGAGACATCTGACAGAAGAATTTTGACATTTTCAGGAATGACACAGAAAATATCCGGAAAATATGCAAATCACAATGTGGTGGGGCAAAAGGACAGACCGGAGTTTACAGGCCCTGGCAGTCGGTCAGTTAGTTTCACGATTGTATTGGATGTCAATATGGGAGTGCGGCCACGTGAGATCATGGAACGTATTGAAGATGCTGTGGAGAACGGGGAGACTGCATACTTGGTCATAGGCGGCAGACCGGTGGGGCAGAATAAATTTTACATATCTTCAGTGTCGGAGGCCTTCGATGTGGTATTGAGCCATGGAGAGATCGCCAGGGCAACACTGAATGTAAGCATGGAGGAATATCTGTGATTGATGTAAATGCAGCAGTGATCAAATTAAATGGGATGGAAGACAGTGAAGCGGAGGATATCAAAAACTGCCTCTTCACACTGTACAGTGTGCGTGAGGGAGAGCAGCCGCTTGACCGGGATTTTGGATTAAATCATGAGTTTTTGGACCAGCCAATACCCATTGCAAAGAATATGTTGGCGCTTGAGGTGATAAACAAAACTCATCGCTATGAAAAAAGAATAAGGGTAGAAAAAATAGAATATGAAGAGAGCGAAGAAGGACAGCTTATTCCGGTGATCTATTTGAGAAAGGGGTGATGAAAAGTGGAGATGAAATCTATTTTGGAATATCCGGAAGTCAGTTTTATCGATCATATGTCGATAGATGACATTCTGGATTTTTATATGGGAAAGATGCAGGAGCAGTATAAAGAAATAACGGGACGAGACCTGATACTGCAGGAAGCAGATCCAATCCGGTTGCTGGCGTATTCAAATTGTCTATTGCTTTATCAGATAGCGCAGTACGCTGACCGCGCAGGAAAGATGGCGCTTTTAAAATATAGCTATGGAGATTATCTTGATAATATCGGTGCGTTAAAAGGAATCAGAAGAAATCCGGGGGCAACAGCAAAAACCCGGATTCGTTTTATCTTATCAGCAGAGCGTCCGGGAACAACGATAATCAAGAGCGGAGTCAGAGTCACGGCATCGGATGGGGTATACTTTATCACTACAGACATACTGGAGATACCGGCAGGGGAATTGTACGGAGAAGTAAATGCGGAGTGCAGGGAAATCGGCACAAAGGGCAACGGCTATGCAATCGGGGTTATAAAAACCCTGGTGGATCCGGTGGCTTATGTGGAAAGAGTAGAAAATGTGACAGTATCGTCAGGTGGAGCGGATCTGGAGACAGATGAAAATCTTGCAGAACGCATTTTCCTGGCGCCCTCATCCTGGTCAACGGCCGGTCCGGATGATGCGTATAAATATTGGGTGAGGACCTTTAATCCTGCGATTGGAGATGTGATGGTTGAGTCAGAGACGCCAGGGGAGGTGGATATCTTCTTTATATTACAGGATGGACAGATACCGGATCAGACTATGATTCAGGAGCTGGCAGATTATCTGAGCAATGAAGAGATCAGACCCCTCACTGACCAGGTTATAGTCAGGGCACCGGAAATTCAGGAATACCGGATTGACCTCACGTATTACATCAATAAAAGCGACAGGACAAAAGCATCCCAGATTCATGAGAACATACAGATTGCTGTACAGGAGTATATGAAGTGGCAGAGGGCCAAAATAGGGAGAGATATCAACCCGGATCAGCTTCGGAAACGGTTGGTTTCGGCAGGGGCAAAAAGGCTGGAAATCAGAGAGCCGGTATTTGAGGCTATATCACATGCAAGTATCGCTTTGATTGGTAAAGAGCCGGTGGCCTTATACGGAGGGATAGAGGATGATTGATATTTGGGATTGCGAACCTTGTCAGGTCATGCCGCAGGTGTTCAGGACAGATGCGCAGGTGCAGGCAATGAGTTATGCCCTGCGGGAGACGGTGCGGCTTCTGTTAAAAAAGATTGACAGGGCAACTGTATATGCCGGGATAGATATTTTGCCCGAACAAATAGTAGATTTACTTGCAATGGAGTTTCGGGCGCAATATTATGACACATCCCTGCCTTTGACAGAAAAGAGAAAAGCTGTTAAAAAGGCTCTTTTATGGTATTGCAGAGCGGGAACAGTGTCGGCAGTTAAAGAGTTGACGGATCTCGTGTGGAGAAGCGATTCAGCACAGGTACAGGAATGGTTTGCCTATGAATCAGCTCCGTACCTTTTCCGCATCATGCTTGAGACTGATATGAGCATAGATGAGGAAAAGATAGATGCCTTTTTGGCTGCACTGTGGAAAGTGAAGAATACAAGGTCACATTTGGAGTCGATTGCCTTTACTAGAAAAGTGAATCACACATTGTATATTGGGGCAGCGACACGAAACAGCGGACATATCATCATAACAGATGTCTGGAATGATAGATACGATATGCAGGGGGAGGTGAATTACGGCGCGGCTACAGCAAGGATGCAAAGAATAACGATAAGGGAGGGATAAAGAAACATGGCAGAATTTTATGCAGCCGTCACAACGGATGCGGGAGTAGCCTTGTCAACGGACTTGTTGACAGGAGAACAGATGGTTTTTACAAAATTGGTCACTGGATGCGGCATTTATAGTGAAGATGAAATGAAAAGATCAAATCTGCAAAAAGTGTCGCAGATCAAAGAACCAAAACAAATGTTTCAATTTAGCGGGATCAGCAGGGAGACAGATTCCTGTATTTTGTTAAAGACTCTGATAACTAACAAAAATCTGACGGAAGGATACAGAATGACAGAGATCGGAGTCTATGCAAAAAAGCAGGGAGAAGAAGGAGATGGGATATTGTATTCCATTTCTGTAGCAAAAGAAGCAGATTTTTTCCCAGGATATAACGGATTGGCAGCAGTGGAGATTATTGAAGAGTACTATATCACAGTCTCCGATGCAGCAGAAGTGTTATTACAAGCCGGGAGCGGGGCCTGTGTCCTGACAGAGGATTTGGACAAAATTAAAAAAGAAATGGAAGATCTGCTAAAGCAAAAGCTGGAAGAACTGCAGAATAAAATTGATGCGGCAGAAGATCCGTTTGTACAGATGACGGAACAGACCTATAAGCCGCCGGAACTGCGTACAAAGGGCACACTCTATGGTTTGATTACAAACAAACGAGGCCTTATCAGTAAGTTTTATTCCAGATACATATCTGGAATAGAGGATCCGACAGTGGAAAAAACCCTGTATGGGATAGAAGAATCGCAACGGACTCCTCTGGAATTAGATGATGCACCTTATACTGGTATATTCAGTAATATTGTGTATGTCAAAGAAGGAGAGAGCGAAGACCGCCAGGAAGGCATGCTGTATATAGTAGAAAATGGAATTTAAAAAGGAGGATACGCTATGAGCAGTAGTACAACAAGATACAGAATGGAAGAGTTTCAGGATAATCAGGGAAACGTTATTTATCCACACACAGAAGCAGGGGTTGTATGGATGGATGAAGGATCTTTAAAAGAATTTCTGAATACCAGGGCAACTGATGCAGAAATCGAAGAAGCATTGATTGATTAAGGAGGAAAAAACAATGACATTAGATAAGAGAATCTTAGATATTATGAAAAGGTATATGGGTATGTTAGTATCCAAAAAGGTGCTGACGACCATGGAGGAAGTTGAGGCAAACACGAATGAGACGAATTTGGTTGCAGCGCCGGTGGTTGCTGAGTTAAATGATAAATTAGCCGGGCAGCCGGAGTGGATTAAAGATTCCACTGGTAAGATTACCGGCTATAAGACCGGAGGTGCCGATACAGTATTCCCTTTTAACAGTAACTATCAGATAAATGCAACCTTTGCCGGAAGTAGATATGGTGGTAGTGGATACCGGAGTGTGATACGACATACCTTTGCGATCAAAGTTATCAATGGAACGATTTCCTGTTCCGATCTTGGGCGACTGTTTACGGAAGCGGTACCAGAAACTGGTGGTAATCATGCGCAGGATATATATCTGCAATCACTCACAGTTACTAAGATATAAAATCAGCTGTCCTTATACAGTGTTATCTTTAGCATCATCCCACGAGTACTACCTTGTACAGGATTAGTAATCGTAATAAGATTAACATCTTTTAATACTGAAATCTTTATCTTGGTATTGTGAGGATATGTTACATTATTTATTTTTATTGTGTTATCAGTGGTGTTAACACCTGATGATTCTATGAAAATATACTTATAAACAGTGCTGAAAAAGTAAAAATATAACTGAGCGGTATAATTATTAAAGTTGTTTAAATATATTCTAGAATCAAATATCGCAATGCTATCAGGATATCCGACCCCATTAAAAGGGAAAACTGTATCAGCACCCCCAACATTTGTTTTGTAACCTGTGATTTTTCCAGTGCTGTCCAGAACTGGTTCAAAACCGGCTAATTTATCATTTAACGCAACATCAGACATAAAAGAACCCCCAAAAGAAGCGATAGCAATATTGCTTCTTTTTATATAAAGACTTACCAGAAAGAAGGTGAAAACAATGGATGACTATATTGCAAGAAAGGAGCATGAGGAGTTCTGTAGACGTATGGAAGCAGAGAACAAGCGGCTTGAAGATGAAAATAATCGACAGAACAAACGCATCGGGATTATCGAGGAAAAGCTTGAAGAACTGATTGATTTGTCAACTTCTATTAAGTCAATGACCACAGAGATTAAGACGATGACGAAAGAGATCGAGAAGATGGGTAAGCGTCTTGAAACATTGGAAGGCCGGGATGGGGCAACGTGGCGCACGGCTGTAAGTCATGTGGTTACCGCAGTTGTGGGCGCGGTAATATGTTATATATTTGCACAGATTGGGATGTAGATAATTGTAAACAAAAACAACGCAGAAAAGAGGATAAATTATGATGAAAGAGATTAACTGGAAAAGAAAACTGACAAGCAGAAAGCTGTGGACGGCGATAGCATCGTTTGTATCTATGATGATTGTGGCTATAGGCGGGGCGGAGAACACGGCGACTCAGGTAACGGCGCTTATCATGGCTGGTGCGTCGGTGGTAGCGTATATCATCGGGGAGGGATTAACAGATTCGGCAAATATGGAGAACATCGTTGAGGCTTCTGCTTTGGGTGCAGAGGATGAGCAGTAAGAACAGATTGGCAGGAAGAGAGTCCAGGTGTAAAAGCCTGGGCCTTTTCTATTGTCCGGAAAGGGGTAGAAAATGAACGAACAGAGAATATTTAACTTTTTTGCCAAGCGAGGATTCACAGAAGCAGGTATCTTTGGAATCCTGGGCAACATAAAGGACGAGAGCGGCGGTAATCCCCGAAATCTTCAGAATAGTTATGAACGTAAGCTGGGGTATACGGATGATTCTTACACGGAGGCTGTGGATTCTGGTCTGTATAAAAATTTCGTGCATGATGCGGCGGGTTATGGTCTGGCACAATGGACATACTCCACCAGAAAAGAGAACTTACTAAAATTTGCAAAGAATCAGGGTGACTCAATCGGAAGTCTGGATATGCAGCTTGCATTTATGTATCAGGAGTTAAAAGGATATAAGAAACTGTTTGCAGTGCTGGCCACTACGGATTCTATCCGGGCGGCGTCTGATACCTTCATGATGCAGTATGAAAGGCCGGCAGATCAGAGCGAGAGTGCAAAGCGCAGGCGGGCATCTTATGGGGAGGAGATTTGTGCCATATTGACTGGTACGGGGAAGCCGGGTGCAGAAGAGTATGTCAGCGAGGAGCAGGCAAGGCAGAAAGTGGTATCTGCGGCGGTATCATGGTATGGCAGGAAAGAAGCGGACGGCTCACACTGTGTTATCATTGACCTTTATAACGGGCATACTCCGTTGGCCAGAGGATATAAGGTCAGGTATACGGATGCCTGGTGTGCAGCTTTTGGTTCGGCGGCAGCCATAGCGGCAGGGTATACAGATATTATCCCCACAGAATGTGGGTGCGGCCAGATGATAAGGGCTTTTCAGGTTATGGGCAGATGGGTGGAGGATGATGCTTACATACCTGCTCCGGGGGATTATATCTTTTATGACTGGGATGACAGCGGCCTGGGGGATAACACGGGATGGCCGGAGCATGTGGGTATTGTTGTGTCTGTTACTGGTAATGTAATCAGAGTCATCGAGGGAAATAGGAATGACGCTGTCGGCTACCGTGAGGTCATGGTGAATGGCCGGTACATCAGGGGGTATGGGGTTCCTGATTATGCATCCAAAGCAATGACAGAAAGAACGTCCAAATTGGCATGATTCTAAGATTGCATTTAAACAAACGTTGTCATATAATTCTTTTAGCAAAATAGAAATTTGGCCGATATAAAGAATAACAGTTTAAAGTGAGTTAACTCAGGAAGTGAAGGATAAGTTTGTGGTTAAGATAAAAAGGTCTTTATCGACAGTGTTTGATCATATCAGTGAGTGTATGGCGCCGGTCATACCGATTCTTCTTGCGGGTGGTATTCTGAAGATGGTGGTGCTGCTTTTAAGTACCTTACATATTTTGTCAGGGACAACGGAAGTGATCCTGTCGGCTATGGCAACAACACCGTTTTATTTTCTGCCGGTGATTGTGGCTTATTCTACAGCCAGACATTTTGATACAGATTCTGTTTTGGCAATCATCAGTGTATGTGTGATGCTTTTGCCGGATTTTAGTGCACTGATGGAGAGTGGGGAGAAGGTTACGTTCATTGGGATTCCGGTGGTATCTGCTACTTATGCTTACAGTGTAATCCCGATTATTTTACTGATTTATTGCATGTCTCATGTGGTACGCTTTTTACGAAAGATTATCAAAGAGAGCCTGCAGCCTTATTTTCTGGCGGTGTGTGTGATCTTAGTCACCTCTCTGTTGGGGATACTGGTGATTGAACCGGTGGTAAGCCTGGTGAGCAATGGGCTTGCCCAGGGGCTTAATGTGATGCAGGAGCGCGTTCCGGTGATAGCCTGGGCGCTGCTTGCCGGCCTTACCATGTTTTTAGTTTCTACTGGGATGCATTGGATCTTTATGACTCTGGCGATTACGCAGATTGGTTTGACAGGGGTGGATTATGGCATCATGGTAGCGTTTCTTATCTCTAATATGTCTTTGGCAGGCTGTGATTTCGGTGTGTTTGTTAAATCCAGAAGCAAGGAACGTAAGTCCTTTGCCATAAGCGCCATGCTCACGGTGCTGATTGCAGGTATTTCGGAGCCTTCTGTTTTTGGGATCTGCTTTAAGGAAAAGATGCCGGCGGTGGCCGGTGTTCTTGGCTGTATGATTGCAGGTGCGGTGCAGGGAATCATAACAGTGCATTGTTATATTTATACATTTCCAAGTATTCCCTCGATTTTAATGTTCTATAGTGATAAGGAACCAGCAAATTTATGTAAGGCGATATTGGTGGGTGCGGTTGCCTTTGCAGCAAGTTTTATTTTGGCAGCGCTTATCTACAAGGAGCAGTCGGACCTGGAGTAAAGCAGAAAGCATGGGACTGTTCCAGAAGTGCTATGGCGTCAGTCAGTCTTGATAGGGAGGAATAAATGAAGAAACTGATATTTTTCGTGGGGGATATAGAAACACAGGGCTATTTTTCATTGCAGATCGCGGAAGCGATGCAAGAGATAGGCCATGAAGTTTTTATTTATGACCTGAGCAAGCCCTGGGGCAGTACGGAGAAATTCTTTCCTTTCTTTGAAAGGGGCAACACGGCTTTGATCAATTTTAATTTCCACGGGATGAGCGGAGAGGAATACTTTCTGGATGAGAATGGAACCATGATGTGGGATGCCCTTTCTATTCCCAGTTATAACATTGTGGTGGATCATCCCATGTATTATCATCATTTTCTGGAAAAGGTGCCGCGCAATTATCATCATATCAGCATTGACAGGAAGCATGAAGCTTATATGCGGCGGTTCTTTCCGGAGATTATCAACGGGCCGTTTCTGCCTCTGGCGGGTACGAAGCTGTATCCGGACAGGTCAAATGTGCCGGTGGAGTTTCGCAAATATGATGTGACGATGGTGGGCAATTATTGTGTACCGGCCACATTTGAAAAATATATTACCAGAATTGATGATGAATATACGGCCTTTTATTACGGTATGATTGATGACCTGCTGGCGAATCCCTGGAAGACAGTGGAGGAAGTAGCGCAGGCACATCTGGAAGAAGAATTGGGAGAAGTGCCGGAAGACGAATTGAAAAAGGTTATGGCGGCACTTACCTTTATTGATCTGTATGTGCGTTATACATTTCGGGGGCGGGCGGTGCAGGAACTGGTAGACGCAGGAATCAAGGTGTATGTGTTTGGTGATGGCTGGCAGCTTTTGGAGTGCAGGCAGGCACAGAATCTGATGATCATGAATAGCCTGGATTCTGTAGGGTGCCTTAAGAAACTGTGTCAGACCAAGCTTTCTCTCAATGTAATGCCATGGTTTAAGGATGGCGCCCATGACAGGATATTTAACAGTATGTTGAATGGGGCAGTCTGTCTGACGGACAGTAGCCTATATTTGGATGGTATCCTGAAAGATCAGGTGAATAGCAGTATATATACATTAGAAAACATGGATCGTCTGCCGGAGATTGCGGTCAGACTGTTGGAAAACCCCAGTCTTATGCAAAAGATTGCGGACGGAGGTTATGAAACAGCGCAGGCAGGGCACACTTGGGCCCATCGTGCGAAAGTGCTACATGAGCTGGTGGAGAAAGGCTGATAAAATACGCAGGAAAGATGATATAAATTTCATTGTAAGGGCGGGAAAACATATGGACTTTATCAAAAAATATCAGGACAGACGCAGACAACGTTTTCAGAGGCTTTATGAACGGCATAAGCGGCTCAGGAAGCTTTTAAAGGAACATGGTGAGGATATTCTTAACTCCACGAATTTTAAAAGCACCAGGGCTCATATACAGCATGGCACGATGACGGTGCATAATCATTGTATGGATGTGGCGCGCTATAGTCTGCTTCTCAACAGAAAATTCAGGCTGCATTGCAACAAGCATGATCTGATCCGGGGCGCGCTGTTGCATGATTATTTTCTCTATGACTGGCACGATAAGGAGTATTTGTCTCAGAGAAAAAGGCTTCACGGGTTCCATCATCCGATGACGGCGCTGCGCAATGCGGAGAAGGAATATCAGCTCAATGATATACAGCGGGAGATTATTAAGAAGCATATGTGGCCGCTTTCTGTGGTGCCGCCTGTCTGCCGGGAAGCCTGGGTGGTGACGGCAGCAGATAAGTATTGTTCGTTCATGGAGACGGTGGGACTGCATAAAGGACATGGTGCAAAGGCATCCTAGGACACGCATAATGACTATCAATAGTAATAGAAAAGAAAAGCAACAGACAGAAAGTCTGTATCAGGCTTTAGCAAGGTATTGTGCCGGCAATGATTATCCCTGTCATATGCCGGGGCATAAGCGAAACCCTGACAGCGGCCGGATGGCAGCATATTATGGGATTGATATCACGGAAATAGACGGCTTTGATAATCTGCATCACGCGCAGGGAATCCTGAAAGAGGCGCAGGAGAGGGCGAACCGGCTGTATGGCGCCCAGGAGACTTTTTATCTGGTAAACGGCAGTACCTGTGGTGTATTGGCGGCGGTTCTGTCGGTGACACAGCCGCAGGATGAGATACTGATTGCCCGCAATTGCCACAAAGCGGTGTATCACGCGATGATCATGCAGGGATTAACGCCCCGGTATTATTACCCGGGGATTATCCGGGAGTACGGTATTTATGACGGTATATGCGCAGAGGAGATCAGTGCGCTCTTGAAGAAATACCCGGCCTGTAAGGCGGTGGTGATCACGTCTCCTACTTATGAGGGGATTATCTCAGATGTGGAGGCAGCAGCGCGTGTTGTGCATGAGCATGGAAAGGTGCTCATTGTGGATGAAGCCCATGGAGCGCATCTTGGTATCTTGGGTGAAAGGCCGCAGGGTGATGAAGGATATGATGCCGGCGGGAAGCGCGTTGAGACAGGAATCCAGGGCGCTGTGGCAGCGGGAGCAGACCTGGTCATACACAGCCTGCACAAGACGCTGCCGGCGATGACACAGACAGCACTTTTACATGTGAACGGGAATCTTGTGGAGCGGGACAGGCTTCGCAGATATCTGACTATGCTGCAGAGCAGCAGTCCATCTTATGTGCTGATGTCCAGTATGGATTCCTGTATACGGTTTCTGGAAGAAGACGGCGCGGCGAGAGTTGCTTTTTTTCAGGCACAATATAAGAATTTTATGAAAAAAACAGCAGACTGCCGGCATTTACGCATCGGGAAAATGACAGATTTGTCAGAAAAAGGGTATTATCTCACAGCATGGGACACAGGAAAAATCGTAATCTCTGTCAAAGATACTGTTATGAGCGGATCCAGGCTCTATGATATTCTGCGGCAGGAATATCATTTGCAGATGGAGATGGCAGCAGATTCCTTCGTGCTGGCCATGATGACATGGATGGATACGCAGGAAGGATGGCAGAGATTGGCTGATGCAATCTGTGCAATAGATGATAGGATAGAGAAGGAAGTCTGCGGTGAGATACAGCCCGATGGAGAAAAGGATGCTTTCTCATACAAGGACTGTTCCAAGCTGGCCGGATGGCCCCATCAGTCAGGGACAGATTCTGGGATTATCATGACACCGGCCCAGGCATTTCACAGTGAGCAGGAAGAGGTACTTTTACAGGAAGCCGCCGACAGGATTGCAGCCGACTTTATCAACTTATACCCACCGGGTATTCCCCTTGTGGTGCCGGGAGAGCTCATAGAGGAAGCCATGGTGAAGCAGATTGGTGAAAGCCTGCAATCGGGTCTTAACGTGCAGGGCGTGTCAGAGGCAGGCAGAATCCTTGTTGTCAGGCAGAAGACGGATTTCGGAAGCGGTTGAAATTCCCATGAAAGTATGGCATTATTAATATAAGGCATTTAATAAAAGGTAATGGCGTTTATGGGAAAAATAGTATGTCTGATGGGCAAGAGTTCATCGGGTAAGGATACCATATATAAAAAATTGTTGATGCAGGAGAGCGTGCATTTAGAAACCATGGTACCCTACACGACCCGCCCGATCCGGGCAGGGGAGAGAGAGGGTGTGGAGTATCACTTTACTGATGAGGAAGGGTATCAGGCACTCTTAGGGCAGGGCAGCATCATAGAGTCCAGGGCCTACAATACCTGCTTCGGCATTTGGCGCTACTTTACAGTCGCAGATGACAGCATTGACCTGGAGACCTGTTCCTATGTGCTGATTGGCACGCTGGAAGCTTACGATCAGCTTCGGAAATTTTATGGGGCAGACAGAGTTTTGCCGGTTATGATTGAACTGGACGACGGGGTGCGGCTGCAGAGGGCGCTGGACCGCGAAAAGGCCCAGGATCATCCTAAATATGAGGAGATGTGCAGGCGTTTCCTTGCGGATGCAGAGGATTTCTCTGCAGATAAAATGGCAAGGGCGGATATTGCGAGAACATTTTATAATGATCAGCTGGATGGATGCCTGCATGAGATTGTGGCCTATCTGCAGGAAAATCTGAATTTATGACAGAAAAGAGGTGACAGGAGTGGACATCAAAGTGAATCAGATACAGCAGGCGCCGCAGGTGGAGCAGACGCCGCAGGTGCAGGAGACAGACGGCACTTTTAAGTTCACCCTCGTCAGCAGGATAGAGGAGCAGGACTTACAGCAGGCGCTGCTTGGCATGATGGAGGAGATCACCAGACAGGGTGATAAACTTACCAAGCATCGGGATATCAAGGATATGAAACGATACCGTGCGCTGATTAAGGACTTTTTGAATGAAGTTGTGAATCGTTCTCATGCTTTTTCCAGGGAAAACTTTCTGGACCGGCGGGGACGGCACAGGGTGTATGGGATTATCCGGCTGATCGATCAGAACCTGGATGAACTGGCACAGGAACTTGTGAAAGATGAGCAGGATCATCTGGCGATTCTTGATAAGATAGGAGAAATACGGGGACTGTTGTTGGATATTTTTACTTAAGGGGAAGCGGTGAGGTTATAGATGGCAAAATTTGCAGATATTATTGGACAGGAGCAGTTAAAGGAGCATATACAAAACGCGATTACATCAAATAAAGTATCTCATGCTTATATCATCAACGGAGAGCGCAATGCCGGCAAAGAATTTATTGCCCGCATTTTTGCTATGACCCTGCAGTGTGAAAAGGGTGGTACGGAGCCGTGCAACGAGTGTCATTCCTGTAAGCAGACGCGCAGTCATAATCAGCCGGATATTGTGTATATCAGCCATGAGAAGCCTAACAGTATCGGCGTGGAGGATATTCGCGGTCAGATTAATAATGACATCGGGATTAAGCCCTACAGCAGTCCGCGTAAAATTTATATCATGAACGAGGGCGAGAAGATGACGCCCCAGGCGCAGAATGCACTTTTAAAGACGCTTGAGGAGCCGCCGGAGTATGCAGTGATCATGATTCTGACAGATAATGTGGAAGCGCTTTTGCCCACCATCATAAGCCGGTGTGTGGTATTGCATATGAAGCCGGTGTCGGACAAGCTTGTGAAGCAGTATCTGATGGAAGAATTGGGTGTGCCGGATTATAAGGCAAATATCTGTGTGGCTTTTGCCAGAGGAAATATTGGCAAGGCGAAACTTTTAGCCAGCAGTGAGGAGTTTGAAAAGGTCAAGGATGAAGCGATCACGCTGGTGAAATATATCAATGATATGGAAATCCATGAGATTGTCAAGGCAATCAAGAAGATTATGGAGTACAAGCTGGACGTCAACGATTATCTGGACATTCTGACAGTGTGGTATCGTGATGTGCTTTTGTTCAAAGCAACCAAGGATATGAACAGCTTAGTATTCAAGAATGAGATTCAGCAGATCAGGAGAGTGGCTGACAGGAGCACTTATGAGGGGATCGAGACGATTGTGAGCGCCCTTCAGCAGGCGAAGAGAAGGCTTGAAGCCAATGTCAATTTTGATCTGACAATGGAACTTATGCTCCTGACGATTAAGGAGAATTAGGCAGACTGTCTGATAGATGGGCGGAATCTGCATCAAAACGTGGAGGTTGATAGATTATGGTTAAGGTAATAGGCGTGCGGTTTCGGACTGCCGGTAAGATATATTATTTTAATCCGGGTAAGCTGGAAGTGAAGAGAAACGATCATGTGATTGTGGAGACGGCCCGGGGGATTGAGTATGGTACGGTGGTAGGTGATCCCAGGGAAGTGGAGGATGATAAAGTGGTTCAGCCGCTTAAGTCTGTCTTACGGGTTGCCACACAGAAGGATGACGAGCAGGAAGCCGCCAATAAGAAAAAGGAGAAAGAGGCCTATCATATCTGTCTGGAAAAGATCAGGAAACATAATCTGCAGATGAAACTGATCGATGCGGAATATACTTTTGATAATAATAAAGTTTTGTTTTATTTCACGGCGGACGGGCGTATTGATTTCAGGGAACTGGTCAAGGATCTGGCGTCAGTCTTTAAAACAAGGATTGAGCTTCGTCAGATTGGCGTGAGGGATGAGACGAAGATACTTGGCGGTATCGGTATCTGCGGCAGGCCTCTTTGCTGCCATACACATTTATCCGAGTTTGCGCCGGTGTCCATTAAGATGGCGAAGGAGCAGAATCTGTCCTTGAATCCGACAAAGATATCCGGGGTCTGCGGCAGACTGATGTGCTGTTTGAAGAACGAGGAAGAGATTTATGAGGATCTTAACAGGAAACTGCCCAATGTGGGTGACTTTGTGACCACAGAAGATGGCCTCAAAGGCGAGGTACACAGTGTCAATGTGCTGCGCCAGCTGGTGAAGGTGGTTGTGGATGTGGGCGATGAGAAGGAGATTCAGGAATACAAGGTAGAGCAGATACGCTTTAAGAGAAGACATGGCAAGAATCGTAAAGCGGATCCAAATGAGGCAGAACTGAAGGAACTTGAGAAGCTTGAAAAGCAGGACGGAAATAAATCGGGGATAGATGATAACTGATCGGTTCATTTCCTGTGCGATAGGAAACTGCCGGGATTTCCTGTCATCTGGGGGTTGAAGTGTTAAAAGACGGAGTTGTTGTAAAGGAAAATGAGCGGATCGATGATCTGGAAAGAAACGGCTATCATATCATTCAGGATCCGGACCGTTTCTGCTTTGGGATGGATGCGGTTCTTCTGTCCGGATTTGCCAGAGTAAAAGACGGTGCAACGGTTTTGGATTTGGGAACCGGAACAGGAATCATCCCTATTTTGCTGGAGGCAAAGACGGGGGCAGCACATTTGACAGGGTTGGAGATTCAGGCGGACAGCGCGGATATGGCAAGACGCAGTGTGTGTCTGAATGGGCTGGAAAAGAAAATTGATATTGTCACAGGGGACATCAAAGAGGCAGGGGAGCGTTTTAAGGCTGCTTCTTTTGACGTTATAACTTGCAATCCGCCCTATATGATAGGGCAGCATGGTCTCAAGAACCCTGAGGACGCCAAGGCCATAGCCAGGCATGAGATACTCTGTACTTTGGAAGACGTGGTTGCCCAGACAGCCAGACTTCTTAAGCCGGGCGGGAGCTTTTTCATGGTACACAGGCCTTTCCGGCTGGCGGAAATCATGGTGGTGCTGCGGGCCTATAAATTGGAGCCAAAGCGCATGCAGATGATCTATCCTTTTGTGGATAAGGAGCCCAATATGGTACTGATTGAGGCAAGACGTGGCGGCAGACCGCGGATGACAGTGGAGAAGCCCTTGATTGTGTATCGGGAGCCGGGTGTTTATATGCCGGAGATTTATGATATCTATGGATATTAAAAGCAGGAATTGCAGAAGGAGATTCTATGCCGGGAATGTTATATTTATGTGCGACTCCCATTGGGAATCTGGGTGATATGACGCCCCGTGTGGTGGAGACGCTGCGCAGTGTGGATGTGATTGCGGCGGAGGATACGCGCAACAGTATCAAACTGCTGAACCATTTCGAGATAAAGACTTCTATGACAAGTTATCACGAATATAATAAAGTAGAAAAGGCGGACTACCTGATTGGTCAGATGCAGCAGGGCAAGGATGTGGCGTTGGTTACGGACGCGGGCACACCGGCCATATCGGATCCTGGAGAGGTGCTTGTAAGAAAATGTCAGGAGGCCGGGATTACCGTGACGTCCCTGCCGGGAGCTGCCGCCTGTATAACGGCACTCACACTTTCAGGGCTGCCCACCAGACGCTTTTGCTTTGAGGGTTTTCTGCCTGCGGATAAAAAGGAAAAAGCGCAGATCCTTGAGGAACTGCAGGAAGAATCCCGTACGATCATTCTCTACGAGGCGCCCCATCATCTGGCAAGGACATTGGGGGAACTGTATGAAACCCTGGGAGACCGCCGGATGACTCTTTGCAGGGAGCTGACAAAGAAATTTGAGACAGTGCTTCCTACTACCATCAAAGAGGCACAGGCACTTTATGAGAGTGAAGAGCCCCGGGGAGAGTATGTGCTGGTGGTGGAAGGAAAGAGCCTCCTGCAGAAAAAGGAGGAGGCGCAGGCTGCCTGGAAGAGTATGACCATAGAGGAACATATGAAATATTATGAGGAAGGGGGAATGGATGAAAAAACCGCCATGAAACAGGTGGCGAAGGACCGCGGTGTGCCAAAAAGAGAAATTTATCAATATTTATTGTCAAAATGATTGACAAAACGCCCGGAATCCGTAAAATTATGATTGACAAATGCTAGACCAGAGAATATACTTTGAATGTCAAACTATTTTAATGACGAAAAGGAGAGAAGGAAAATGTTAGAGAGAGTTATCGAGATTATTCAGGAACAGTTAAACTTAGACGGGGTAGAGATTACAGAGGAATCCTCTTTCAAAGATGATTTGGGAGCAGATTCCCTGGATTTATTCGAGCTTGTTATGGCTTTCGAGGAGGAGTACGGCGTAGAGATTCCTTCTGAGGATTTAGAGCAGATTACGACAGTTGGAGCTGTTGTTGAATATATGAAGAACAAAGGTGTGGAGGCGTAAGAGCGTCTTTGGGTTGAGGTTTATAGAATGAAGACTAAGATTACAGAACTTCTGGGGATCGAGTACCCGATTTTTCAGGGCGGTATGGCCTGGGTCGCAGAATATCATCTGGCGGCGGCAGTATCGGAGGCAGGTGCATTGGGCATTATTGGTGCAGGCGGCGCACCGGCAGCTTTCGTGAGGGAGCAGATACAAAAGACAAAAGAGCTGACAGAGAAACCTTTTGGTGTCAATCTGATGCTGATGAATCCGGAGGCGGATGAAATCGCCAGGGTGATCGTGGAGGAAGGCGTTAAGGTAGTGACTACTGGTGCCGGAAACCCTGGTAAATACATGGCCATGTGGAAAGAAGTCGGCATTAAGGTCATTCCTGTAGTTGCCAGCGTGGGACTTGCCAGAATGATGGAACGCGCAGGCGCGGATGCCGTTATAGCGGAAGGCACAGAATCCGGCGGCCATATTGGTGAGGCAACGACTATGACCCTGGTACCGCAGGTGGCAGATGCGGTTCGGATTCCTGTTATTGCTGCAGGCGGTATTGCAGACGGCAGGGGATTTGCGGCAGCAATGATGCTGGGTGCACAGGCGGTTCAGATGGGAACCCGTTTCCTGGTAGCAGCTGAGTGTACCGTACATGACAACTATAAGAAAAAAGTGATCGCGGCGAAAGATATAGATTCTGAAGTCACCGGCAGAGGGAACGGACATCCGGTCCGTCAGATCCGCAATAAGCTGACGAGAGAGTACCTGCAGATGGAAAAGGAAGGTGCGTCCTTAGAAGAGATGGAACATCTTACGCTTGGCTCCCTTCGCAAAGCAGTGGTAGAGGGTGATGTGGTAGCAGGAACCCTTATGGCAGGACAGATTGCGGGTATGGTCAGTAAGGAGCAGACTTGTGCGGAAATGATTACGGAAATCATGGATCAGGCTGAAGTTCTGTTAAAGCTGCGATAATCCAAGCAGGATTTCGCAATGGAGTTTGTTAGATTTGTCATGAGATAGAAAATGCAGAGAGATGCTGAAAAAGCAAGCTGCGTGGCTTGCTTTTTTTACACACAAATACTTTGAAATTCAAACTATTTGAAAACACAGGAAGGTGGAGTGGATCATGGGTAAAACAGCGTTTATGTTTCCCGGACAGGGAGCGCAGTATGTGGGAATGGGTAAAGACTTCTATGAGCAGATTCCGGTCTGCAAAGAAATGTTTGAGCTGGCCAGTAAGGCCAGCGGCCTTGATGTAGAGGCGCTTTGTTTCCAGGAGAATGATCAGATTAATATTACGGAATATACCCAGATTGCCATGTTGGCCACAGAGGTGGCATTATTAAAGGCAGTTGAGCAGAAGGGTGTGAAACCTGATGTGACAGGGGGGCTGAGTCTCGGTGAATATGGTGCGCTGGTGGCAAGCGGTGTTATGACGCCTGAGGATGTATTTAAAGTGGTGCGTAAGCGCGGTATCTACATGCAGGAAGCTGTACCCCAGGGCGGCGCTATGGTAGCGGTGCTTGGTCTGGACACAGCAGTGATTGAACAGATCTGTGAGGAAACACCCGGTATGGTGACCATTGCTAATTATAACTGTCCGGGACAGATTGTCATTACCGGAGAGGAAGGCGCAGCGCAGGCGGCTGTGGAGAAGCTGACGGCAGCAGGCGCCAAAAGATGTGTACAGTTAAAGGTCAGCGGTCCTTTCCATTCACCCTTGTTAGTGGGTGCCGGGGAGAAATTGGCGAAGGAGCTGGAAACAGTGGAAATCCATGATATTCAGGTTCCATATATTGCCAATGTGACTGCGGATTATGTGAAAGATAAGGCAGAGGTAAAGCCGCTGCTGGAGAAACAGGTTTCGTCTTCCGTGAAATGGCAGCAAACGGTAGAACGTATGATTGCAGACGGTGTGGACACCTTTATTGAGATTGGGCCCGGAAAGACTCTCTCAGGATTCATGAGAAAGATTAATCGGGACGTGAAAGTGATCAATATAGAAAAGATAGAGGATCTGGAGAAACTCAGCTAAGTCCTATCATAAATATAAGCAGTTCATCTGTGAAGCAGAATGACTGCAAGGGAAGGAAGGGTTAAGATATGTTGTCAGGAAAAGTAGCATTGGTGACAGGCGCAGGGCGAGGAATTGGCAGAGAGATTGCGCTGACACTTGCAGCGTATGGTGCGGATGTGATTGTGAATTATAATGGTTCTAAAGAGAAGGCAGAGGAAGTTGTGGCGCAGGTGGAAGCCATGGGAAGAAAAGCAGCTGCAGTGCAGTGCAGTGTAGCGGATTATGAGGCCTGCGGAACGATGATCACAGATATGCTGGCGGCTTTCGGACATATTGATATTCTTGTGAACAATGCAGGGATTACGAGGGATAACCTGATGATTAAGATGACGGAAGATGACTTTGACGCAGTGATGGATACCAATCTGAAAGGTACCTTCAACACGATCAAGCATATGTATCGCCCTTTTCTGAAACAGAAGGCGGGAAGAATCATCAATCTGTCCTCTGTCAGCGGTGTGCTGGGTAATGCCGGACAGGCTAACTATGCGGCATCTAAGGCTGGTGTGATTGGTCTGACCAAGTCCATGGCAAGAGAACTGGCAAGCAGAAATATCACCGTCAATGCGGTGGCGCCAGGATTTATTGATACGGATATGACGCAGGCCATGACAGATACAGCGAAAGAGGCGACCCTAACACAGATTCCATTGAAGCGCGTAGGCACACCCAAAGATATTGCGGAAACAGTGGCCTTCCTGGCAAGCGATAAGGCTGGCTATATTACAGGACAGGTCATCTCCGTAGACGGCGGCATGGCCATCTAACAGCCGCAAAAGAAGAACAAGCATCAATATTACCAATAAGAGCATAGAAAAGGAGTTGAAACAGCGAAATGAGCAGACGAGTCGTGGTAACAGGAATGGGAGCGATCACCCCCATCGGATTGAGTGTAGAAGAGTTCTGGGCTGGTATTAAAGAAGGCAGAATCGGCTTTGCACCCATTACAAAGTTTGATACAACAGATTTCAAATGTAAACTGGCAGCAGAGGTAAAAGGCTTTGACGGCAAGAATTACATGGACTTTAAGGCTGCTAAGAGAATGGAGCCTTTCTCCCAGTATGCAGTAGCGGCAACCAAAGAGGCCTTAGAGGATGCCGGCATTGATATGGAGAAAGAAGATCCTTACCGCGTAGGCGTGTCTGTAGGTTCCGGCACAGGTTCCCTGCAGGCGATGGAGCGCTCTCATAGCAGACTTGTGGAGAAAGGCCCTGGCAGGATTGAGCCTTTATTTGTACCTCTCACCATTTCCAATATGGCGGCTGGCAACGTGTCTATACAATTTGGATTAAAAGGCAAGAGCATCAATGTGGTGACAGCTTGTGCTACAGGGACAAATTCCATCGGTGAGGCATTCCGCGCGATTCAGTACGGAGATGCAGAAGTGATGGTGGCAGGCGGTACAGAAGGCAGCGTATGTCCTATTGGCATTGGTGGCTTTTCCGCTCTTACAGCGTTATCCACTTCGGAAGATCCCGAGAGATGTTCCATTCCTTTTGACAAAGAAAGAAATGGTTTCGTTATGGGGGAAGGCGCCGCTGTGGTGGTGCTTGAGGAGTTAGAGCACGCTAAAGCGAGAGGCGCGAAGATTTATGCCGAAGTGGCAGGCTATGGCTGCTCTTCCGATGCGTATCATATCACTTCTCCCGCAGAGGATGGAGAGGGTGCGGCTAAGGCTATGGAATATGCGGTCAAAGATGCCGGGCTTGCGCTGCATGATATCACCTACATCAATGCTCATGGAACCAGCACACACCACAATGATCTCTTTGAGACAAGAGCGATCAAACTTCTCTTTGGAGATCATGCAAAGGATATTAAGATCAATTCCACGAAGTCCATGGTAGGACACCTTTTAGGCGCGGCAGGTGCAATCGAGTTTGTTACCTGTGTCAAAGAATTGCAGGAAGGATATATTCACAAGACAGTGGGGTATCAGGTGCCGGATGAGGAGTGTGATTTAAATTATTGTGTAGAGCCTTACACAGAGGAATTTAAATATGCGCTGTCCAATTCCCTTGGATTTGGCGGGCATAACGCAAGTCTTCTTGTGAAAAAATATGATGAGCGCTAAGTAAAAACAAGCGGCGCGAAGCGACATTTGTTTTTACGGCGCCATCAACGAGAAAGCGTTCGGTGAAACCGAACAGGGAGCGCTGTCAGCGCGGGCTTTCGAGTTTGCACGAAAGGAATAAGCGGCGCGAAGCGGCATGAAAGAATGGGAGGAAAGATGGATGTCACTGATGAAAGCGAAAGAGATTATGGAGATTATACCTCACAGACAACCCTTTATGCTGATTGATACGATAGAGGAACTGGAAGAGGGTAAGCGTGTGGTAGCAAAAAAGTGTGTGTCCTACAATGAACCCTTTTTTGCGGGACATTTTCCAAAGGAGCCCGTTATGCCGGGCGTACTGATTGTGGAAGCGCTGGCGCAGACGGGAGCAGTGGCAATCTTAAGTCAGCCGGAGTATAAGGGGAAAACAGCCTATTTTGCAGCCATTAATAATGCAAAATTCAAGGGAAAAGTAGTACCGGGGGATGTACTTACTCTGGAGACGGAAATTATTAAGATTAAGGGCCCCATTGGTGTGGGTGCAGCGAAAGCCTATGTGGACGGCAAGCTGGTTACACAGGCAGAACTTACCTTCGCAATTGGAGAAGCATAAGGCCAAAGATATAGAATATCAATGGATTATCAGAAAGGTGAGGCCATAAAATATGGTAAATATCAAACCATTAACAATAGGTGATCAGGTGGCGCAGATCCCGGTAATTCAGGGAGGTATGGGCGTCGGCGTGAGCCTTTCATCCCTGGCTGGCTCGGTGGCTGCCGAGGGTGGGATTGGCGTGATTTCCACAGCGCAGATAGGATATCGGGAGCCGGACTTTGATACAGATCCCATAGGAGCGAATCTGCGGGCTATAGGTACAGAGATAGAGAAGGCCAGACAGATTGCCAAAGGCGGTATTCTGGGCGTCAATATCATGGTGGCGACCAGAAAATACGAAGAATATGTAAAAGCCGCAGTGGCGGCGGGAATCGACCTCATCATATCCGGGGCAGGGCTGCCCATGGATCTGCCAAAGATTGTTGGAGCAGCTAAGACAAAGCTTGCCCCCATTGTATCCAGCGTCAAGTCAGCACAGGTCATCATGAGATACTGGTGGAAGAAGTACAGCAGACTGCCGGATGCAGTGGTGATTGAGGGGCCGTTAGCCGGTGGACACTTGGGATTTCATAAGGAGCAGCTGGACGATATCGACAGCCTTCATTATGACGAGGAAGTGAAGGCCATTATTGCACAGGTAAATGAGACAGCGTCACAGCATGAGACAGAGATTCCGGTCATCATGGCGGGTGGGATATATACCCGTGAAGATATGGAACATTATGTGGAAATGGGAGCGGCAGGAGTGCAGATGGCTACCCGGTTTGTCACTACCTATGAATGTGATGCGGATGCGGCCTATAAGCAGAGCTATATTGATGCCAGGCAAGAAGATATTGTGATTGTGCAGAGTCCTGTGGGTATGCCTGGACGTGCCATTTTAAATCCTTTTATGAAAAGAGCAAAGGAGGGGCCGGTGCCCCATGGGAAATGTCATCTTTGTATCAGTACCTGTAAGCCGGATCAGACACCATACTGTATCACGGATGCATTGGTAAATGCCGTGAAGGGCAAGGTGGATAAAGCACTTTTGTTCTGTGGGGCGAATGCATATCGGGCTACAAAGCTGGAACATGTAAAAGATATCATGGATGAATTTCGGCCAGCCCGGGCAGGAGTCTGCTGATTGCGTGGTTAGTGGTGTATGTTATAATAAGTATACGGAAACTAGAATAAATATGAGCGGGGAGAAATACATGAAAACGAGAATCATAGGAACAGGAAGCTGCCTGCCGGGGCATGTGGTGACCAACGATGATCTGTCCAAGATCATGGATACTTCCGATGAATGGATCAGCAGCAGGACAGGAATCAGAGAGAGACACCTGGCTAAAGAGGAAACCACAGCCAGCATGTCCACAGAAGCTGCCAGACGTGCCTTGGAGAACGCAGGCGTGACGGCCCAGGAGATTGATTTGATTATTCTGGGAACGGTGACGGCAGATCATGTAACGCCTTCCTGTGCCTGCGAAGTACAGGCGGCGCTGGGTGCAGACCAGGCGGTGGCGTTTGACATCAATGCGGCATGTTCCGGGTTTATGTTTGCCTTAAATATTGCCAATGCCTATCTGCAGGCAGGGATGTATAAAATGGCTCTTGTACTGGGCGCGGAGACACTTTCCAAGATTATGGATTGGAATGACCGCAGTACCTGTGTCCTGTTCGGAGATGGAGCGGGAGCGGTGGTAGTGTGTGCGGATGAGAGTACCGGCTTACTTGCCTTTGACCAGGGATCGGATGGCAGCAGGGGAGCTGTTCTTGCATGTGAGAACCGTACCAACAATAATCCCCTGGTGGATACCCCAAAGGAACTTGCCTATATACATATGGACGGACAGGAAGTCTATAAGTTTGCGGTGACAGCAGTGCCTTCCTCTTTACAAAAGACCATTGAGGCGGCAGGACTTACGGTGGAGGACATTGATTACTTTGCACTGCACCAGGCTAATATCAGGATCTTACAGTCGGTAGCTAAGAGGCTGCACGTATCGGAGGATAAGTTCCCCATCAGCCTGGATCACTGTGGAAATATTTCTGCGGCCAGCGTGCCGATTCTGCTGGATGAGATGAACCGTAAAGGAATGTTAAAGCCGGGCATGAAGATAGCCATGAGCGGTTTTGGCGGCGGATTGACCTGGGCATCGGCGGTGGTGGAGTGGTAGATTATAGATTATGTGATAAATTTTAAACGGAACGATAAAGAGAAAGCCCTTGCTGATGTTCAGAAACAAAACGGAATATCAGCAAGGGCTTTTACATGTCAGCTTGTGCGTCACCATAGTACCATACATCTTTCCGCATCTGTACCGTTTCCTCCCCGGAGAGAAAACGCCTGTAGAGGGCTATCGGACTGTCAAAATCGTTAAAGTGATACACATGGAAGTAGGAATCGTCCTGCATGAGATAATCAGCCCACATTTCCATCTGCAGGAGAACCTCATAGTCGTCCGTATCGCTGTAATCCCAGATGATGCCGTAGTTTAACTCCTGATAGAATGCTCATGTACAGTAAAGAAGCAAGTAACCGAAAAGAAGAGATAAACCGCCAGTACCACATTATTCCGTACCCAAAAAACCAAAGACCAAAAAGACAAGCATTGTGGGAAAATCCAAAAGTTTTGATTTTCCCACGAATGCCGACTACTACGGAATCCCTCTTATCCTTAATATTAATATGAGGAACAACTGAAATATTACTTGTCTATCTTACTTATGCAAAATTTATAGAAAGTATCCGCTGTAAGACTTCTTCCTCGCTTTTTATCTGAAATAATCTGTATAGAACGGCTTGGAATATTATAATCAAATGGTATCTGCACTAGTTTTTTTTCTGCCAATAACGGTTTTGCCAATTTTTCCGGCACAAATCCAATGCCTAAATTTTTTTCTATTAAAGGCAGCATAAGGTCAGATGTAGCAACTTCCATATCAGGTTCCAAATCTATTCCTTGTGTTATGAAGAATTCTTTATAAAAATGGTATGTTGCACTTTCCCTGCCCAGTCCAATCAGTGGATACTTACATATATCTCGAAGTTCTAAGGAAATATTACATAAATCTATATATTGTGTTCCGCCTACTAGAATTTCGTCAAAATCCAATGCTTTTACAGCAGAAAACGACTTATGTATTTCCAAAGGTGTTGTGACCACTGCAAAATCAAATCTTCCACTGATAAGATGCTTAACCGTTTCAGGTGTTGATTGGTTATAAATCTTAATTCTAACTGCTGGATATTTCAGCTTAAAGCTATGTAGAAAGTTTAGCAGAAACAAATGTAAAGCAGTTTCTGTTGCTCCTATCGTTACAGTGCCACATATTTGCGAATCCTGCCTGCATATTTCCTCTTGTGCATTCAATAGGTGACTGTACGCGATTTCTACATGAGAATAGAGGTTTTTTCCTTCCTCTGTCAATCTGATTCCTCTTGCTTCGCGTATAAGCAGTCTACAATTCAACTGTGATTCCAACAATTTTATAATTCGTGTTACATTCGGCTGGTTACTGCCTAATGCGGTGGCCGCTTTTGTTATATTTCCATATTTCGCCACAAAATAAAATATTTTATAGTATTCAAAATTAATATTCATATACTTTTTATATTTCTTCTATGTATTATATATATTTTTCGTATTTCACAAATTGTATTATAATACATTTTTAGCAAGAAGTAAATTGAAAACTGAAAGGATATGATGCTATGAACAAAGCTATGAACAAAGATTTGACAGTGGGGAATCCACAAACAGTATTATGGAGATTCTGCCTGCCATTATTTGGCAGTATTATTTTTCAACAGCTTTACAACATAGCGGACAGTTTGGTTGCAGGTAAGTTTATTGGGGAAAATGCACTGGCAGCTGTTGGAAACAGCTATGAAATTACGCTTATCTTTATTGCATTTGCATTTGGATGCAATATGGGTTGCTCCGTTATTGTTTCACAATTATTTGGTGCAAAAGAATACGGCAGATTAAAAACAGCGGTATCTACAGCCTGTATTTTTAGTGCCGTTCTCTGCCTAATGTTAATGGTTACAGGTACTTTGGGCTGTGGCTTGCTGCTCTATTTAATCAGAACACCGCAAGAAGTGTTTTCTGATTCAAAGTTATATTTAGATATTTATATATGGGGGCTTCCATTTGTATTTTTTTACAATATTGCAACTGGAATTTTCTCTGCATTGGGCGATTCCAAGACACCGTTCTATTTTCTTGCAGTATCGTCAACATCAAATATTGCTGTGGATATTCTATTTGTAAAAGCCTTCCATATGGGCGTTGCCGGTGTCGCATGGGCAACTTTTTTATGTCAGGGAGCCAGTTGCATCCTAGCAGCCTTGACTGTATGGATAAGACTTAAAAAAATTCAAGTAACAGAAAAACCAAAATTATTTGACAGGGAACTTATGAAAAAGATTGTGGTAATAGCTGTTCCAAGCATTTTGCAGCAAAGCTTTATTTCTGTTGGCAATATCCTTATACAGAGTGTTATCAACGGCTTCGGTGCTTCTGTCATAGCAGGTTATTCTGCGGCAGTGAAATTGAATAATATGGTGATCACATCATTTACCACAATCGGCAATGGAATTTCCAACTTTTCCGCACAAAATCTTGGCTCCCATAAATACGGACGAATCAAAGAGGGTTTTCATGCCGGAATTAAAATGGTATGGTGTCTGTGCATCCCGTTTTGTATTATTTATATTTTCTTTGGCAGATACCTTCTTCTTTTATTCATGGAAAGAAGTTCTGTGGCAGCCCTTATGACCGGAAAAGAATTTTTGTGGATATTATCTCCGTTTTATTTTGTCGTATCCGTTAAATTAGTTGCAGATGGTATACTTAGGGGAGTGAGCGCCATGCGTCAGTTCATGGCTGCGACATTTACGGATTTAATTCTTCGGGTGGTTTTAGCTTTTGTTCTTTCAGATTTAGTAAGTTCTGCAATCGGCATTTGGTGTGCATGGCCGATTGGCTGGACAATTTCCATGATTCTTTCTATTTCTTTTTACAAGAAAGAGTATAAAAAATATGCATTGGACTAATTTTTCAAAAATGGTTTTGGAATCTGTTGCTCTCTGAACCCAAAGGGGAACTTGCCGCCGCCCTGTTATCTTTGCCGGAGTACGATCGGGTATCAAACCTGCAGGACCTCACAACTCCTGCATAAAGAAATGGAGGTGCTTTCACATGGAGAATCCGAACCTTTTGCCCTATGAAACGATTGTCCGGGCGACCAGCGGAGAGCCGGAAGCCGTGGACGAATAAAGTGGGAATCAGGTCAAGTTTGTAAGCAATGCCATAAGAAGCAACGGCGTCAGATTCGTAAATACTGATATACCGCCGAGATTCGCCTGATGCGAATCTCAAGGAGATAATTCCGCAGGAATTTTCTCCTATTCTTGGCTTCGTATCCTCTCAATCAGACTTTCTTTCTCTACTCTTTTACTGATAAAGCATGTGATTGCAATCTGACCAACCAATAATACCAGTGTAAGGCCAATGGTCTCCCAGAGAGGATAGTGATAACGGCTTAAACTCATAAAATGCTCGTCTTTAGCATAAAGAAACAACAGATATCCGAACAGGTTCCCAAGGGTTACGCTGATGAAGAGTGTTCCGGCAGTAAAAATAATTCCTTCCCCGGCCAGCATATGAACTAGCTGTCTGTTGGACAGACCCAGGGCCTGCAGGATACCGATTTCCTTCTTGCGGGTGACGATGCTGGTAATCATAGTGTTGATCAGATTCATAAATCCAATCACGGCAATCAGAAGGAGAAGCAGGTATATTGGGTACTTGATCATACTTACGCTGTAGCGTCCGATGCTCAGTTCCTCATCCATGGCGTAGAGCTCGAAATGTTCATTTAAAGCTGCGATATCCTGGAGCGTCTTCTTAACGTCATCATATTGAGCCTTTTTCACATGTATATATATATCTGTGGTGGGATCATAAGTCAGTCCCAGATTGTTCCAGGTGTCTTCTGTCATGATCAGAAGCGGGTAATCAGCATCTACCTGTGTCAAAGCAGCCAGCGTCACAGTAAGCGGAATTTCCCGGTCACCGTCGTAGAGCGTCAGCGGAAAAACATCACCTATGGCAAGCTTATACATATCAAAGGAATAAACATGGGTACAGAGGATTTCGTTTTCGGCTGTCATGCGGTCATAGTCGATGCTGCCTGCTTTCAGATGAGCAGACAGTTGAGGAACTTCCTTTCTGGTAAAATAGGAGAGTGGCAGGCGGTTATCCAAAGCTTCATATATAGCAGATTCCATATCTGTGGAGGAAAGGATTCTACCTGAGTCGCGTTCTATGGATTCTACCCCTTCTATAGAAGCAAGCTGTTCCAGAAAGGTTTCGTTGAAATAGTCCTGCTGTACAAGTTGATTCAGGTTATTTTCGGGATATTCCATGTCATGATAGGAATAATCCAGTGAGAGGCGAAAATCTCCCTGTTTTATATTACGCCTCGCCAGATCTTCTGCGCTGGTGCTGCTTAATACAGCCGACACACAGATAAAGAGAACACAGCTTAAGCCCATGGTAAGCATGGTGACGGCAGTACGTCTTTTATTGCGCGAAAGATTGGACCAGGTCAGGGTGGAAACCTTTACTGTTAGATGTCCTTTGCGGCTTTTGCAATCCGTAGTGTTTTCCTGATAACGGATGGCGTCCACCGGGGATACCTTTTTGGCCATGCGGATGGGTTTTAGCAGAGATACCCATACGGTAATCAGTACTGCTATGACTACCAGTACCAGAAATGGCAGGGAAAACATATGGATTTGCCCCTTGATATTCAGCAGATATTCCAAGTAGGAAGAATCCAGGGCAGTACTGCCGGCTGCCTGTATGATCTGCGGGAACAGGATATAGGGCAGAAGATAACCGATTAACAGCCCAAGGGGGATTGCGAAAGCGCAGACAATGCCGCCCTGACAGAAGAACAGTCTGGCAATCTGTTTCCGGGAAGCACCCAGGGCTTTCAGTTTTCCGATTTCCTGGATATCCGTGATTACGCCTACATAATAAATACTGTAGATGACCAGCGCAGAGAATAGGATGACAATCAGGCTGACAAAAACTACAATGAGCATGGTCTCCGTGCCGGGATTTGTCATAGTGGACAGATACTGTTTGTTCATGGAGATATACTCTTCTCCTAGGCCAATATCTGACGCTGTACTTTTAATTTTGTTTTCCATTTCATCATAGGAAAGCTCGTCCTCACCGTAAAAGCGCAGATATGCAGAGGGAGATGCTTCATAGAGCCCGGCTTTCTCATACTGTGCCAAAAGTGCACGGGAAATATAGGCGCTCCAGGCAATGCGGCTGTCTGAAATCTCTGTGGAGATTTCCCTGTCCGTAAGCAGACCGCAGATGGTAAATTCTTTGGTCTGTATTTCCCCTTTTCCGTTTACGCGGAAAGAAAGCGTTACCGTGCCGCCCACAACAGGCTCTGCCCCTACGCGTTCAAAAAAGGCGGGCAGAGAACAGATTTCATTTTCCTGTTCGGGTAAATGGCCTTCTATAAGTTCAAAGTTGCTAATGTAGATGCCGTCTTTGACTGTCTCGGAAAGACTCAGAGTACCGTTCATTTTACCATATATGATCTGTGCGAAGGGTTCTATGGTATTTAAGGATTCCACATTAATATGCTTTGACAGGATGGAAAGTTGCTCCGGCTGCGTGAGCCGGAAGGCTGCATGATAGTTTGACTGTGCCACTGCAAGCTGCCTGCTCATATCAATGCTGCCGATACCGGTGGTACCAATAGCCATTAACAGCATTGTGGTAAGCATAATGGAAATGCCGGTCAGCAGGGTGCGGCTTTTGTGATAGCGCAGTTTGCTGAAAGCCAGACGGAAGACCGTTTTCTTCATATCAGCCCACCACCTTTCCATCGGCAATCATGACAGTGCGGTCAGCCATCTGTGCGATTTCTTCATTATGTGTGATGACTACCAATGTCTGGCCGTACTTTTTGGCAGAGGCCTTTAAGAGTGCCATCACTTCGTCCCCGGTCTTTGTGTCCAGATTACCGGTAGGCTCGTCGGCCAGGATAATGGAAGGTTTGGCAGCGATGGCCCTGGCTATGGCACAGCGCTGCTGCTGGCCGCCGGAGAGGGTGTTGGGGAGATTCTTTACTTTATTTTCCAAGCCGAGTGTTTTCACGATATCCCGGATAAAAGGCTTGTCAAGGGACTTATTATCGAGGCCCAGCGGGAGCACGATATTTTCCCACACATTTAAGGAAGGAATCAGGTTGTAGGATTGGAAGATGAAGCCAATCTTGCGGCGGCGAATCTGGGAGAGCCGGTTTTCTTTGAAGGAAGATATATCTTCACCATCAATCAGGACACTGCCGGAGGTTGGATTGTCCAGTGCCCCCAGCATGTGGAGCAGCGTAGACTTACCGCTTCCGGATTTTCCCACGATGGAGACAAACTCTCCTTGTCTGATTGCAAGGTCTATACAGTCCACCGCTTTGACCAGATTATCACCGGTGCCGTAATATTTGCATAAGTTTTCTGTCCTTAAAATGATGTTTGTGTGTTCTTTCATGGATATAAGCCTGCCTTTCTGAGCCCCATCCGGTAACGAACCAGTTTGACATGGACAATGCAGATATGCAGTCGGCTGCCGGCAGGGTATGTTTGGTATAAATACAGCATAAGACAGAAATCTTACAAGAGACTTACAGAATGCAATTTTTAAATTTCAGATGGTTAACCAGATCTTGTTATCCGGACAAAGGAAGTTGTACTACAAATATACTCCCTTGTCTGACGGCTGGCTTTACCGTAATGGAACCTCCTTGTTCTTCTATGATTCTGCGGCTGAGATAGAGTCCTACGCCGGAACCTTCATATTGCTGTACTGTGGGGTGTTGGCCTCGGTAAAAGCGTTTAAAAATCTTATTGTATTCATTTTTGGGGATGCCGATGCCGGCATCTTCTATTTCTATCCGGACATAGCTGTAAAGTTTGCTGAGCCGCACGTTGATGACGCTTTTGGCAGGGGAATATTTGATGGCGTTGTCCAGGATGTTTGCCAGCGCCTCAGTGGTCCATTTTCTGTCTAAAGACAACACAAGGTCAGAGGAAGAATCCTCGTTTTTCGGCTCAGAAGTATTTAAAACTTCTATGGTAATTGTCTTTTGCAGAGCTTTCACATATACCGTATTCACAGCATCAAGGAGAATATCTGACAAAGCGCTTTTGGTCTGATGCAGGATGATCAGGGAAGTTTCCAGACGAGAGATGTTGATCAGATTCTCCATCAGGGCTTCCAGCTTTGTAAGCTGTAAGGAACATCTTTCCAAAAAGGCGTCCCGCTCTATGGGAGAATCGGCTTCCATGCTCATGGCAAGGCAGTTCTTGAGGGCGCTGACAGGTGTTTTCAGCTGATGAGAAATATCGGTCACTAAGGTTTTGGTAGTGTCCCGCTCTTCGGAAAGCATCTGTGTCTTAAGTCTTAGTTTGTGTCCCAGTTTCAAAAGGGCGTCGGTAAACGCATCGTCAAAAAAAGTGTGTATTTCGCTGCGCTGCTCCAGGGAAGAATAATCTTCTGACAGAAAGTGATCCAACAAGGTCAGCAGATATTTTTCCTGCTTGTTATGCTTCCTGTCAAGCAGCGTGAAACAAACTGTGATGATGAACAGGGAAAGAAAGATAAAGAGAAAGCATAATGAAAGGAATTCCGTAAGCGTATCACGATATTGTATGTCGTCATACATGGACAGATCGCTTCCATAACCGTATTTGCTGAGAATGTTTAGTCCTTGATCGGTATATTTGCCTTCTGTATCTTGAATTGCATCAAGAAGTGTTTCTTCCAGATCAGGATGTTCGGAAAGGACCGCACCGGCAATATTGCTGAGCAGTCTTAGCTCCTGGGTATACTGTGTGTTTAAGAATTCAAATCCAACAAAGCCAATGGACAGTGTGAAGAGAAGGTAGATCCCCACAAGAGGGAAGTATATTTTCAGATAGGGATGAGATGCATCATAAATTTTTTTCATCGCTTTTCACAGTTCCTTTCCCAGATATATCCCAATCCCCGGACGTTTTTCAGGATGGATGGGGAAGAGGGGTCGTCCTCAATCTTTTCCCGCAGACGCCGAATGTTGACGGAAAGAGTATTTTCATCTACAAAATTGCCGTCAATATCCCATATGGATTCTAAAAGCTGATTGCGGGACAGGATGTGCAGCGGATTTTCCATAAAAAAGCACAACAGGGAATATTCTCTGGCGGTCAGAGCAAGCGTCAGGCCGCCTTTGCAGGCACGCTTTGCCTCCGGATATAAAGTAATATCACCGGAAACGATACAGTCAGGAATTTCTTTCGGCAGGCGTTTCATAAGGGCATTTACCTTGGAGACCAGTACATTCAGGGAAAAGGGTTTGGTGATATAGTCATCTGCACCCTTTTTGTAGCCGGCCATCATATCTTCTTCGGTGTCAAGGGCTGTCAGAAACAGGAAGAGAACATCACTCTCCCTTCTGATCTGGGCGCAGAAATCCAGACCATTTCCATCCGGCAGGGTGATGTCACAGATGATGAGGGATATGTTGTATGACTGATAGAGCTTTTCTGCTTCCTGAACGGAAAAGGCGTTGTGTACTGTGTAGCCTTCTTTTTGCAGCTTCAGACTCGCGGTGAGGTTAAGACTGTCGTCATCTTCTAAGAGCAGGATTTCCGGGGTCATGTGATTTCCTTTCTGTGCCCGTCTGCCGGATGAGTTTACAGACAGGCGTGTAAAATATCCTCGTATTACTAAAATATTTTAACATATTGCTTTACAAAGAGATATAGAAACAATAACGTTATGCTTTCTCATGGTCAGAAGTTTTTTGCGATGTCAGGTTTCTGTATTTTGAGGAAGACAGACCTCTTCGGGATTTAAAGGCGTTGATAAAGCTAGATGTAGAACTATATCCCAAACGAATCGGCAATAGAAATCAATGGCTTCTTCCGGTGCAGGGAATCATGCGTCTGGTGCAGGAAAATAACTATGCGGAATGTTATAAACGGTTGGAAAAGACACTTGAGGTAGTGGAAGTACTGGAAAAGGCGCGTGAAAGTGCAGGACTTTCCTTCTGACAGGAAACATATCAGGAAGGAATGATTCATAAATTATTCTAAGTATAAATGCAGCATGAGGGTTGACATGTTAAATTATATTTGGGCATTTATGATTCTGATTGGCGTTGTGTATGGCGCTTTCACGGGAAAGATGGCAGAGGTGACTAATGCGGCGCTGGATTCTGCGGGGGATGCAGTATCATTGTGTATCACGATGATAGGTGTCATGGCGCTGTGGGTGGGGCTTATGGAGATCGCACAAAAGTCAGGCTTGATTGCGAAGCTGACGCGGGGGATTCAGCCCTTTATCAGTTTCCTTTTCCCAAGGATTCCCAAGGGACATCCGGCAAGGGAGTATATTGCTACAAACCTGATTGCCAATGTGCTGGGTTTAGGATGGGCCTGTACGCCGGCGGGGCTTTGAGTTATTATAATGACAGGTTGAAAAATCCATTGAGAAATCAAGGGTTTCCGCCGAATTTAGTCCTAATGAAAAAATGTAGTTTTGCATCAAAGCATTTCTGATTTTTCATTTGGACGGCGCCGATTCAAAAGAAAATAGGAAGAAATGTCAGTAATGTAACTCAAAGTGCCTGAAAGCAATGAGTTACTGGTTTTAGTATAGCATAAGGAGGGTAGAAGGTAAACAATTTCATATTGATGATTTAGATAGGACTAAATTAGTGAATGGCAGAAATGCTGTTAAAACTAGCTTAGTCCTATTTCTTTTTACAAATTCAAAATAATAGGAATGAATTTATGAAGAACAATACAGCGTTAAGTGCAGAGAAAGCGATTACTTTTATCAGCGATGCACATGAAAAATTCTACTACGAGAAATTGAAAGAGGTCAGGTATCAGGACGTGTACCACAAAGCGCTTGTATATTGTCTTGGTATCAGCGATGACACAAGAAGAAATATCAACAGCATTTATAACTTTAAGACAGGCTGTGTAAAAACGGAGTGTCTGCATGAAGGCTGGCAGACCAGCGGGAGCTTAAAAGTAGTCAGGATGGCGTTTAACCTTTACTGCAATGGTACGCCGAGTGTCCTTGACTATGATGATGCGGAGGAACAGGTGGACGAGTGCAGACGGTACACAGTGGAAGAACTGTTCTGCTGTGCCTATGCGCCTTATTTTTGGCAGGCGGTACAGATTCGTTATCCGGAATATGTAACATATAACCACAACTTGTACGCCATGCTTGGAGGACGGGATTGATGTTAAAAGTCAGGCTTATGGGAACGAAGAACGATATTAAGTGGTTCGGGAAGATTTTACAGCGTAACCCGAAAATCGAGGTGACGGAGTTTTCCGATATGTTCCCAAACAAAGGGACAAAGAAATATTACAGGACTTATGTGGAAGTCAGGAAAAGCAACGTAAAAGAAAATTAGTAGAAGCAAAGGAGAATTATCATGTGTAAAATAATCGCAATCGCAAACCAGAAAGGCGGTGTGGGTTATGAAAAGTAAGTTATTATGCAAAGTTGAGCCTACACTTTTGCTGATTTTATAGGGTATAGGCTCTTTTGAACTTTGCATAATCAGGGGTAAACCCTTACAAAGATTTCAACCAATCAAGAAGGTCTTTATCCTTTTTCCACGCTGGCAGTTCGTCAGATGATGGACTGTTGTAAGCTTCCATCAATGCTTTTCGCTTCATTTTTTCGTCTGCCCGTGCATAGATTTCGGTTGTTGAAATATCAGAGTGTCCCAGTAGATCTCTGATATAAACAAGATTGACTCCGGACTGAAGCAGATGCATTGCTTTGCTATGCCTCAGCCAATGCGGTGTGATTTCATCGGAGATATCCTTTATTCCCATTGCCTGAGCCTGTGCAGCATATTTTTTCAAAATATATGTCACTCCGGCTCTCGTCAGGGGTTTATTGCTGCGGTTGGTAAATAA